>NZ_CAWMPM010000042.1:0-86111 GCF_963869435.1 Nocardia violaceofusca NBRC 14427
ACCAGGTGCCACCGGGCCGTTCATGTCCCGAGCCGTTTCCTCCGGTCACCTCAGGGTGATGTCGGAAATCACCAACGGCGGCCACGCGATTATTTCTCCGATGACGGAAAAGAGTTTGTCGAACCCGTGCAGCTCACCCAGATGATCGTGATGAGTCCACAGCCAGATCAGGCCGATGCCGAAGTACGGAATGCCGACCACGACAGCTGCCATGATCGCGAGATACAGCATCTGGCGGAAACTCAGCTGCCGATCGAGAAATTCTGTCAACACGCTTACTCCCCGCTCTCAGGCCATCCGACCGAGGATGGGTTCGGATTCGATGAGCCCCTCGTCACCGGGTGCCAGCCCTTTGTTCAACACCCGGTTGCGCTGCTTTTCACGCAGCTCATGATGCGCCGCAGCGGGAATCGCATACCCGTACCGCTTCTGCGCCTCTCGCGGCGTCGTCGTCACGGGAGCCACCGGCGCGATCTTCATCAACACCGGCGCCGCGATATCGACCGTCATGGGAGACAAGAAACGCAGGAGCACGATCTGGAGCCACACATTCATGCTGATCAGGGTGACTATCGCGCTGATCGGCGGAACGATCAGCAGATCCAGCCCCCGGTTGGTCGGCAAGCCGGCCATCTCCCGCATCCACCGCGGCATCGTGGCCAGCGTCGCGCGCCGCAGGAACGCCGCCACGATCGTGAAGAACGGCCTGACCACGAACGGCATCGGCGGCAGCATCACATCCGCTCGCAGCAGGTGCCGCATCGCCTTTCGCGCGATGTCGGAACCGATCAACTCCGGCCGAATTCGTTCGAAATATTCCCGGACGCCCTCCCGGGTCCTCGGTACATCGGCGGGGTCGCACGTCTGCAACTCGGCAGCGCGAGCGCACTCCTCCCAGAACTGATTCTCCTCGGCCTCCGACAGCCGCCCGGGACCGTACTTCTCGTAGGTGATCAATATCGAATGCCACGCGGTCAGATGAATCCACAACTGCGACTGCGGATCGTTGGCGTCGTAGCTGCCGCCCGTCACCGGATCGATACCCACCGCCTTGGAATGCACCTTGACGAGCACGTCGGCCGCCTTCGCCGTCGACCGGCTGTCACCGAACAAGACCATCGCGAAATACCGCAGTGTCCGGTCGTAGCGAGTTCGCGGCCGACTGTAGATGGCACTGGTCTTGTCCACCGCCGCGATCAGCGCCGGATCGAGCTCTTCGATCACCACGGCTCGCTGGAAGCCGAGCGACAAACTCGTCGGATAACTCCACACCTTCCATGCGACGGAGTCGGGTCCGAAGAAGCCGTAATCCTCCGGCGGCTCCACCTCGGGCAGAAACAGCCATTCACGCAGCGTCGCCATCACAGCTCCTTTTCTACGGTTGCGTAGAGTGTTTTCTACGCTTGCGTAGGAATGCTAGGGGCGGCATTCCGCGACGTCAATAGGTGTATAGGGGCGGGGCCTACGCTCGGAAGAAGTTCGCCGTGGTCACGCTTCGTAGATGACAGCGGAGCCGATTCCGTGCCTGAAGATGCCAACAAGGCGGGCGGCCGCGCCCCATTCGCCGCTTCGAGCGACCACTCGCCGAGAGGCGCATGTCGGACGTCGGCCCACCAACTCGAACGCCGTCAGGTAAGCACCTGGCGCCGTTCGGCGTCGAGCGAAATCGGCATCCCCCGCACGCGTGAGCGAAAACCTTTGTCAGGCATCGGGTTCGGCAGATCGCCCATCATCCTCGGCCGGATCGACGTCCACCGACCCTTGTCGCCGCAGTCGCAGAGCCAGCTCGACATGTCCGTTGTCGAGCAGGAACCCCAGAAACAGCGCACGGAACGCCGCATGCACCGAATCCGGCGGCAGCGTGCCCGGGACGGCCATTTCGTGCAGCGCCAACCCGTGCGCCAGGGCGGTGAATGCCGGTGCGGCCGTGTCGGGTTCCGGCGATCCGGCCGCGCGAACGCCCGCGGCGGCGGCACGGCGTGCGGCATCCAGTGCCCGCGCGGCGGCGTCGCGGAACTCCGGGTGCCGCGCGGCGTGCAGATAGGCCTCGAACAACGCCGGTGTCTCCGGCGAGCGCGGGGTCGCGGCCGACGACAGCGCGGCGGCGATCTCGTCGGGTGTGCTGTGCGCCTCGGCCAGCGCCTCGGCGAGCGCGACCTGGGTATCGGCGTCGGCGTCGGTGTAGACGCGCAGCGCTTCCTCGGTCAGCGCGTCGATCGAGTCGAAGAAGTAGCCGACGGTGGTGAGCGGCAGGCCGGCTCTTTCGGTGACCGCGCGGTGGGTCACTCCGGCCACACCCACGGCCGCGGTGACTTCGACAGCGGCCGCGAGCAGGGCTTCGCGGCGAGCCTGAGCGCTGGGGCGGTGGCGGCGCGGAGTCACGCGGCCCACCCTAGGCCATCTCTGTAACTCCTTACAGTTTCCCTCTGGGCAGAGTCTGTAAATTCTTCTAGACTCAGCCGCCATGACGTCCCTTCACGCATTTCGCGACGATGCGCTCGGCGAGCACGACGCGGTCGCCCTCGCCGGACTGGTCCGCGACGGCTCGGTCAGCCCGCAGGAACTCGCCGCCGCCGCCATCGAGCGGGCGCGCGCGGTCGACCCGCAACTCGACGCCGTCGCCTGCGCGATCTACGACGCTCCGCGCTACCACTCGCGCTCCGATGCCGACCTCTACGGCGTGCCGACATTCGTGAAGGACAATTCCGACGTCGCGGGCCTGCCGACCAACCACGGCAGCGAGGCGTTCCGGGCGCGGCCCGCCGCGAAGAACGGCGCCTACACCGACCAGTTGCTCGGCACCGGGCTGACGCTGCTCGGTAAATCGCGATTGCCGGAGTTCGGCTTCAACGCCACCACCGAATTCATGACCGAACCGCCCGTACGCAATCCGTGGGATCTGGACCGCTCGGTCGGCGCCTCGTCCGGCGGGTCGGCCGCACTCGTCGCGGCGGGCGTGGTCCCGATCGCGCACGCCAACGACGGCGGCGGATCCATCCGCATCCCCGCCGCATGCGGCGGACTCGTCGGACTCAAGCCGAGCCGCGGCCGCCACATCGACGGCGAACAGGTGCGGAGCCTGCCGATCCGCATGATCTCCGAAGGCGTGCTCACCCGTACCGTACGTGACACCGCGGCATTCGTCGCCGCGGCCGAGAACGTCTGGCGCAACCCGAAACTCGCCCCCATCGGCGAAGTCCGAGGCCCGGCGCGACGACGGCTGCGAGTCGGTCTGGTCATGCACAGCGTCACCGGCGCCGAGGTCGACGCACCCACCCGGGCCGCGGTCGAGCACACCGCCACGCTGCTGGAAAAGGCCGGGCACGTCGTCGAACCGATCGCGCTCCCGGTCACCGAGGAGTTCGCCGCCGATTTCGTCCAATACTGGGCGCTGCTGGCCGACCTCGCGGTGAGCACGGGCAAGCTCATCCTGGATCGCTCGTTCGACGCCGCCGCCACCGACGGACTCACGCGCGGACTGCGCGCCCATCACCGGCGCAACCTGCACCGCACACCGGCGGCACTGCGCCGGCTGCGACGCATCCCGGCCACCTACGCGCGAATGTTCACCCACCTGGAAGTCGTTGTGTCGCCGGTACTCTCGCACACGACGCCGCCGCTGGGCCACATCGCACCGACGGTCCCCTTCCCCGAACTCATCGACCGGCTCACCCGCTACGTCAGCTATACGCCGGTGAACAACATCGCGGGCACCCCCGCCGTCTCGCTCCCCATGGGCCGCACCCCCGACGGCCTGCCGGTCGGCGTGCAACTGTCGGCCGCATACGGCGACGAGCGCACGCTGATCGAACTGGCCTACCTCCTCGAAGCCGAACAACCCTTCCCCCGCATCCAGGAGCAGGCGGCGAACTCCTCACCTCGGTGATGTCCCGATCGTTCCCGACTTCTCAGCGACCCGCGGCAGCAAACCCGCCGCGCGCAGTGGCGGCATGCCGTTCGTCGACTCGGTGCACCCTCGGTGACGTGGAGGGAAACGTCGATCGAATACTTCCGCCCAACCGGCGATTGTGATTCAAATCCGAGCGCTGAAGGTTTGCTGACGATAGCGGAGCGGGTAACAGAGAAGTGCGGCCGACGTCCTGCCCGGCGCCGGCCCGCGCGTAGGCCGACGGCATGACGGGCTGCGCGAAAGTCGTTGCGATGCCGCCGGGCCGATCGCCACCCCGGCGGCATCGCTTCGTTCGGCGACATGAGTCTGGCGTCGGTCAGGGCGACGGTGGCAGCATCCGGGACGGAGACTCCTGCACCGTGACGAGAACGACGACGTCGCCGTAGGGGGCATTTCCCCGCGCCAGCCGGTGGCCGAACTTCGCCAGCGGAATTCGCCACCGATACTTGGCCTCGATCTCGGCCTGAACGAACGACACCAGCGTGCCCGCGGTCACCACCTGCGCGTGTCCCTGGCGCTGGTGGGATCCCAGCGCCGGATGACCGCGCCAATCACCGGCCTGGACCAGCACCCGGCCGTCGCGCACCAGATCGCCGGCTTCCGGCGTCCGCGACGAGATACGAAACGCCAACTGGCCGAACCCGATAGGAACGACCAGCCGCGGGACGGTCACCAACTGCTGCGGGCCGGCGACGCGGGTGACGAGCACCGTCTTCGCCTCATGCCACTCGCTCGCGGCCCCGGTCACCGGGACCGGGCGGGCCGAGGTCGCCCGCGCGACCGGGACGGGCCGTGCGAGCCGAAGGGGTGCGGTGGGAATATCGGTCAGGGTGTCTGTCATCGCATTCGCTCCTCTCCGCGACGATTCCGTTCGCTGCTACCACCGCCAAGGTCTGCCGAGGCCGGCGCGGAACACCAGCCGTGACCGGGAGCAGGGCTCACCGTTCACGATGTGAGAGTGACGAGTCGCCAAGGGATTTCACGCATCCGGCGGCCGGGCCCACTCGGTCCTGCACGAGCATCCTTGATCGGCCGATTTCGATAGTGCACGCACATCCGCGCGTCGGCAACGATGCTGGTCACAGCTGGTAGACCTGCCGGGAAAACCCGCAGCCGACACGAGCCCGCACACCGTGCTCGCGACGGAATCGGCGGCTAAGTTGCCGATATGGTTCTCGCGCTCGACCCACCCGTGGTCGCCTCCGCGACCGACACCGGCCTGATCCTCGACATCGTGAGCATCGCCATCGCCGACCCCCTCGGCCGCGGCGAACCCCACCTACGACTACGCGACGGAACCACGGTCACCCTGCCCGTGCCGCTGCGCGACTGGGCGATGGCCATGCTCGTCACCCATCATCACCGCGCCGACGCCGAAGTCCCGAGCTTTCCCTGCCGCATCGAATTCGGCATCCGCGACGGCCACATGTATGCCCGCCCACTGACCGCCGGCGAACACCACGACGTGCCGTAGCTCTGCGAAGGTGCAGCACCGAGGCACCACAGGCACGGTGTAGACGAGGCTACGGGGGTAATCGGACGGTGGGGCGGTGAGCGGAAGGAGTTCGACGTGAGTGATATGGCGATCGGGCAGCGGCTCAGAAACCTTCTCGACGAGGATCCGGACTTGGCCGACGGCCTGGAGCGATCATTGGTGCAGGCGCGTCAGGTCGCCGAGCAAGGGCTGAAGGACGAACTGCTGGCGGCGTTACCGTGGCCGCAGTCGGTCGCGGAATATATCGACTACATCGATGATTTCGCTCGCTGGGTACCGCGGGAGACCGACTCGCCCGCATGGCGCGCACAAGCACCACAGCACCGGTACACCCAGGAGGTCAGCGACCGGCTTTCCCACTTCTTCTGGATCATCGACCAGAAGACGGACGACCATGACACATCCGTGGCGTAAGGCTCGGACACATTCCGGGAATGGGTCACCGACTTCGCCCGCGACTGGGGCAGCTTTCTCGACACTCCCGAATCCTTCGGGCCGGACGTGCTGAAATCGTTCGTCGACAATGCTCCGGAATATCACGTGGGCGATTCCATGATCGACGGCAAGCCGAACGCCCCCAGCAGTTCCAGCACCGTTACGGCATCGACGACGCCTCGAACATTCCGGCGACGACGATCAAAGGCACGCACAAGTACGGAAATATCGAAACGCTGCTCACCGGCAGCGAATACGCCGCGAAATTCGCCGGCGGAACCTTTGCCCATTACATGCTGCCGACCAACGCCTATCACCGCTTCCACCTACCGGTGAGCGGTATCGTCAAAGAGTCGTTCGTGACTCACGGGCAAGCGTTCATGCAGGTCGAGCTGTCCGACCACGGCTTGAAGGGCCAGGACAACGCCGAAACCGGCTTCGAGTTCTTCCAGACCCGCGGCGTGGTCGTCATCGACACCGCCGAATCGCCCGACGGCGACATCGGAACGGTCGCGGTCGTGTGCGTCGGCATGCAGAACGTCGCATCGGTCACTCTCACCTGCACCCCCGGAAAACACATGGCCAAGGGAGACGAATTCGGGCTGACCCGGTCAGCGTCACACTCGAGGCACGACGTGAACCCGGACCACACCGTCGTCGGTGCGGCGGCAAGCTGTCACCCGATATGCCGGCCTGGGCCGATCATGATCGAATTCCCTTGCTGGACAGTCGATCCGAGGTTTTCCTCCTCCGCCCACCGCGGCCCAGCTTAGCGTTACGGCTATTTACAAGTTGTCGGCGGTCGCCTCGGTGCCGCGCTGGCGTGGACCGACGCGATCGACCTCGCGTCCTTCAGCGGCGCATGCAGATGAACGTTCTCGCTCGCATCCTACGGCGGACTTACCGGAACACCCACGCACGGCAACCCGCCGATCATATGCGGAAGCCGAACTGACACAGTCGGTTCGGCGACGAACGGTCGAAGCACACCGACGGGTGTCTCAGCCGGAACAATGTTCGTGCCGGTGCCGCTTCGGCCGTTCACCACTACTTTCCGCGAGTGGTCGGCGCGAGATCCCCTGCGCTGCCGAATCACCCAATTCATCTCTGCCGCTGTGTCATACGGCTCGAGCCCCTGGGGCACCGCATGCTTTCGACGCTGCCACGACCTTCCATATCCGGAGAGAAAAGTCCGGTTGGAGAGAAGTAGTGTGCGCGCAACGATGTCGCCGCGTCAAGACCACAACCGATATCGAATGCCGCTAGCTCACCGGCCGACACGACGCTACGCTGTTCTACGTCCTGCGCTCCTTGCGGACGTGGTGAAAGTGGTCTGGTTGTTCCGGGCGATTGCGCTCCGTAGAAAAAGCCGGTCCCGAAGCAATGATGGTCGTTCGTAGCCTCGACAGCAGAGGCGGCCGGCTTCCCGCACGAGGGAGTTGCTTCACGTGCTCCCACAGACGACGAGGGAGAGTGGCACGAATGAGTAGTGCTGCGACGGTGAACCAGAACGTCGATTCGATGATGACTCTGTGCGCCTTTTCGCCGATCGCCGCCGTTCCGCTTCCGGACGGCGAGACGTCGGTACAGCAACAGCAGCGAATGCTCGACGGAATCCGATCGATGATGGCCAAGACCCCCGGCCTCGACTCGTGGAAAGTCGTGTGGCTGGGGATGAGTTCTCTTCGCGCGAATATGGCGTTCGTGGTCCAGAACGTCAATGACACCTCGGAGTTGGCGGTCTGCTTCCGCGGGACGGTGTTCAGCTCGCTGATAGATCTGGCCGAGGATTTCGAGGTTTTCACGCAGGTGCCGTTCCCCCAGGGCGGCACGCCGCCTGCCGGTTCGAAACCCGTGATCGCGAAGGGCGCCGCGGCCGCCTTCGACGAGATCATGTCGGCGAAATGTGTCCTCGGTCTGCCGGGCGGATCCGGGACGCTGGTGTCCGCGCTGCAGACTCTCTGCGGTCCGAGCAAACCGGCTACCGTGCACCTCACCGGCCACAGCCTCGGTGGCTGTCTCGTCACGACAGCGGCGCTGTTTCTGCAGTCCC
The DNA here is from genome assembly GCF_963869435.1 of Nocardia violaceofusca NBRC 14427. Classification (NCBI taxonomy): domain Bacteria; kingdom Bacillati; phylum Actinomycetota; class Actinomycetes; order Mycobacteriales; family Nocardiaceae; genus Nocardia; species Nocardia violaceofusca. The sequence continues at coordinate 7,894 of NZ_CAWMPM010000042.1, forward strand.
AGTTCGCGAAGTTCAACCCCAAGGTCGCCTTCGACACCTATACCTTCGCCGCCCCGACCGCCGGAAACCAGGACTTCGCCACATGGTTCGACACCCAATTCCCCCATGGCCAGGCGATATGGAACAAATACGACGTGGTCGCGAACGTGTGGTGGAACCTGGGCCCGGGCCCGACCAGCATCCAGTCCTTCTTCCCCGCCCCCGGCCCGTACGCGAGCGAATGCAAGGACGATAAAGGCCGGACAGTCCAGTCCCAGATCCAGGACCTCGCGCAGAAGCTGGCCGAGAGCGGCGTCTCACCGTACGTGCAGCCGACCCAGCAGCCGCCGATGAACACCGACTACGCGCGCCACTCGACCGATGCGCTCGGCAAGACCGAGAAGGATTGGATGGGCCAGCTCGCCTATCAGCACGCCAACAACACCTACCTCACTCTCCTCGGCGCACCGACCGTGAACATCGATGTGCCCCAGATCAAGTCGCTGTCCCCCAACAAGGGCCCGGGAGGCACGACGGTGACGATCGAGGTTCCGTCGACCGCCGCGTTCGCATCCGCCTGTGTGGTCTACTTCGGGTCCGAGCGCGGCACCGACGTCAAGGTCGGCATCAACTCGATCACGGCGACCGCGCCGCGCCATCTCGGGATCGAGACCGTCGCCGTCTCCATCACGAACCTGTTGACCATCTCCGACACGAAGAAGACCCCCGCCAACGAGTTCACCTACATCTAGGCGGGATGATCCACCACTCCGGACGAAGTAGCGGCCGGTGACAGCTGCTGGGCAGGACACCGAGTCGAAACCCTTCGTTCAGGATCGCGAGTGCACCCGCCGCGACGTCCGCGCCACGTGCGGCGGGTGCTTCTCACAAAGTGCGAACCCGTTGCGGCTCCGTCTTGTTCAGTGCCGATCGGCCAGCCGGACGACGAAGCGCAGACCCGACCACGTCTCATTGATGGCACACGTCTTGTTGTCGACGAGTCCTGCGGCCAAGCCGAATTCGCGCACGACGGCATCGCTGAGATCGGTAGCTACCCCGCTGGACTTCTTGGGCCAGGCGACCCAGAGGCCGCCCGCCTGCGTCAGGCGGGCGCGCCACGTGCCGAATCCTCGCTCCAGGGACCGGTAGTCGGGACAGAAGCCGACGATCACGTCATACTGCCCGCGCCCGGCGCGCCGCTGGAGGTAGACCTGCTCGGGGAGCGGTTCGAGCGCGAATCCGCTCGGGGCGTGGGCGAGCAGCACGCGGCTGCCGGGCCGGATGCCGAGCTTGCGGGCCAACAGGGCACCGGAATATCCCGCCATGCGCTCACGATACGTGCTGCGCGAATCGTCATGGCATCAGAATGAGTCGCCCGCGGACGCCGCCCTTTTCGAGACGGTGGTGTGCTTCGGCTGCTCGCGCCAGGGGCATCGTGTCGGCGATCCGTGCGGTCAGGGTTCGGTCGGCGAGCTTCTGGTTGAGCACGGTCGCGGCGGCGGCCAGGTCGGTGACGGTGGCGTTGCTGATCGCGAACCCAGCCACGGTGACGTCGTGGGTGTAGGCGCGGTCGACGGGGAGCGGCACCCGCGCCTGAGGTCCGGCCGCTGTCAGCAGGAGCCGGCCCCCGCGGGCCAGCACTGCGACCGCGACGTCGATGTCGTGGTGGCCGGAGGTGTCCCAATACACGTCCAACCCCTCGGGCGCCGCCGCCCGGATCTGCTCGACCATGCCGGGATCCCGGTAGTCGATTACCACAGCGGCCCCCGCATCCCGGACACGCTCGAGCCCGCCCCCGGAGGCGGACGCGATGACCCGCGCGCCGGCCGCGCGCGCCAGGCGGACCGCGGCGTCGCCGACGTGTCCGGCGCCGCCGCCGATATAGACGGCGTCTCCCAGCCCGAGCCGAGCGTGCCGGAACAGTCCCAGCCATGCCGTGGCAGCCGGATGTGCGACCCCGACCGCCTGGACCGGATCCACCCCGTCGGGCAGGTGGTACAGCCGGTCGACCGGGACAACCGCGTACTGCGCGAACGAGCCCTGCCGGCCCCCGTGGCCCAGACTGTTGCACCACACCGCGTCCCCGACCGCATAGCCGACTGCACCGTCGCCGACCGCCACGACGTTTCCGACCAGGTCGCGGCCGATGACGAACGGGAAAGGAGTCGGCGTCGCATACGCCCCGGACCGCACGAACGTGTCCACCGGGTCGACCGTGACCGCGTGGACGGCCACCAGCACATCGGTGGGTCCGATCTGCGGGACGGGCAACCGTCCGTAGTGGATCGCATCGGCGGGGCCGAGCGCCTCCACGTAGGCCGCGTACATCACGTCCGGAATCCCGGCCATCGTGTCTGCCTCCTTTCGGCCGATGAGGCGCCCGCCGGTATCGGCCTCAGGACTTACCCGACCCCGTACGTCTTGGCCCAGGCCGCCCGCAACTGGGACTCCGTGGCGTGCCCGAACTGGTAGGCCGGCGAGTCCACCGGCAGGGCGCGGTCGACGGTCACCAGTACCGCTTCGATCGCGGGATATCCCGGTCCCTGGGTGGCGAGCAACCAGTCGTGAATCCACTCGAACACCGGGCTGCCGGGGCCGTGGAACTCGGCGGTTCCCTTGAACCGGTACCCGCGTCGTTTGAGGAAGTCGACAACGTTGATCTCCAGCCGGGGATCACGCCGCAAGTTGGCGACCGTGCCCGGCGAGGCCTGGTTCAAGAACACCAGATGGTCGTCGTCGTAGACCCGCACGGTTCCCTTCGGGGACAGGTTCGGTGATCCGTCGGCGCACACCGTGGCGACGAACCCCAGTTTGGCGCTGTCCACGATCGAGCGCATGTCCTCGTCGATGACACCCATGACCCCTGCCTACCCCCGGACCTCCCGGCGAATCCGAGCCCGCGCTCGTCACCATCTTTGCGACGGGTGCACGGCGACCGGGGCCACAGCGTCCATCCTCAGTGGGAGGTCTCGCCGGGCCAGTTACTCAGTGCGTTCCGGCCGACGACAGACGTGCGAGCTGATTCCGGAAACTTTCACGCAGGGCGGGTTCTGTGAACGCCGAGCGGACGCTGGGATCTCCGGCTACCCGGGTCTCCCAATGCAGACGAGCATCGTTTCTCGAGATCCGCTTCGCTCCGTGCCCGGGAAGCGCCCGGTAGGCGCCGGGCCGAGGGACCGGGCGGTGCATGAACGCCCAGCCGCCGGTCCAATCGATCCGCAACTGCAAGCGCGCACCGGGATAGAAGTCGAGAAGCCAGCCCCGTCCTGTCAGCAGTGACCGCTCGCGGGACGGGACCTGCCGTGCCCGGCAGGTTGCCGCGATTTCAGGCGCGAGACGGTCGAGGGTACTGATGACGTCGTGCCATGCCACGGGCGCATCCGTCGCCGACGCGGACGTGTTCGATTGCGGCTCTACTTTCGGTGTCTGCCAGCGAAGCCGCTGTCCGATCCCCACGGATGAAAAGGCTCGCATGACTACTGCATTCATGCAACTGAGCGGGGCTCGAAGTGGACTCGCCGTGTTGATAGATCGGTCTATTATCCACGGGCTGCGTGCATCGGCGCTGGATCCTCGGCGTCGTTGCCGACAGTGTTCGAGATCGACTACCCCACTGGAGATTCGGGCCTCGGCTATGCACCTCACTGCCCGGACAGCGGTTCGCCTGCCGTCAGCCGGGTACTGCTTCGGTAAGTCCCCGCATCCGCCCGGGCGTATGCGGGGACCTAGATCGTGCCGGTTCAAACGAGCAGCCGGCGCGATCGCACAACGGCGTGGGTTCGCCGCGATGGCTGCGGTGGTTCCGGGCGGCCTTCGTCACGTTCGACTTGCTGCATGTCAAGGGCTGGTCGCTGATCGAGTTGCCCCGCCGGCGGCGTTGCCGATCAGATGATTGCAGTCGACCGTTGTTCGGCAGCGGCGGTCCGGTCGCTGGTTGGCCGGCCACGCCCAGTCTCGGTGGGGTTCGTGATCAGGTGGCGACGCCGGCTCGGCATCATCAAGGTGGGATGGTTGACGCTCCACACGGTCCCCCTGCAGATCAGCTCCTTCATGCGTGCTGCTTTACGGCCCACGTCGACCTTGGAGGTCGGCTCATCCTGCTTGGTGACCTTCTGCACGATGGCGTCGCGGCGGCCGAGGCTGATGCACTGGCTGTTGTAGCCGATGGGGGCGTTCGGGACCTTTCCTCCGGTCAGCCGGGCGGCGATGACGTCGCCGCCCAGCCACGCCATCGGTGAGGCGGTGGCGCAGCCCATGCGCAGCGTCTTGCCGCCTACTCCGGCGGCGTGCGCGGCATCGCCGACGGCGTAGACGTCGGGATGCGAGACCGAGCGCAGGGTGTCGTCGACGACGATGCGCCCGGACTCGGAGACGGTGAGCGTGCTGGCGGCCGCGATCGGGTGCACGGCGAAACCTGCTGTCCAGACAATCGTTCGAGCCGCAATCTCCGCACCGGTTCGGGTGACGACGCCGCCTTCGGTGACGCGAGTGACGTCGGCGTGTTCGTGCACGGTAATTCCGAAACGCTCGAAACTGGCGCGCAGGTGGGCATGTGCCTTCTCGTCGAGCCAGTCGCCGACGCCGCCGCGCGCCGCCACGGCGACCTTCAGATCCGGGCGCGCCTCGGCGATCTCGGTCGCAACCTCGATGCTGGTCAGGCCGCCGCCCACGATCAGCACGGTCTCGCCCGCCACCAACTCGTTCAGGCGTTCCCGCAACCGCAGCGCGGCCTGTTTGCCGGCCACATTGTGGGTGTGCTCGGCGACCCCGGGCACGCCCATGTCGGCGATGGTGCTGCCCAAGGCGTAGACCAGGGTGTCATAGGCCAGGGTCTCGGCGCCGTTCTCGCCGAGCAGTTCGACGGTCTTGCGGTCCGCGTCGACCGAATCCACCCACGCGACCCGCACCCGAACGCCGGTGCCCGCGAAGATCGTTTGCAGCGGACGGGCCGGCAGATCCTGTCCGGCGGCGAGCTGATGCAGGCGGATCCGTTCGACGAAATCGGGATCGGCATTGACCAGGGTGATCTCGATGTCGTCGCGGTGCAGTCGCTTGGCCAGGCGGCCGGCGGTGATGGCTCCGGCGTACCCGGCTCCGAGGACGACGATGCGGTGCTTCATGGTTGTGCTCCTGTCTCGGTGGGGTTCGAAACCTGAACCGGACAGGAGCACGAAGACTGACAGTCACGGGATGTGATGTGCGTCACCACAGTTCGGGAAGGGCTGCTCCCGGCGCGCGGTTGGCCCACTGCCGGTTGGCATATGCCAGCTTGTCGGGATTGACGTGGGCGTGCACGGCGGCGATGCCGTCGACGGTGACCTGCAGGACCACGATGCCGACCACCCGATCTTCGGAGACCAGCACCAGCGCGGGCATCCCGTTGGCGATCGCCGCGAACATCTCCGGCTTGCCGCCGAGCTTGTTCCACGTGCCGTTGGAGGGCTTGATCGCCAGACCCACGAACCGTGCGATGCGCTGCGCGCCGAGAAGCGGCCGGCTCAGCGTCGCGAGGAATCCGCCGCCGTCGCCGACGATCGAGGCATCATCGGTGAGCAGTGCCACCAGCTTCTCGGTCTGCCCACTGACCGCCGCGGCCAGGAATTCCTCCACGATCCGTCGAGCGGCGGCCTCGTCGACCTCGATGCGCGCCCGTTCCACCGACAGATGCTGTTTGGCGCGGCGGTAGACCTGCTGGCAGTTGGCTTCGGTGATGTCGAGCAGCTCGGCGATCTCGTGGTGCGGGTAGCCGAATGCCTCGCGCAGCACGTACACCACGCGCTCCTTGGCGGTCAGCCGCTCCATGAGTGTGAGCATGGCGATCGAGACCGATTCCCGCTGTTCCACGGTGTCGGCCGGCCCCAGCATCGAGTCGCCGGCCAGCACCGGCTCCGGAAGCCACTGTCCCACATACGTTTCCCGGCGGGCGCGGGCCGTGGTGAGCTGGTTGAGGCAGAGGTTGGTGAGCACTTTGGTCAGCCACGCCTCGGGCGTCCGGACGTACTCACGGTCGGCGGCCTGCCAGCGCAGGTAGGTCTCCTGCACCGCGTCCTCGGCATCACTGGCCGAGCCCAGCAGGCGATAGGCGATCGCTTCCAGACGGGCCCGGAAACTCTCGAACACATCGGCTTCGCGCGTGAGCAACATGCCAACATCGTCGGCCACATATATCGGGAGCGTCCACCCGAGCCACCGGTCCTGGTCGTGACCGATCATGGAATGCTGTTCGACCACACCGGACGTGAACAATTCAGGGTGATCCACCGGCGAATGACCGAGGCGTGTGCGCGGGATGGTTTCGGCCCGAACCGTACATGCGCCACAGACGAGGGGCCCGGCGGCTCGGATCCGCCGGGCCCCTCATTGCTCACCGTAGAAGAAGGCCAGCGGATCCGCGCGACGAATCGGGGTGGCGGTGACCCGGTTGCGCTGCGGGCCATCGGCACCGAACGCGCCGTGATCGTCGCCGACCACGCCGGACTTCGTTGGGCCCTAGGCGATTACAGGCGCAGTCCCGAGCTGTGAGCGATACGGTCCGCCCGGACCGGTTCACGCTCCGATATCGGCGGTGGCGCGGAAATCGCTGGGGCGGATGCCTCGACGGCGCTTGAACGCCGCACTGAAACCGAAAGCGTCCGCATAGCCGACGGCCTTCGCCACCTGTGCCACGGTGAGACTCCGGTCGGCCAGTAGTTCCTCCGCCTCATCCATGCGGCATTCGGTGAGATACGCCAGCGGCGACTGTCCCATGACCTCGGAGAACCGTCGTGCGAACAGCGCCCGCGAGACCCCGGCCTCGACAGCCAGGGACGCGACCGTCCAACCGGCGGCGGGCCTTCCGTGCATGGCCTCCAACGCCGGGCCCACGACCGGATCGGCCGGTCCGCGGTACCAACCGGGCGCGTCCGCCTCCAGCCCGTCGAACCAGTCGCGCAGTGTGCACACCAGCGCCCAGTCGAGCAGGCGGTCCATCATCGCTTGCGCTCCGGCCGGTCGCCGGGCCGCGTCCGCGGCCATCGACTCCATCCACGCGCACACCTCCACGTCGTCGTGCACGACCAGGACCGGGGGTACCGCTCGCAGCAGCCGTTCATGGCGCCGCCCGGACGCCCGGTAGGCGCCGACGATCAGAGCGGTCTCGCCGGCGGGGTCGTCGTCCCAGCGAACACCGTCCAGTTCCGGATCGCATTTCGCGTCCGGCGCGAAGCAGGCGACCTCGTATTCCTCGCGCGGCAGGGCGGCGGTGTCGCCATCGTCGACGAGGATGAACGTTTCCGGGCCGCGCACGATCGCGGTGTCCCCCACCGTGATTCGACGTTCGAGACCGTCCGGTAGCAGCAGTGTGCCCCCACCCCGCAGCACGGTGACCATGGTCAACGGCGCCTGATCGGCGAATCGGATGCGCCACGGTGCTTCCAGGACCGCGGTGGTGAGCACAGCTCCCTCGGCACGAATACCGCCCAGCAGTTTGCTCAATGGATCCACACGATCGAGCGTAGACGAACTCCTATCGAATGTAGATCTTTACCCATAGATCGTCCATCTTCCTCGGTGTGGAATTGATCCCGGAACGCACAACCGAGCGTTCGGACACCCCGCATCCAGGAGGCCCCCGTGCAGCACAACCCGACCGTGGATACCTCGACCACCCCCACCGCGCTGGTCGTCGTCGCTCACCCCCGACCCGAGTCGCTGACCGCCCATATCGCCGACCTGGCGACCCGCCGGCTCACCGCCGCCGGCTACCGAATCGACCTGCTGAACCTGCACGCCGAGAACTTCGATCCCCGGATGACCGCCGCCGACCTCCCGGAATGGGGCCACGGGGAGAAGGTCCACTCCCCCGAAGTCGCGGACCATATGCGACGCATCCTCGCCGCCGATGTGATCGTCGCGGTGTTCCCGGTGTACTGGATGCAGGTCCCGGCGATTCTGAAGGGCTGGATCGATCGCGTGTGGAACTACGGATTCGCCTACGGCCGAAGCAAACCGCGGCTCGCAGGCAAGCGGATGCTGTGGCTGGGCCTGGCGGGCGTGGCGGACGACGACGCGCTCGTCCAACCCATGCAGGATGCGCTGAGCGCGCAACTCGACGACGGAATCGCCTACTACTGCGGCCTCACCCAGTCGTCGGTAGGGCTGTTGCCGGGCGCGGAGGAAAAACGACAGCGCCTGGATGCCGCGGGGAATCTGCTGCTCGACGACGCACTCACCGGTGCGGTTCGCGAGGCCCACTATGCGGGTTTCGAAGACCGGGCGCTGGGCTTCGTCGACGATTTCCTCGCCGCCGACCAGGTTCCGGCCTGACCACGCAGGCTCAGGTGACTTACCGGACACCAGCGGTGGGGATTCCGCCATGCCCCACCGTCCACCGGACGCGACACCCCGCGGAGCCAGATTCGCCCTGACCGTGCGGGCAGGTGGATAGGCTGACCGCGCCGACCCGTGGTCGGCGGCCGTACCGGATTCGGTTCTCACTCCACCGAGGGAGAGTGATCATGGATCTGCATCTCGACGGAAAGATCGCGGTTGTCACCGGCGCCAGCAGAGGCATCGGGCTCGCGATCACCGAACACCTCACCGACGCCGGTGCACACGTGGTCGCGGGAGCACGCACCATGAGCGATCGCATCGCCGAGCTCCGGTCCGAGGGAAGCGTGACGTTCGTGCCCGGAAACCTCGCAGGCACCGAGGCCCCCGCACAGCTGGTCGCGGCCGCCTCCCGGCTGGGAGGAACCGACATCCTGATCAACAACGCCGGCGCCGTCACCGCGAGACCCGGTGGATTCACCACCGTCACAGACGAAGACTGGCAATCCTCCTGGACCCTGGGCATGATGGCGGCCGTCCGCACCACCCGCGCGGCGATCCCCGAAATGCTCCGCCGGGGTGGCGGCGCGATCGTCACGATCGGGTCCGTCAACGCGTTCTACCCCGACCCCGGCGTGGTCGACTACTGCGCGGTCAAGGCAGCTCTGACCAACCTCACCAAGGCGCTGTCGAAAGAGTTCGGCCCGCAAGGCATCCGGGCGAATTCGATCAGTCCCGGCCCGGTACTCACCGACCTGTGGCTCGGCAACGGAGGAGTCGCCGAGACGGTCGCGCAGGCCAGCGGCAGCAGCGCCCGGGAAGTCGCCGACCGAGCAGTAGCCGGCACACCGACCGGACGATTCACCACCCCCGACGAGGTCGCAGACCTCGCACTGTTCCTGGCCTCGGACCGGGCAGCCAACATCACCGGCACCGACATGACGATCGACGGTGGCTTCATCACCACCTCGTGAGAGTTGCCGGCCTGCTCACCGGGGTGAAGGTTGTCTCGCGCCGGATTTGGTGCAAGTGAACTGCATGACGTCGAGGTGTCCGCGGCGGAAGTTGTCGGCGGACTCGGTCAGATAGCTGCTGTAGGCGTCGTAGGTGCGTTGCCCAGCGAGTTCGATCGCCCGGTCACGGTGCTCGTGCAGAGAGGTCGCCCAGCTGTCCAGGGTGGTGGTGTAGTGAGACCCCAGTTCCTGAATGCGGGTGAGAGTGAATCCGGCGTCCTGCGCGTACTCGGTGATTCCCCTGGGGTGGTGGCCTGTCGATCGCGGGAGCTGACTGGCCGGGAATACGGTTCCGCGGAGGAACGCGAATTCGGCTTCGGTCGCCAGGCCGGGTCCCCGGTGCGCCTGGGCCGCGTGCGGATCATGGGCGACGACGGTTTGCACCAGCAGCACTCCGTCGTCGGGCATTATCCGGTAGGCGAAGTCGAAGAAGTCCGGGTATCGCTGTGGGGGCATGTGTTCCAGCACGCCGATGCAGACGACACGGTCCACCGGACGGTCGAATTGGTGCCAGCCTTGCCGTCGCACACCGCCGTAGGGGCAGCCGCGGACGAGCCGGTCGACGAGGCGGTCTCGTACGTACCGGTGCTGGTTGCGGTGCGGCGTCAGCCCGATCGCGTTGACACCGTAAGTGTCCATGGCACGCAGCATCGTCGAACCCCAGCCGCAGCCGACGTCGAGCAAGGTCATCCCCGATCGCAGATCACATTTGGCCAGTGCAAGGTCGATCTTGGCGGACTGGGCCTGTTCCAGGGTGTCGTCCGGGCGAGTCCAGTACGCGCAACTGTAGGTGCGAGTCCGGTCGAGGAACTGCGCGAAGAACTCGTCGGGTAGCTGGTCGCGCGACGGGATTCGACGGTCGGCGGGGGCATAACCGGTCATCGTGCGGGTCTTTCCTTGCGGGCAGGGCCGAATCGTGTCGATGCCCCCGCCGAACAACCGAAGTTGGACCGCCCTTCGGGGCGCGCGTGCTTGCGAGTCGCCGATCGAGCGGCTGGGGTGCCCTGGGTCGGGTGGCATCCGAATCCGAGATTACCGATCTCACAGCTGAGAGAAGCGGCGCGTGAGCACCATTTAACCAGGTAGTAACTACAGCGCTCGTCGGAGACGGAGGCCCGCCAGGGCGCGGACTGTGTCGGTTGCTCGGGGCCCTCGTCAGGGATGCGCGGACGACATCACGCTTCGGGGGTTGACCCTGACGCAGGGGCAACCCCGCAACATGATCGGCATGACTGCGAAAACCGATCACTTCATGGTCCACCACGACGGCGTCACGATCGCGGCGTCCCGCGGCGGTCGGGGACAACCGCTGGTCCTGTGCCCCGGGCTGCTCACGACTCAGGCTGACCTGCACGAGCTGACCGAGCTGCTGCGGCGCGATCATGACGTGGTGACCTTCGATCTGCGGGGGCATGGCCTGTCCTCTGCCGCCGATCGGTACTCCTTCCAGGCTTTCCTGGGCGATTTGGTCGCTGTGATGGCGGAGGTGGGGCACCTCGGCCTGTCCTCGGCGCCCGTGCTCGTGGGCCACTCGCTGGGCGCGGACTTGGTGGTGCACTACGCCTGCGAGTATCCCGGCACCGCCGCGCGGATGGTTCTCATCGACGGGGCGAACCCGGTGCCCGAACCATTCATCACCGAGGCCGACCTGCCGGAGTTCCGTGCGATGTTCGACGGCCTCGCGACAGGGACCGAGGGTGCCGAAGGGTTCCCGCACCGGGTGATGCTCACCCCACAGGAAATACTCGACCTGAATCTCGAGGTGGATGCGGTGCGGTCCGCAATCCTCGACCGGTATCGCAAGATCGACTGTCCGATCAGCATGGTCATGTCGCGTTCGATGGCCGGCGACAGCGGCGAAGGGCGCGCACCATGGCGCAATCGAAACTGGCGGGCCGGTATCGAGCGACTGGTCCGCGACCAGCCGCACATCTCCGCGACGTGGCTCGACGCCGGTCACGGGCTGCTCGGGACCCACGCCCGGGAGATCGCACGGATCATCCGGGACACCCCCGGCCCAGCCTGCCGGGCAACGTCGTAACAGTTTCCAGGTCGAGCAGACTGGTCCGATGCTGACCATCAGCGAGGTCGCCTCGTACGCCGGAGTGACGGTACGAGCGGTGCGGCACTACCACGCCATCGGACTGCTGCCGGAGCCCGAGCGCGACCACTCCGGTTATCGCAGGTACGACGGAGCTGCGGTGGTCGAGCTGATCAGGATCCGGACGCTCGCCGAGGCCGGGGTTCCGTTGGCGCGCGTGCGGAAGCTCCTGGAAGCAGATACCGAGGACTTCGCGGCGGCGGTCGCAGACATCGACAAGCAGCTGCGGGCAGAAATTCGGCAGCGGCAGCAGCTGCGCAAGCGGATCGCCCGCCTCACTACCGGGGACAATCTGGCGCTGCCTCCGGAGCTGATCGAGTTTCTCGACCACCTGCGGGCACTCGGAGTCGATGAGCGGATCGTCCAGGTCGAACGCGACGGCTGGATCCCGCTGGTCGCGCATTCGCCGGAACGCGTCCCGGAGTGGATCACACGCAAGCGGAAACAGATCGCAGACCCGCAGCTCATCGACTTCTATCTCACGCTGAGCCAGGCTCTGGACACCTCCGACGACCGAAACCTTGCCGAGTTGGCCGACAAGATGGCCTCATATATGACGCGGATAGCCGACGAGCAGGGCGAGGACTATCTCGATGATCCCGACGTCGAACCACCGTTGGTCGAGGTGCTGGACACGCTGGCGTTCGACACCTGGCCGCCGGCCCGTCGACTGACCGAACTGTTGACGAAGCGCGGCTGGAACGGCTGGACCAAGCTCGAGCGAAGAGACCCACCATAGGGTTGGAGACTCCGACCTGCGCCGATAGACCAGCGGAAGATCGACCTGACGCTCTGCGATGCAGTAGACGCAGTCCGGCTCGACACGCACGACCTGCGTCCCCAACTGGCAACGGACAACTACTGACCGAGGCGGAAGCTAGCTCGGTGAAGCAGCCAGTGCGCGCAGCCGGGCGATGGGTTTGCGTACTCCGTAGGCGACGACGGTTGCCTGCCCTGTGTCATGGTGCCAGGTGAGTAGCGCCGATCCGTCGGCGACATCGCCGTCTACACGGGTTGGTGCGCCGCTGAGTGGCAAGGACCCGACGACTTTGATTGCTGTTCCGAGGATTTCGGTCCAGAAGTAGTTGTCGTCGGGTGCTTCGGTCGGCTCCAGTCCCAGGGCGGAAGCGGCGGCGACCTTGCCTTGGGCGACGGCGTTGGACCAGAACGGGGCACGCCTGTTGTCGGCGCGCCGGTAGGTGACATCACCGGCTGCGTAAACATCGGGGACTGTGGTCCTGCATGCGTTGTCGATGCCGACGCCGTTGCGATCGGCCAGACCGGTGCCTGCCAGCCACGAGGTGTTCGGGACTTCGCCGGCGCAGGTCACCACCAGATCCGCGGTCAGTACCGCACCATCGGCAAGGGTCACCCCGCTGACCGGGTCGCCGGACAGAGTGACGAAATCCGTCGTGTGCACTACTCGGACGCCGTGTTGTTCGGCGCGGGCGCTGATCACGCTGCTCAGGTAGGGGCCGAGGATGGTGTGCAGGGGCGGCTCGACGTCGATCACGGTGACCGGGATCGCACGGGCGACACAGGCGCTGACGACTTCCATTCCGAGAAACCCCGCGCCGACCACGATCACGGACGTGGCGGTGTCGAGGCGTGATCGCAGCGTGCGTGCATCATCGAATGTCCGCAGCACGAGTTCACCGTGTTGCCCGGGTTTCGCGATGCGGCGGGCTTCGGCGCCGGTCGCGATGATCAACGCGTCGTAGGGCAGTGTGTCGCCGTCAGCGGTGATGATGGTGCGCCGGTCGACGTCGGCGCTGACCGCGCGCGAGCGCACGCTGGTGAGGTCGAGGTCGTCGAGTCGGTAGCCCAGGGTGTCGTCGGCTGCGGAATCCTCGAGCACCGCCTTGGATAGTGGGGGCCGGTAGTAGGAGCCGTATGGGTCGGCGCCGACGAGGGTGATCGTGCCCTGGTGTCCGAGGGACCGCAGTTCGCGTGCGGCGGTGACACCGGCGATGGATTCGCCGACGATGACGGCGCAACGCTCGCTCACGATGCTTCCCGCAGGGCGGCGACCGGGCAGGAAACGATGGCGGCGCGCGCGGCGGTGACCTTGTCATCGGGAACGTTCTCGCCGTCGAAGTGGTAGATCAGTTCGGCGTCGTCGTCGAGGCTGAACACCTCAGGTGCTTGTTCGGCGCACAGTCCGTGTCCTTCGCAGCGGGCGTAGTCGACGGTGATTTTCATCGGTGTCCTCTCTTTCAGGCGGGGATGAGTCGCAGGGGCAGACGCGCGTGGCGGTGAATGATGTTGTTCATCGCCCATTCGGGCTGTCCGGCCACCTCGATGTGGTCGATACGTTCGGTGAGTGCACGCAGGATGGCTTGAGTCTCCAAGCGGGCAAGGCCTTGACCGGCGCAGCCGTGGGTGCCGTGTCCGAATCCGAGTTGGCGGGCCGCGTCGCGGCGAATATCGAAGGTGTCGGGGGTTTCCCATTCGAGCGGGTCGCGGTTGGCCGAGCCGTAGATCACCACGACGCGCGCTCCCTTTTCGATCGAGGCTCCGGCGATCTCGACGTCGCGAACGACCTTGCGGGAGAACGCCCTGATCGGAGAGTGGTAGCGGACAACTTCGTTCACCGTGTTCGGGATCAGCGAAGGGTCCGATTTCAGCAGCCGCCACTGCTCGGGATGTGTGGCCAGCAGGTACAGGGCGCTGGAAATCGCGCTGATCGTGGTGTCCAGTGACGGCGCCAGGTAGTCGATCAGCAGGGCTGGGCATTGCGCACGCGGGAGCGTGCCTTCGTCGGCGGCTCTCAGTATGTCTCGGCCGGCGCCGCCGGGCAGGATGGAGCGCTCGCGGGCGACCCGGCGGGCGAAGCGCATCATCTCGACGCCCGATGGTGTGGACCGTGCGGTTTGCCAGTTGACGGGTCCGAGTGCGTCGAAAGTCGCTCCTGCCCAGCGCAGGAGGTGTTCGCGGCCTTCGTGCGGCCATCCGATGAGGTCGGGCACGACCGACATGGGAAGGGCGGTCGCCAATTCGACGCCGTCGACGTGGCCCTGGCCGGCTGCGGCCGCGACGACCGCGTCCGCCTGCTTGTCGACAGATTCCCGCATCGCGCGCAATGCTCGTGGCGTCAGATGGGGCGACAGTAGCGCTCGACGGCGTGCGTGGTCGTCACCGTCGCTGTTCAAGGTGGTGCCGCGCGAGAGCCGGTTGGTGAGCGGGTTCAGGGCGACGCCGGCGCCGGAGATGAACGTCGTGTCGTCGAGCAGCGCCTGTTTGCATTCGGCGTACCGCGGCAGCGCATACGCTTTCTGTCGCGCCAGCCACACCACGGGGCCGAGTTCCCGCAACCGCGCATAGTGCGGATAGGTGTCTCGAACTGCCCGGGGGGAGTACAGATTCGGTTCGTAGGTGGGGATTCGGGCGTGTTTACGCATCGGGACTCCTGTACAGATCGTGGTGACCCCCGCACTGGGATCGGTGTAGGCCGGCGGCCCTGGAGCCGCTGCCCGGGAGCGCGCCGAGCACCGAACCGACTGTCCGTGCTGCGGTCTGGATCGTGCCATCGGGGCGGACGAGTGCGGTGCGAGCCCACTTCCGCCGCAGCCACGCACCCAATTCGCTGCCCGGCTCGACCGGTACGAGAACAGCCCCGCGCCGCGCGATCTCGTTGCGCTGCACCAGGGTTGGTTCGGCGACGGTGACAAGGGCGTAGCGTCCGCCGGCGACGGTGTCGAATCGGCGCTCGGCGTCGACCATCACGTTCGGTATCAGCGTGCCCGCCAGGCCACGGCCGAAGCGGCGGCGGGTGTTCAGCGCCGATCGCCGCAGCGGTGGCGTCTCGTCGCTGGTGACGACTCCGGTGAAGCCAGGTATGCGCGTCAGCCGCGGCAGGAGTAGGCGGCGCAGTACATTGCCGAATTCGCCGCCTTCGGTCATCGCCCTTCCGGTCAGTGTGGCCAGCCGGATCAGGCTGTGTGCGTGAGGTTTGCGTTCGATCTCGTAACTGGAGAGCACCGGCGGCGGCAGGGAGCCGCTCAGCACAGCAGCCAGCTTCCAGGCGAGATTGGCCGCATCGCGCACACCGGCGCCCATGCCCTGACCGATAAACGGTGGAGTGAGGTGCGCGGCGTCGCCGAGCAAAAAGATGCTCCCGGAATGCCATCGATCCGCGATTTGGGCTCGTGAGATGTATTCGGCGACGCGGACCAGCTGGAGTTCGTCGATCCCGATGGTCTTGGTCCAGGGCCGGATCAGCGGATACAGATCGGCGATATCGTGGAAGTCGGCGTCCGATTCCCCTGGCAGCAGGCGAAATTCCCACCGGTATCGGGTTGCTCCGATGCGCATGTAGGTGGCCGCGCGGGCCGGATCGCAGACCTGGTGCACCCCTTCCCATTCGCCGAGTTCGGCGGTGGTGGCGATATCGACGACGAGCCAGCGCTGTTCGAACCCGAGGTCGCGCATCGCCGACCCGATCGAGGAGCGAACGACACTGTTGGCGCCGTCACAGCCCAGGACGTACCAGCCCCGGATCGATGCGGCGGCGCCGCTGGTGCGGTCGGTGTAATCGACACGCGCCCAGTCGCTTTCCTGACCCGCTCCGGTCACCTCCACGCCGCCGCGGATCGTGATCTCGGGATGTCGTCGTGCGTTGCGACGTAGTACGGCCTCGAGGTCGGGTTGGTCGAACAGGTTCGCTTCGGGAAAGCCGTTGCGCCCGCCGGCCGGGTCACGATCGAATTGGGCAAGAACCCGCAGTGCGGGATCGACCAGCCGTAGCCCGAGGGCGGGCCGGGAGAGGGCGGCGAACTCCTCGTCGATACCGAGGCGGGCCAGGATTCGCCGGATCTCGCCGTCGAGGTGCACCGCCCGCGGCTGCGGGTAGACGTCGTGCCAGCGGTCCAGCACCACCGATTCCACGCCGTGCTGGGCAAGCAGACTCGCCGCGGTGAGCCCGGTCGGGCCGGCACCGACGATGATCACCTCGGTGTCGAGGGGGTTCATCGGCTCGTGCCTAGCAGTACTACCAGGTAGCAGACGCAAAGGACCCCGACGACGACCGCGGGCGCGAACTGTTGTAGGCGGTCACGCACGCGCAGGTGGGTCACGAGTGCGCCGATCATCAGCAGTGTCAGACCGATACCGGCGGCGGCGCCGATCGGCCACCACGCGATGCCTATCAGCAGCCCGAGGGCTCCGGCGATCTCGAGGCATCCGATGACTCGATAAGCGTCGACCGAGAAGCCGGCGTGGTCGGCTCGTCGGCGAAGTTGCGGCAGAGCCGCAACTTTCGCGGCACCCAGCGGCGCGAACAGCACCGCGAGCACGACAGCCAGGATCGCGGCCAGGGCAGTCGTCATCGGACCACAACTTTCCATTCGATCGCGTATGCGCTCAAAACGGCTTCGGCACGGGCCTGGTCAGCGCGCGGTTCGAGTTCGACCGTGGTCGTGATCGAACCGTCTTCGATGACGGAGGTGACGCTTCCTATACCGGGGACGTCGTAGAGGGCGTCGCAGATTTCTCGTTGCGTGGCGTCGGCGCGCAGCCCGAGCTTGTAGGGCTTTCCGACATCGGTGACGGGCAGGGCATCGAGCACGACAACTGCTTTCGGCGCGGCGGCCCGTTCAGGCACATGCTCCGCCGCCCACGCGAGAAGTTCGGATTCGGTGGTCTGGGTGCCTGGAGCGACAGTGACGTACACCACCGGCACCTCCCCGGCGTGCGGATCGGGTCGCCCGACCGCGCCGGCGGCGGTCACCGAGGGATGCGACAGCAGGGCGTCTTCGATGAGCGCGGGGTCGATGTTGTGTCCGCCGCGGATGATGAGATCCTTTTCGCGCCCGTGCAGATGGATGAACCCGTCGGCGTCGATATGGGCGAGGTCGCCGGTGTCGAGCCAGCCGTCGACGAGTTTGCCGAGACCGTCGAGGACATGTCCGTGCTCGTTGTGACCGCTGACATATCCCGCGAAAACGGTTGGCCCGCTGATTGCCAGAACCCCGGTCTCACCGGCGGGAAGGTCGTGCCATGTTCCGTCGTCCCCGACCCGGACGACCTTGATCCGCTGGTATGGCATGCGTTGCCCGACCGCGCCCGGGCGCGGCTGGTTCGGGAAGCTGCGCGCGCTCGCGCAGGTGGCCTCGGTGAGGCCATATCCTTCGACAAGGGTGACGCCGGTGTGGGTTTGGAAGTTGTCCCGCACGGCCGCCGGCAGCGGAGAGGCACCGACCATGGCGTAGCGCAGCGTGCTGATGTCGGCGTCGACGGGGCATTGCGCCAGTACCGCATACACCGTCGGGACCGCGCTCATCGCGGCGATCCGATAGTGGGCCACGATTTTCCAGAATTCCGCGTAGAGGGCGAAATCGCGATAGCCCAGCGGGCCGGCCCACACCACCGCTTGCCCTTTGAACAGCGGCGCGAGCAAGGTGACGACAAGTGCGTTGACGTGGAACAGCGGCAGGGCGGCGAATACCACCGCTTGCTCGTCGAGCAACGAATTGGCCGCGATCATCCAGGCGTTGGCCACCTCACCGCGATGGGTATGTGCGGCCAGCTTCGGAACCCCGGTGGTACCGCCGGTATGAAAGAGCCCTGCCGAATCGTGCGATTGTGGCAGCTGTCCGGCGAAGCCGCGGGCGTCTTCGTCACCGGCCGCCTCGTCGAGGTAGCCGAGGTGAACACCGTCGGCCAGCGAGACGGGCTCCGGGGTCGACGCCGCGGCGGTGGGTCGCAGCAGCAGGATCGAGTCGAGCAGTCCCTGGGCGGCCAGCTCACGCGCGCAAGCCCACGTGGTGGCGTCGAGTTCGGGGCCGGCGGCGATCAGTACCCGCGCACCCGAACGCTTCAACAGTTCTGCGACATGATGCTGCGAGAGTGCGGAATTGATCGGGGCGGCGATTCCGGCCAGTTGCGCGGCGAGGGTCGCCGGGATCAGCTCGGCGCAATTGGGGGCCATCAACGCGACCGCGTCCCCACGCCGGATGCCCAGGCCGTGAAGAAGGTTCGCGTACCGGTGTACCTGTGCCAGCAGATCGGAGTACGTGCACTGCCACGGTTGCCGCCACCGGGCAGCTTCCGGAAGGACGGTCAGCGCTGTCCGATTCGGCCACAGCTCAGCCGCTCGCACCAGCAGCGCGTAGGTCGATTCGGGCAACCCCCGCTCTTCCAGCGGTATCGCCTCGACAGCGGGCAGGTCGGCGGGTTCGGCGTACCGCGGCCACAGCAGTTCATGATCGATCAGTTGCTCGGTCATCGCGCGCACCTCACAACGGTGCGCTGACGCCCGAGGTCGATCTTGCCGTCGTCGGTAGCCACGCTCGCTTCGATCACGTCACCGTCCTGTAGATACTTCCGGTTCTTGGCTTGGGCTTTGAAGAACAATCGCCATTTCGTCGCGGCGGGAAGCAGCGAGCCGATGATCTCGACCGGTTTGGGCGGGGCACTGAGCGCGGTGCCGACCGGCGTTCCGGTGAGCAGCAGGTCACCGGGGGCGATGTGCTGGAATCCGGTCAGCGCCTGCAAGGTCTGCACCGGGTGGTAGATCATGTCCGCCACGGTCATGTCCTGGCGAATTTCGCCGTTGACCGACAGCCGCAGCCGCAGTTCGGTAAACCGTTGCAGCTCATCAGCATCCAGTAGCACCAGCGCCGGGCCGACCGGGGTGAAGGTGGGATAGGACTTGCCCTCGTAGAACTGGGTTTTCGGTAGCTGCACATCGCGAGCCGAAATGTCGTTGGTGACCACCAGACCTGCGACGTAGTCGGCGAGATTCTCAGCGGTGATGGTGGTGCCCACCGGCATGTCCCTGCCGAATACGAGACCGATTTCGACCTCGTAGTCCAGCAGCCGGACATGAGCGGGCCGGATGACCTCGTCGAACGGACCGCTGATCGAACCGGAGGACTTCCGGAAGAACGTCAGGGGCACGGTGTCCGGGTCTCCGCCCGCGTCGGTGACGTGAGAAGCGAAATTGGTCATCTGAGCCACCACCCGGCACGGTGTGGTCACCGGCGATACCAACGACAGACTGCCGGCAGGTACGAGTCGAGTGCTCGCCGATGCTGCCGCCAACGCCGCCCGATCGGCCAACAACTCCCCGGTGGATGTCGCGGTCGTGTCCACCCGGGCTGCGCCGGCAGGTGTCGACACCCACCAGCCATCGGTGGTGCGAAGAACGGAAATACTCATGACGAGGCCACTTTCAACAGGCCGCGCAGGCGGCGGAGATCGAATTCGTTGTCATCGCGCAAGGCGCCGAGCGCGGCCCGCGCCTCCCGCAGCACTTCTCGGCTGGGACTGATCCCGAGGAAGTCTCTGCTGACGGGCGGGCCCCACTGGGCAAGGCCCGAGGCAGTCATGGGTGCCCAGCCCGGTTCGACCGTGCAGTCGAACATGTCCCCGTCGGTGAAGTGTTCGACAAGGAATCCGTCCGGATCGCGCCAGTAGTCGAACAGCTGGCTGCCCTGAACATGACGTCCGATCCCCCAGGATCTGCGGTAACCGCTGTCACGGAGGTATTCCCCGCCCGCGGCGAGGGCATCGAGATCGGCGACCTGATAGGCCGAGTGGACATACCGATTCCGCGGCCCCAGTACCAGAGCCAGCGTGTGGTGGTCGGCGGGAGTGCGGCCGCGGTCGCAACGGATGAAGCTCATGACCGGCCCGCGGTCACGCTGACCGCGGTAGTACTGGAAATCACTGACGATCATGCCCAGGTATTGCAGATACCAGTCCAGGGTCCGGCGGTACTTGGTCGTCTGAACTACGACGTGGCCCAGGCGCTGCACCCGGGATGGTTCTCGCGGTGGTCGCTGTGTGCGATTGGCGCGGGCAAGTGCACGGCCGACGTTGAGGGTGTGCGGTGGTTGTGCCGGCAACTCCGCGTGAACATGGGTGTCGGAGACGAGTCGGACCCGCAGTCCGCTGGGATCCGCGACATCGACACCCACGCCGCCGAGGCTTTCCGGCAGCGGGGCCGCCGCCGCGCCGGTCGCAGCCGAAAACCGTGCCAGATCTTTCCGGTCGGCCACCGAAAAGGCCGGACCGACGAATCGGGAGCGCGCGCCGCGGCGAATGATCACACACGGTGAACCGGCGTCCACGCCGCGCAGGTGCAGCTCGGCCGGGGTTCGCACGATGGTCGTGAAACCGAAAGCGGTGGCGAACTTTTCGGCACCGACAAGATCGCGCTTTTCGAATTCCAGCCATGCGAGGTCGTGCACCTTGACGATCGGATTCAGCGCTCGCCCCGGATGTTCGCCGGTGAAGGCGCCGTGCTCGCTGTGCAGATCCGCATGGGGGTCGTGCAGGTCGTTCATCGACCGCTCCCTTCGGTGTATCTGAACATATCCTCACTTACGAAGAAGTTCTCAGTCAAGACCTATCTGAACATTTCCTCATAACTGACAACGCGAGGTAGGATCGGGCGGAAATCAGAGGAGGCGAACAGGATGGCCGAGGAGGCAGTCCAGGGACCGAACCGCCTGCAGAGACGCAAGGCACGCACCCGCGCCGCACTCGTCGGCGCGGCGCAGATGTTCATCGCTCGAGGCAAGATGAACGTCCCGATTTCGGATATCACTCAGGCGGCCGATGTCGGGATGGGGTCGTTCTACAACCACTTCCAGACCCGCGACGAGCTGTTCGCCACCGCCGTCGAAGAGGTGCTCGACATCCTCGGCGCGACCCTCGACACGCTCACCGAAGACATCGAGGACCCGGCCCAGGTATTTGCCCAAAGCTTCCGGCTGACCGGCCGCCTGCACCGCAGCAATCCCACCCTGAGCAAAGTCCTGCTCAACAGCGGGATGAGTCTGGCAGTGTCGGAGAAGGGCTTGGCGCCACGTGCTCGCCGTGACATCGAGGCCGCCACCCGAGCCGGCCGATTTCACACCCACGATGTCGAACTGGCCATGACCGTCGTCACCGGGGCCGCGTTATGCCTGGGTCAACTACTACACGAGCATCCCGAACGCGATGACGCCGAAGCCGCCGATCAGGTCACCGAAGACTTGCTGCGGATGTTCGGTCTCTCCGCCGACGAGGCCCGCGAGATATGCCGGCGACCACTGCCGATCGTCGAAACGCAGCCGGGCAGCGATGACGCGGCGTAGGCAACAGCCCCCACCGTGCGAGATCCTGCCGCCCCGGCCGTGATCGGATCGCCCGTCCAGGGTGAGGCACGACCGATGTTCAGGGCAGGGCCATCACGGCCAGCAGGACGACCAGAAGCGAGACCGCGACCGTGATGTGGCTGCGCCGGTAATGGGTCGCCAATACCGCGACGAATTCGCGCAGGAAGGCGGCGGGCAGGAAATAGGCGGCGGTCCGAGATCCCAGGACCTGGGCATCGATACCGAGGCGGCGGGTCAGCCCGGCCGTCCGGAGAACGTGAAAGTTACTGGTCACCACCGTGATTCGGAGCTGCTCCGGATCGATGCCGCGCCGGTTCAGCTCGCGCAGGCAGTTGCGCAGATTCTCGGCGGTGTTGCGCGAGTGCCGTTCTCGGACGATGGCGTGTCCGGAGACGCCGCGCGCGGTGAGGTAACGCGCCATCGCGTCGGCTTCGGTCGTCGCTTCGTCGGGACCCTGTCCACCACAGGTGACCAGGACCGGCCGGCGTCCGGACCGCAGCGCTGTGCGGTAGGCGTCGATACCGCGGTCCAGTCGCGCGGCCAGCAGGGGTGTGACGGATCTGCGGTTCAGGCCGCAGCCGAGAATCACGACGGCATCGGCTTCGGGACGAGCTGCCAAGCTGCCGTAGATCAGTGCGTAGCCGCCGAACGCGATCAGATGCGCCACGAAATAGACCGCGACCGCGGCGACCAGAACGGTGGACCCGATGGCCCAGCTCGGCATCCTCGGACCGGACGCGACCGTGACGACCGCGGCCACCGCGCCGATCAGGCCCGCCCCGAGCACGACCGGCAACGCGGTGGTCGCCGCGAACCCCTCCCGCGACATCAGCTCGATTCCGTTGACCAGCAACGCGATACCGGCCACGGCGAACGGAGCCGTGAATACCACGACCACCCCGAACGACGACGGCGCGTCGGGGCCGAGTCCGACGACCGCGCTCGCACCGCCGACGCCCAGCAGGGTGACCGCCGCCAGCAGAACGAATCCCGTCGAGAGCCGACGAGGCTCCAGGGCCACGCGGATCGCCGCGATGAATGCCAGGATCGCTCCGCCCGCCACCAGGAGCCCGCCGATCGACAGGTACGTCGCCGTCTGCATCCGTCCGAGACTCCTTCCGGCCCCTGCCGGGCCGCCGCGCCGAAGACACTTCGAAGTCGTCGGCGCGACGAGAAATCCGCGGCGACCTGGCGACGTAGCGACGAATTCCCGTTCCGGGGCGCCGGAAACAGGTCAGCGGGGCAGACTGCGGCCCGAATTGATCAGTCCACTTCGCACCGAACTCCTGCGTCACGACCTCACCTGATCGAACCGCGGCTGGCCGCGATTTCAGCGTGAAAGCGGTTGGGTTGAGCCACGTTCCGAAGCGCCTCACGCCGCCGCGCTGATCATCGACCCGTGCCGGGTCGGAGTGGACTCGGGGGCGGTGCGGTCGATGGAACCTGAACCCGTGTGTCGATAGCGTGTAAGGCCTGAACTGCGAGAGGACACCATGCACGCTCCTGCCTTTGTTTCCATCCTCGCTGCCGTCGGTAGCGCGTTTCTGTTTCAGGCCGCGCCGGCCTCAGCCGAGTCGCACACCGGTATGCCGACGCTGACTGCACAGTTCGATGGCGGCCCGTGCGCGACGACCATCAACGCCAAGGCCAACATCTTCGATGACAGCAACCAGGTCTCCATCGGCTACCAGACCGACGACATCGCCGGCACCGGCAGCGCGGGATGCGGGTCGTCGCTGGTCGCGGTCGTCAATTGGCGCAATCTGGACAGCGGCGGGGTGGGTAGCGTCTCCCGGCACATGTTCCACAACGAGACCAACTCGATTTCCTTCGCCCCCGGCCCGGGACGGATCGCGATCGAGCTGACCACGCTCAGTGCCCACTTCCCCGACGCTTCCCGTCTCGAGGTTGTCATGCACGGCTGAGGATCCAGAGCAGTGCCGGGCCCGGCGCCCGGGAACCGGTGTCGCCGAACACCCGGACCCGCGCACCGCCACCGAGATCGGTGACCACGGCGGCGCGATGCGGGCGGGTGCGCGCGGCGAGGCGGCGCATCAGCGGCAACGTGCGTGGGCTGACGGTTTCGCGGGGGTAGTGCCAGCGCGTACGGGCGAAGGTCGCGGTGGTAGCGCCGGCATGGCGGAACCGGTCGACCGGGTTCGTGCGGGGCGCCGGTGGGGTCGCTGCGCTGATCATGCGGGGGTGAGCGACAGGTTCAGGTGCGCCAGGCGGCGCACGATCAGGCTCGGAACATAGGCGGGTTCGGGGCCGCTCAGCGAGACGGTGGCGGTGGCGGCGAGCAGTGCGCGCACGGCCTGGGTGGTTTCCTTGCGGGCGAGGTGGGCGCCGAGGCAGAAGTGGATGCCGCGGCCGAAGCTGTGGTGCAGTTTCGGCTGGCCGCGGTCGAGGTCGACGCGGTCGGGGTGGTCGAAGATGCGGGGATCGCGGTTGGAGGCGCCCCACATCAGCATCAGTCGTGCGCCCGGTTCGAGGCGTACACCGGCCAGCCGGGTGGGGGCGGTGGTAACGCGGAAATGGCCGCGGAACGGGCTCTCGATGCGCACCGCTTCCTCCACCAGCGCACCGATTCGACCGGGTTCGGCGCGCACCGCGGCTTGCAGTCGCTGATCGTCGGCCAGCAGCCGTACCGCGGTGCCCAGCAGGCTCGCGGTCGATTCCGCGCCCGCGGTGACCAACTGCAGCAGCAACGTCGCACCCTGATCACGGGTCAGGGTTCCCGACGCGACCGCCGCGGCGACGCCGCCCAATATGCCCGCGTCCGCGCCGGGGCGGGCCTGGTCGAGGCGTTCGCCCAGATACTGTGCGAATTCGAGCACCGCGAGTGCGGCCTGGCCGGCGCGTTCGGTACTTGCGACGCCGGAGACCAGATCGATCGCCGCGTCCGACCAGGCGGCGAGGCGCTGATGGTCGGCGCGCGGAAGCCCGATCAGCTCGCCGATCACCTGCACCGGGACCGGGTGGGCGACCGTGGTCATCCAGTCACCGCCGCCGGAGGCGACCAGCCCGGCTACAGCCGGGGCGACCGCGGCGTCGATCAACTCGGTCGTCTCGGCCACCGCACGCGGGCTGAACCGCGACATCACCAGCGCCCGCTGCGCGGTGTGTGCGGGCGGATCCGCGGTCGCCAGCACGTCCACCCCGCCACCGGCCTCGACCACCGACACCGTCGCCGACCCCGACACCGCCGACAGCACCGCGACCAGATTGCTCGAATAGGTCTGTGGATCGGCCAGCACGGTGCGGATCGCATCGAACCCGAGCACCACATATAACTGCTGATCGGGCAGATAATGCACGTCCCCGACACCACGCAACTGCTCGAGCAGCGGATACGGGTCCTGCAATGCCTCGGCGCAGAACAGATCGGGAACAGTCATCACAACCAACCTTTCACACGTTGTATAACACGTTATACAACGTGTTCTCGCTCTGCGGTACCCTCGAACGGTGGTCGACGACACTGCTGCCCTGCTGCGCGAGTCCCGCGATTCGTTGCGGATGGTCCGCGAATTCGGTCCCGCCGAACGCGCGCGCCGCGCCGAGATCGCCGCGGTCGCCCGCACGATGGCCTCCCGGCACGGCTACAAGGGCGTCACAATCCGCGAGGTCGCCGCCGAGGCCGGCACCACCCCGGTCACCGTCTACCGCTACTTCGGTTCCAAGGACGGCCTGATCCAGCACCTCATGGCCGACTGGGCCCTCGACACCCTCGACCGCCTCACCCGGCTACCGGCCGACCGCGGCGCTGAGCCCGCCGACCGGATCGCCTCCGCGTTCTCCCAATTCATCGGCTGGGCCGCCGAAGACCACAACCTGCTGCAAGCCGGAATGAACTCCGTGCACTCCGGCGACGGCCCCGGAATCAGGGTCTGGCGACCGCTTTTCACCGAACTCGTCCGCGCCGCGATGGCCGACCCCGACTGGACCGACGAACACGACCGAGCCCTGGTCCTCGGCCACGTCCTGACTACCTGTCTGCTCGACCTGACCACCAACCCCGCCAACATCACCGACATCCGCCACACCATCACCCGCGCAGCACAACTGCTCTTCACCACGACCAACCCGCCGCATCACCTATAAACCAGCGCATTCAGCTCGGCCACGATCTCGAATTCGATCTGTTCGAGGCGCTGCAGATGGACAATTCCTTTGCGGCGGTCGCCCAGCCGGTGTACGCCTGCCGGCCCCGTCGAACACCACATCCGGGCGAACAAAAACGGATCCGGCGTGATGCCGACGGCCGCAGCCGCATGCATCCTCGAGCTCGGCGCCACCGTCCCGGCCTTGATTACGCCGTCAACGGTTGCCCCGGTGGCATAGTCGAACCGTCCACCTCCGCTGAACCGGAAGGCATCGACATGACCGATCACACCTATCGAGTAATCGAAATCGTCGGCACCTCCCCCGATGGCGTCGACGCCGCTATTCGCAGCGGCCTGTCGCGCGCCGCGCAGACAACACACAACCTCGACTGGTTCGAAGTCCAGTCGGTCCGCGGCTACCTCGAGGAAGGAACCGTCGCCTACTACCAGGTCACCATGAAGGTCGGTTTCCGCATCGAGGACGCCAGACAATAGCGCTGCCGCCGAGGTGACGGAAGGGTGCTCCCCCCTTACCTGCCTACTGTGCCGGCGAGCTCCGCGGCCAGCAACTCGAACGACTTGCGCTGGTCGTTCGGGTCGTAGAGGTCGGTCTTGATCAGAAGTTCCTCCGCGTCGGTCGCCTCCGCCAAGGCGTGCAACTGCGACAACACCGTTGCGGCTGCCCCGACGAAAACCCCGTCGAGTTCATCCGCGATGTCTCGTCCGGCCGCATATCCGTAGTGATCCGCGGTCTGCGGGCTGGGTAAGCGTATGGGCTGCCCCTCTTTTCGCCGCGCGGTCTTCATTCTCAGCGATCCGGACAGCCACTGGGCGCGTTCATCGCTGTCGGCAGCGATTGCCGACACGCTGACCATGACCCGCGGCCCGGGACACAACGGCGAGGGCTGAAAGGTCTGCCGGTAGACACGAGTGGCCGCGATGGCGTTTCCCGGCTCGAGGTGATGAGCGGCTACGAAAGGAAGCCCGAGCACACCGGCGACGCGCGCCGTGTAGTCGCTGCTTCCGAGCATCCAGATCTCAGGTCGGCTGCCTTGTGCGGGCACTGCCACGACGCGGCCCTCCGTCGTCGGATCGAACATGCCCAGCAGATCCCGGATCTGTTCTGCGAAGGGGACGGCCGCCCTCTCGTGTGGGCTGCGGATACGGTCGACAACTTCGCGTGGCCCGCCAAGGGCCCGTCCCAATCCGAGGTCGATACGGCCGGGGTGAAAGACCTCCAACGTGCCGAATTGTTCTGCGATCACGATGGGTGAGTGATTCGGTGTCATGACACCGCCGGCTCCCACTCGCAGATGACGGGTCACCGACGCGACGCGGTCGATGACGACTGCCGGTGCGGCACTGGCCACTCCGCGCATACCGTGATGCTCGGGTACCCAAAACCGGTGGTAGCCGAGCCTGTCGACGAACCGTGCCAGCTCGATACATTCGAGCAGTGCGGTCTTTGCATTCGAGCCCTGCACGATCGGCGCCGTATCCAGGATCGAAAAACGCAGCGCGGCGCGATGATTCGTCATCGAGCGCTCAGAATAGTCACCAACACGGTGCGCATCCCGCGTCGTGCGTACAAACTCAAAACACCTCCCGCACTGGTGGATTCATCGTCCGGATGGGCCATCACCACCATCAATGCCGGCGGCGAGGCCGAGTCGGACATCATCGGGGCCCTTCTGTCGTCACCCGTCCTATCCCACCACGATCGAAGACGCCTCAGCGCAATTCGAGGTGAGTCCGGTCCCCCTGGCACGGCTGCACTCATCCCCTTCTCCTCGAGCGGCATGTGGACTCACCGAAGACGTTGTTCGACCGAACCTCATTCCCCTGGATTATCCGCAGGGCCTCGTCATCGATTCGCCGCTGCAACTCCGTCATGGGGGCGTCGTCGAGACCGGTGAATGCGCGCAGAAACGGCCCGAATAGTCGCCAGCCGAGCTCGAGTGCTGCCACATTCGCCACCGCGAGCGCCGCCGCCGCGGATATCGGCTCGCCGTCGTCTGGTCGGTCCAATGCCGAAGCGACCGTTCGGTCCTCGAGCCACACCATGTCCGACTCTGCAGGTGCACAGGTTTGGGAGCCAGACACGCCGGGATGAGCGGACGTGTCGGCCGATGCAGGCGGTGCGCCTACCGTGGTCGCGTCGGGTTGTCTGCCCGCCGCCGCGCGTGCGCGCGGCCGGCCTGTCGATCAGCTTGTCCAGCAAGTTTCTTGCGCTGTCGCGGGGAGAAGCCGGCCTCGTGGCGGCACGACCGGATCGGTACGACACCCCAGGAGGTCGAAAATGCGTGATGCTCGTTGTGCCCGGCCCCTTGTGCCCACCGCCTTCCTCGCCGCCGCGGCCACGGTGACAGTGTGGGCGCCGACGGCCTCAGCCGAGCCGCTCGGTCCGCTGCCGGTCTACACCTGCGACATCGCGGAGCAAGGGTTCGGTGTGACGGAACTCGACGGAACCAAGGCCATCAGGGGGCAGAACTGCCAGGCCGGCGAGGGCACGCCCACCAGCGGGAAGGTCGAGGAAGCGACTCTCATCCAGCCCAGAGATAACGACCTCGCCTACATCTGCAACGGCACGGTGTTTGTCCACCAGAACATCATCAACGGCCGGCTGGACATCAAGACCGACCGTTGCCGCATCCCCGGGCAGTGAAATTCGTATACGTGCCTACAGATCTGGGCTTGTCCGGCGTTGCGAGCACAGACCGATCGAGACACCGCCAGCCGGCACGGACAGTGGTTACACCCTCGGTTCCGCGGCGTTGTAGCGCGCAGCATGCTCCGGGACATCTCGGAGACGAACTTGCGGCCCTCGGCAGCGGAGTTGTTGAAAATGAGTTGGTCATCGCCGAGATCGCCCGCTTGGCAAGCACCGTATCTTTGATCTCCGCCTGCACGCTAGCCCGACGAGGCATCCACCCGACGACAGGAGCGCCTACCGAATCCAATGACCACGAACATCACATTTGCCACACCTGCATCAAAAGGCGTGAAACACCCAGCTGGGCGCGAAACAGGAAAACAACGATATTTCCGCAGATCAGACGGCTACACGGGCCAAAAGCCAACCTAAGACAACGAAAGGTCAGAACCCAGAAAAGCCTCTGACCAGACATTATAACAATTGTGGACCTGGCTGGGCGTTACGCGAAACGGGATGACCTGCGCAAACTCGAAAGCCTCACCGCCGGAATCCAATCCGACAGCCCCGAACCGAAGCGGCGGCAGCGAAAATCAGCCACACCGCCACACGCCAAGCCGGCCCGGAACATCCAACGCCGACTCCCCCGCCACACCATCGACCAACTCGTCCAGGACTACCGCGACGGCGCAACCGCACTCGAACTCGCCCAGCGATACGGCATCTCCAAAACCGCCGTCCTGAACCTGCTCACCCGAGAGGGCGTCACCCGCCGACACCAACCTCTGACGGACGCCGAGGGCGACCACCTCGAACGGCTCTACCTCGCCGGCCACTCCCTCACCTCATGCAGCCGACTCACCCGCACACCCGCCAGCACCATCAAAGACGCACTCCACAAACGCGGCACACCCATGCGCCCCGCCGGCGGCCACCACAGCAACCACACATGAGCCGAGCCGAATGTCGACACACCCGAAAAGCCCGTCCAATTCAGGCCGATAGCGAATCTTCAGCAATCATCACACGATCAAGCTGGCCCGCCGGTTCGGGCAGCGGAAGCGATGACAAAAGTCCGGCCTCAATGCGCCGGCAGCTCCGATCGAAGTGGCTGCGTTTCGAAGCCGTGAGGAACGCCGAGGACTTCACCTAGCAATGCGGCCACCTCGTCGAACATCAGCACATCGTGTCCGTTATGGAGGTGATAGGTCTTTCGGAGGTGTCCGCCGTCACGGGAGAGCTGGACCGCCGCGCACGCCGCGCCGACATCGACACACGCCATCCGGTGGTTGTAGGGAACAACCACCGCACGCTGCGCGGATGCCCGGTGGTGGTCTTATCGTCGTCGGCTCAGGTCGGCCAGTACGGCTTTCGCGGCGCGCTCACCCGAGGTGGCAGCGTCGGCGAGGGTCGGCAGGTCGAGCTGGTAATCACCGGCGAAGTAGATGTTTCCGAGTGGATCACGCAGCGTCGGAAGCGAGTTCCGCCGCCCGGGAGCCCAGAAGGGTACGACGCGGCGGTGCCGCCGGACTACGCTGTGGCCCAGCTTTCCTTTCAATTCGGGGAACACGGTGACCAGGTCCTCGGCGAATCGCGACACGATTTCCTCGTCGGTCAATTCCAGCAGTTCGTCGGCCTGTGCGCCGCCGGCAAAGCAGGCCAGTGCTCCCCCGGGTTTGCGATTGCTCCCCCTGCGCATCGCCGCGGCGTGGTTGAACATCGCCTGGAATGACAGTTGCGGTGTCGAGACGGCGACGTATTCGTCCCAGCGCTGTGGTCCGGTTTCTTCGGTGAAGAAGCCGACGATCACGTACCGACCGTAGGTGATGTCGCTCAACGCGTTTCGGTGCTGCTGCGGCAGGTCGGCGATGATCTGCTCGGCGACATCGGCGGGTGCGGTCACGATCGCACGCTTCGCGCGCAGGCGGATCGTGCGTTCGCCTTCGAGGTAGTCGACGACAACACCGTCGCCATCGCGGCG
Source organism: Nocardia violaceofusca NBRC 14427 (assembly GCF_963869435.1). Lineage (NCBI taxonomy): Bacteria > Bacillati > Actinomycetota > Actinomycetes > Mycobacteriales > Nocardiaceae > Nocardia > Nocardia violaceofusca. The sequence continues at coordinate 38,140 of NZ_CAWMPM010000042.1, forward strand.
CACCGACCGCACCGGCGAGTTCAGCCTGATCCGCGGCCCGAGATCTTCAGCCAGCACATCGGTGAGGGTCTGATTACCACCCACGGGTAGCGAGAAGTTCGGGACCTTCTCCGGGTCCGAGAGAGCGAGGCCGACCGAGGTGACGAACTGGGTGGCGGCGGTCTCTTCCACCTCGCACCCCATCCACTGCGCCGACCACGCCCGGACGATAGCGGCGGCCAGTTCCGACCGGACCCCTTTGAGCAGGTAGGACGCCAGCTTGGTGTCGAGTTTGGCGCGAACCCGTTGCGCGACACGGCTCTGCGACTGAAGGAAGGGCAGGACCGCGAGGATCCGAGCACCGACAATCCCCATACCGATCCGGTCCAGCACGCTCATCCGCGAACCGAACATGAGTTCCACGGGATTGGAGGTGTCGACCAATCCCCCGTTGAGGTACAGCGCGACGCTCTTACCCGCGAGCGAGCCCATCTCGATGCGGTGCCGCTCGAGAGCATCGAACAGCGGGCCGGTGCCCTCGGTGAACTGAGTGCCGACATTGATCCAGTAATCGCCACGTCGGACGCTGTCGACTCGTCCGCCCGTGCGACCGGAGGACTCGAGCACCACGACATCGGTGTTCGGTGACAGGGTGGTCGCCGCCATCAATCCCGCCATTCCGGCGCCGACGACGACCACATCGGTGGTCTCCTCGTGCACTTCGTGCGTGTCCTGCGCTGTCATGTCAACTCCTGACTCTCGATTGATAACTCAAAAAGGTCCACGAATCGGCGCTCGCACCCCCTGCTCGTAGCGACGCACTGTGGGTCCGGCGGTGCGCCGGCGGCACACTGCGGTAGCCAGTTTCGAACTCGATTCGACTTTATGGCAGCAACATGAGGTTGTCAACGCTCACTCTGCTTCAGAGTGGCCGCCACCGAAACGGCGCGCCAACGCCAATGGAGAGTTCGAGAAACCTACCACCAACTGGAGAAATAGTCTCTCCAGCGGCTTAGCTTTCCGACGTGACAGCATCCACGCCACGCTGGTTGACGCGGCGGACAGCCCAGACAAAATCCGAATCTAGGTCGACTTATCGTGCTCTAGCACAGCCTCGGCGGTCCGGCCGCCGGTGCCAGCACAGCACTGACCGCAGACCGGGAAGCGAACATCCAGGCGTAGGGCCATTCAGGCTTCGATGTCGGCCGCGCGCCCTCGCGCAAAGCAGGCCGAGATTGTCCGGCCCGAAAACATGGAGGAATTCGAAGAATTCGGCTCCTACGACGACTAGACATATGTTTCGAGATACGCGGTGATGAAGCGTCGCGCTTCTTTCACGGCAGTGTCGTCGCCGGTTCGGGACCGACGGAATGCGACATCGAATAGACGGTTTCCCACCTCGAACACCAGCTCGAAAACGAGCGGTGACACATCCTGCCGAACCCACTTTTCGACAAGGCCAGACCTCGAAGTTGCTCCGCCTGTTTTCGGTCGAATGCCAGCGCCATATCACTGATCGCCGGATTGCGGCCACAAAACCAGAGCTCGACGAAACAACCCGGGTGCCCACGGAAATGGCTCAGATAGCCGTCGATCATGACATCGACCGCTTTACGCAGGCTGCGGGGCGCGGACCTACCACTCCAGACGGTGCCGAGCCGCTCCTCGAGCTGCGTCGAATGCCTTTGTAAGAGCGCGATTTCCAACTGATTGCGGTCTTCGAAGTAGTGATAAATAGATGCGATCGGGATACCGGACCGTTCGCTGACCGCCTTCAAAGTGGTGGCCTCATACCCCTTTTCGCCGAACAGAACGTCGGCGACATCGAGAATGGTCCGCACACGCTCGACACTGCGACGCTGCACCGGCGCTGTCCGCGTGGCTGACGAAATCGCTGCCGATGCTTTTCGAATGCAATTCGAAATCGTATCACTTCGATTACGCCACACGCCGACGATCCGCCGGACGAACGACGCCTGCCGAAGATGGCGGAGCTTCGTTATCGCGATGTTTGGACAGCCGAGCGCGCCAGCCGTTCACGGCACTGTTCGCGAAGCGCGCTGAGAGTCGATCCGCCGAGCACACGCGCGGGCGGGGTTCGAAGCAACCGCAACAACCGCACGTGGAATTCCTTCGGCCGCAGACCGAAGCGGATGAACGCTTCTTCGTCGTTACCACCGTAGGGTGCCCATGCGGTGGCGAATTCCAGCATTTCGATATCGAACGGGGTCATGGCCACCGACCCTGCGGGTCGGAGTCGGATCCGTCGGGAGTCCCGAGACCGTCGAGGATGACCATCGCCGCGCGTTCGACCTGCTGCTGTTTTCGCTCGTCGACGACACCCTGAATGTCCAATGCCCAGTGCGCTTCGAACAGACACACCAGCGCATAGGCCGCTGCCGAGACATCCTCCGCGCCCACGGCGGGATAGCGCTCGGCCAGCACCGCTTCCAGATCGGGCAGCCACCGCTGCGTCCACAGGTCGTGTAGACGCTCGCGGACCGCCGGGTCACGAGCGCTCAGCGCCACCAGCTCGGCCCACACCACCATGTCGTCGCGGGAGCGGTAGGCGCCGGGCGCATACGCCGCCGCCACCCGCAGCCGTAGCGGCAGATCGCCGTGCCGATGCACGATCTCGCTGCCCATAGCGCCGACGACGTGGTCGATGAACGCGCCGATCAACTCGTCGCGAGACCCGAAGTAGTGCAACACAAGTGTGCGCCGCAACCCCGCGGCGTCGGCGACCTTCGAGAAGGTGACACCCGCCAGGCCCTCCCGCACGGCGACCGCGAATGTGGCTTCGAGTATTTCCCGAATCCACTCGTTCGCCTTGCTCGGCCGCCCGACCTGATTGACTGTCATGACAGTTAATTTATCACGGGAGCAAACTGAGGTGTGCCGATTCCGGGCCCGAAACCGACCGCTGCACCGAAAACCCGTGGCAATTCGTGAGTTCCGATAGCCGGCGCGTCGTGTGGCGCTAGAGTGCGGCCGTGGACTTACCATGGCCGCAACCGAGCCGACGCACCGCTGAGTTGATGCGGGATGTCGCCGAGCGCCTTCTGGCCGCGTCCAGCACTGCGGTCGACGAGGTGGTGGCCGCGGCTCACCGGGACGCCGAATACCGGGCACTGGTCGATGATCCACAGCTCGCGGCGGCCGACCGCCAGATGAGCAAGACGTATATGCGGCACTGGCTGTCGGCCACTCTGCACGACCCCGGAGCTCGAGTCCTGCCGTGCGTCGAACCGGAGGTTCTGCAGTTCGCACGCGACCTGGTGCGGCGTGGCCTGGACATGCACGACCTCGGGTCGTGGCGAGGGGCCCAGCACGGCGCGTGGGAGCTGTGGGTCGACACCTGTTTCGCGGCGACCACCGTTCTCGACGAGCTCCGCGACGTGATGAAAGTATCCGAGCGGTCGATGGCGGCCTTCATCGACGATTCGATCGCGGCGCTCGACGAGTACGTCGAACGGGAGCGGGCGGACCTGGCACGGGGCGCCAGCGCCGAGCGGCACGCCACCGTCCAGCTCTTGCTCGAAGGTGCGCCGATCGGCCGGTCCCGGGCCGAATCGCGTCTCGGGTACGCGCTGACGGGTAGCCACGTTGCCGCGATCGTCTGGAGCGACTCCGCCGACCAGGCCGCGGGTCTCGACGCGGTTGCCGAGGCGGTGATGCGGATATGCGAAGCCCCACGCCGATTGACCCTGAACGCCAGCACCACCGCGCTGTGGGTGTGGGTCCCGGCGGAGATGGTCCCCTCGGCCGAGATGGTCGACGCCGCCCTGGCCACTCACCCGGGTATTCATGTCGCGTTCGGACGTTGCGGGCGGGATCTCGACGGTTTTCGCCGCAGCCACCTGGACGCCGCCGCCGCGCAGCGGTTACTGGCGCGGATAGGCTCGGCGCGCCCCGTCGTCCGGTACGAGGACGTCGCGTTGGTGTCCGCGCTCACGGCCGACATGGCACAGGCCGATCAGTTCGTCACCGACACCCTGGGCGACCTCGCGACCGCTGACCCGGTGCTACGGCAGACGGTGCTGACCTATGTCCGCGAACGGTTCAACGGCTCCGCCACCGCGGAACGGATGTTCACGCATCGCAACACCATCGAGCGACGGCTGGCCCGGGCCGATCAGCTACTGCCGGCGCCACTCGCCGACAACGCCGCGAGCGTGGTCGCGGCGCTCATGCTCGTGCAGTTGCGAGACTGACGTGCGGACACTGGCCGCACCGGATCAGCGGCCGGCATCGCTGATCGAGTCCCTGATCGGACGGGACGGGGTTACTCTGTGCCGATGATTTTCGTCTGAGCTGCGAAGCCGAGGTCACCCAGTCCGGCATCGACAGCTGCGGTCAGATTCTCGATTGCGGCGAAGAACACTCGGGGGTTCAGCCCGGTCTCCTTCATGATGTCGATGGCTCCGCCCAAGGCTTGGGCGTACGTGGCGATGGTTGCTTGATCCGTGGTGAAATCGCCGCTGGCAATGGCCGTCGCGACCCTCGCCGTCTCACTCTGGATGGACCCGAACGCGGCAGGCGTCAGGGCGTCGAGGAGGGCCTGATCCACTCCTTGTCCGAGCATGTAGGTCGTTGCCTCCACGTAGGCACTGACGGCCGGGACCAGGAACATGCCGACGAGTCCTGCGTTCAGAACACTGGCGATCTTGACGTCTGGGGACACCCGGACGGACACGGGAGTCAGCAAGGTCAGACTCTCGGCGTGCTCGGCCCAGGCGGTTTCGGATCCGGAATAGAGGATCGCCGCCCCCTCGGTGCCGATCTGTTCCGGATATCCGAGGATCGCCCCGTCCAAGTACTCGGCGCCGCGCTCGCCGGCCCAAACCCCGAAGGATTCGACTTCTGAGGGAGCGGCGCTGCCGACATTGACGAGCGTTGTGCCGGTCAAGTCCGACACGGGCTCGAGGGCCGTGAGGGCGCCGTCGTATGTGGCGAGGCACACGAGGACCAGCGGCGCGGCACGGACGGCGTCGTCGATCTCCCGTATGGGCGTAATCGTGTTGTCGGCCAGTGCGTCTGCTCTGTGGTGCGTCCGATTCCAGACGGCGACGGACTTGCCGGCGCCGGCGATTGCCCGCGCCAGCGCAGATCCCATCAGGCCACAGCCGAGAACTGTGACGTCATGTGAGGTGGTCTTCTCCATTTGTTCTCCCTCTCTTCGATGACGTGCCGTGGTGTCGACCGCACAGGCCAGTCGATGACCGCCGTCTAGAGCGGCAGATCCGCCGAGTCCACGCCGACGACCCGGTCGCCGCAGAACACCCGCACCGATTCCGCCGGACCGTGTCCGCCGATGCCCGACGGGCCCCAGAAACTCTGAGCGGAGTCGTCGCCGAGATCGGCGAGCTTCGCGCCGTTGACGCGCACCTCGCCGGACACGACCCGGGCACCGATCGCGATCGCGCGGTCGGTGTCGGTGCCGAACACATAGGCGTCCAGGCCCGAGGGGTGCGCGTTGGCGGCGCGCAGCGCGTCCTCATCCGAGTCCACGCCGTGCAGGGAAACGACCGGCCCGAACAGCTCGGCCGTCGTGCGGTCCGGGTCGGACCCGGTGGCGATCGTGGGTGACAGGAAGAAACCCGGCAGCCCGGGCAGCTCCCCGGGCTGGTCGATCTCGGCACCGAGCCCGCGCAGGCCCTCGATCCGCTGGATCAGGGTCCGGTAGTGCGGCTCGTTGGAGATCGGGCCGATGTCGGACTCCTCGTCGAGCGAGTGCCCGATCCGTAGCCGCGCGATGCGCTCGTCGAGGGCTTCCCGTAGCGGCTGCACCAGCCGGTGCGGGGCCAGGACCTTGCCCGGCCCCTCGCACCACTGGCCGTTCAGGTTCGTCATGCCGGTGAGGATCCCGTCGGCGGTCACGTCGAGGTCGGCGTCATCGAGCACGAGGACGGGGTTGTTGCCGCCGAGCTCGAGCTGGAGGACCTTGAAGTCCTCGACCGCCGCGCGAGCGATGGCGCGCCCGGCGCCCGGGCCGCCGGTGAAGGACACCACCTGGACCCGTCGGTCACCCGTGAGCGCGGCGCCGATGTCACCGGCGCCGTGTACGAGTTGCAGCGCACCGTCGGGTAATCCGGCATCCACGAAACACTCGACGATCACCTGCGCGCTGGCGGGGGCGTGCTCGGACGGCTTGAGCAGCACCGGGCACCCCGACGCCACCGCGCTGGCCACCTTCGCCGCCGGGATGAAGCTGGGGCCGTTCCACGGGGTAAGGATCGCGGCGGGCCCCCACGGTACCCGATGCAGCCGGACATCGCGGCCGCCGGCGGCGAGCGCGGTGACGCGGGGGATCGCACGGGCTTCGGTGGCCGCAGCCCGGATCCGGGCCGGGAGGAATGCGGCGAGCTTGCGAGTGGCAGTGATCGCCGTGCCGCTCGTGATCGCATCGGTGCGGGCGATCTCCTCGAGCCGCTGCTCGACGTTCGCCGCGGCCCGTTCGAGCGCCTCGGCCCGCTCGAGCCGGAAGTCGTCATCGGCCCAGTCCGCCGCCTCGTAAGCGCGCTGTGCGTGTCGCAGCGCGCGTTCCAGGCCGTCCGGCGACGTGGTCACCGTGCGGTGGACCGGCTCGCCCGTGTTCGGATCGAGGTTCCATGCGTCGAGCGCCTGGCATGGCACCCATTCGCCGGCGATATAGCTCACCGGCTGGGCGAGGGTCGTCGTAGTGTTCATCGGATCTCCTGCACAGCGGGGATGTCGGAACCGGCCGGCATGGCGACGACAATGCGGGTCACGTCGCCGGACTTCATCGCCTCGAAGCCCTCGTTGATCCGGTCGAAACCGATGACCTGGGTGACCATCTCGTCGAGCAGCAACCGGCCCTGCTGATACAACCGGGCGAACTGGGCGATGTCCTCCCGCGCCTGCCCCGAGCCCATATACGAGCCGATCAGGCGCTTTTCGCCGAAGAAGAAGTCCGACGCGGGAACGGTCAACTGCGTGCCCTCGGGGGCGATGCCGACGAGGCAGGCCGTGCCGGTGGAACGCACCACCTCGAGGGCGGTGGCCGCGGTGCGGGCGGATCCGACGGCCTCGAACGAGTAGTCGACGCCGTCGCCCAGCAGGCCGCGCACCGCGCCGGCCGGGTCGTTGGTTCCTCCGTTGAGGGTGTGAGTCGCGCCGTAACCGCGGGCCGCGCGGAGCCGCTGCTCGTCGAGATCGATCGCGACGATCGCCGAGGCACCCGCAAGGCGCGCGCCCTGGATGATGGCCGAGCCGACGCCACCGCAACCGATCACCGCCACCGTGGCGCCGGGACGCACCCGCGCCCCGCGGAACACCGCGCCGACTCCGGTGACGATGCAACACGACAGCAGGCAGCCGACCCGGGTGGGCACGCCGTCGGGCAGCTTCACGGCGGCGTTCGCGCGCAGCAGCATGTGCTCGGAGAACGCGCCCAGGTCACCGAGCCGGGCGACCGGCGTCCCGTCGGGCAGTGTGTACGCGGGCCGCGGGCGGCGCCGGATCTCGTCGACCCGTTGACACTGGGTCGAACGGCCCGCGTTGCAGTTCGCGCACTCGCCGCACGACGGGGTGAGCGCGCCCGTGACGTGGTCGCCCGGACGCAGGCTGGTGACGGCCGAGCCGACGGATTCGACGATGCCGGCCACCTCGTGACCGACTACGACGGGCAGCTCGGTGGGGACCGTGCCGGTCATATAGTGCAGGTCGCTGTGGCACAGCCCGACGTGCGTGACGGCGATCCGCACCTCGTGCGGCTCGGGGTCGTCGACGTGGATGTCGGTCAGGTGCAGCGGTTCGCCGACCCGTGTCAGTACCGCCGCGCGGGTGGTGATCATCGGTTCTCTCCGGTCGTTGTGGCCGGCTTCCTGGCGCTCCAGAAGCCCGCGATACCCGCGGTCAGCGCTCCGCTGTTCCATGACGCGTCGGCCGCGGCGTCCTCCAGCTCGAAGGCGCGTTCGATCTCCTCCGACGAGGGCCGCAACAGCGCGAGGTGTAAGGCGGTGTTGTTGCCACCTTCCGGCGTCCAGGCACGGACGGTCTCGATCGCGCGGTCCAGCAGTTCGTCCGGCTCGACGATCTGATCGATCAGGCCGATCCGCAGCGCCTCCTCGGCGGCGATGCGCTCCGAGCCCAGGACCATCCGCATCGCCTGGTTACGCACGATCCGGGGAAGCAGCACGCTCGACGCATTGGAGATCGTGAGGCCGCGGGCATTCTCCGGCTGGAAGAACGTGGTCTGCGGCGTCCCGAGGCGCGCGTCGCAGCACAGGGTGATCTCCGAGGCGCCGCCCACCGCGATCCCGTTGATCGCCGCGACCACGGGGACCCGAGTCTCGATCACCGCGCGGGTGACGTCGTGGAAGGTCTCGAAGGTCTCGCGCATCTCGGCGAACGTGGTCGGCGCCGCGCTGAGGTCCTCGCCCGCGCTGAAGGCGCGGCCCGCGCCCGTGATCACGATGCCCCGGACCCGCTCGCCGGTGCCGTACTCGCGGATGAGCGCGGCGAGGCGCAGGCGCATCCCGACGGTCAGCGCGTTGAGCTTCGACGGCCGCTGCAGGGTGATCACGGCGACGTCGCGGATCACCTCGATGAGCACGTGCTCGGCCGCCGCGTCCGGCGGCGTGACGTCCAACGGCGCCACGGCCGTCGATGCGGCGAGGTCCGACGGAGGCCGTTCGCGCAGGTCGAAGGTCGTGCCGGGAACTTCGGCCGCCCGGGCCTTCAGGGCGGGCTTGGACACCCGCTCCGAGGGGGTTCGGGGGAAATCGGCGACGAATTCGACGTATCGAGGCACTTTGAACCGTGCGAGCTGCTGGGTAGCCCGGTCGATGATCGCCTCGGCCGTGGCGCGGTCGCCGGTGGCGCCCCCCGCGAGCTGGACGAAGGCCTTGACCTCCTCGCCGAGCACCTCGTCGGGCTCGGCGACGACAGCGGCCGCGACGACGCGATCGTCGGTTTCGAGCGCCGCCTCCACCTCGGCGCTTGCGACATTCTCGCCACCACGGCGCACCATGTCCTTGATGCGACCCACCAGGCGGATCTCGCCCCGGTCGTCGGCGATCGCGATGTCACCGGTGTGCAGCCATCCGTCGCGTAGCGTCCGCGCGGTCTCCTCGGGCCGGTTCCAGTAGCCGAGCATCATGGGCGTGCCGGATACGGTCAGTTCCCCAGGGGTGCCGGCGGGGGCCTCGGCGCCGTCGGCGTCCACGATCCTGACCCGCTTATTGGGCACAGGCCGCCCGATGGCGCCACCTCCAACGGATGCGGCGTCATCGAGCGGGCTGATCAGGTCGATCCCGCTCTCGGTCATGCCGTAGACCTCTCGCCACGGTGCGCCCCAACGGTCCTCTAGCCGGGCGTGCAGCGCCGCCGGGATCGCGGAACAGAACACCGCGCGCAGGTCGTTGTCCCGGTCGTCGGCGGCGGGCGGCTGCTTGAACAGCAGGGTCGGCATCGATCCGAGGACGTAGCAGAACGTCACGCGATGGCGGCGCACATCGGCCATGAACCCTGATGCGGAGAACCGCGGCAGCACCACCAGCGGCGCGCCGGCGGTGAGGGCGAGCACCGTGTTCCACTGCGGGTCCATGTAGGAGAAGGGCTGCGCCGTGAGCAGCACGTCGCCGCCGCCGAGGCCGGCAGCCGCGGCACAACCCCAGGCGATGCGGGTCCAGTAGTCGTGGGTCAGCATGCACGCCTTCGGGAATCCCGTTGTGCCCGAGGTGTACTGGAGGTTGGCCAGTGTGTCCGGAGTGATCGCGAGATCGGGGGCGGTGGGCGGGAACCCTGTTTCTCCCGCGTCGGCGACGTCGACGATGCGGATGCCCGCGAGGGCGTCGTCACCGGACACCACCTCACGCACCAGCGGAAGGTGCTCCGCGTCGCTGACGATCACCTTCGCGCCCGAGTCGCGCAGCACGAACGCCAGATCAGCCGCGCGGTACGCCGAATTGACGGGCACGGCGACAGCGCCGGCCTTGAGCACCGCGAACCAGGTCAGCGGCCACTGCACGACATTCGGCAGCATGATCGCGACGCGGTCGCCCGGCGCCACGCCGTCGACCTCGATCAGGCGGTGCGCCAACCGCGACGACGACGTGTCGGCCTGCTCGTAGGTCCACGAAGCGTCGCCGAACCGCAGCAGCTCGGCGACGGGTGTGCGAGCGGCACCGTCGGCCAGCAGGCCGGTGACGGTGCGCACCCGGGGCGTCGCTCCCATCCGGTCGAGGGCGACGGCGGGACGCCGCGGTGCTTCGTCCCTGGGCGTCGTCACGACTGTCGTGTCAGCGGGCATTCCCCGGCCTCCTGTCGTTTTCTCGATTCGTCGACGATCCAGGCCATGGCCGGATCGTCTCGTTCCATCCACTCGGGGTGCCATTGCACCCCGAGGATCGGCGCGCCGGGCGCCTCCACGGCCTCCGCGACCCCGTCGGGCGCGCGGCCGGTGACGACGAGTCCCGCGCCGCACCGATCGACGGCCTGGTGATGCCACGAGTTGGTGACGGCGCTGTCACCGAATATCCGCGCGGCCGTCGAACCGGGATCGAAGGTCACGAGGTGCTCGGCGTCGCCGTCGGTGGGTGCCGCCAGCTTCGACAAGTGAGGCACCGGGCCGGGCGGCAGGTCCGCGATGAGCGTTCCGCCCAGCGCTACGTTGAGCAGCTGCATCCCGCGGCACACTCCCAGCACGGGGATACCTCGGTCGATGGCGGCGCGGGTCAGGGCGAACTCGTAGTCGTCGCGTTCGGAGTCGTGCGCATGGGGATCGAGCTGAGGGTCGACATCCCGGACGACGGAGACGTCGCCGCCCCACCGGGCCGGGTGCACATCCTGTCCGCCGGTGATCACCACCCCGGACAGCCACTCGCAGGCCTCCTGCGGATCGGCGTCGTAGGGCAGGTGCACGGGCACGCCACCCGCCTTCGCGACGCGGGTGGCGAAGGCGGACATGAACGAGTCCACGCACGCCGCGGCGTAGCGCTCGTCCATGCCGGCGATCAGGCCCAGCTGGAACCGGCGGCCGGTGATCCCGACCAATGGCTTGCCGCTCACGGGAACTCGAAATAGCGACGGGACTCCCACTCGGAGAGCTCGGCGTAGGGGTCCCCGCCCTTGGTGTGGAACTCCATCCACTCCCATCGCCGCGACGCCACCCAGAAGTCGACGAACTCGTCGCCCAGGTACTCGCGCAGCACCGCGTCGCCGTCCAGCGCCGCGATGGCCTTCGTGATCGAGTCCGGGATCCGCTCGACTCCGCAGTCGTCGGGCAGGCACCACGCCATGTCGTCGACCTGCGGCGGGGCCTGCATCTGCCGTTCGATACCGGCCACGACCCCGGCGAGCACACCGGCCAGCGCGTAGTACGGGTTGACGTCCGAGCCGGGCAGCCGGTATTCGAGCCGCGAGTACTTGGGATGCCCGACGATGGCTCGCACCGCCGCGGTCTTGTTGTTGACGCCCCAGGAGATGGTGGTCGGCGGACCGCTGATGTCGACCAGACGCCGGTACGAGGTGATCTGCGGCAGCGCCAGCAGGGTGTTTCCCGCCATCGTGGCCAGCAGCCCACCAACGGCCTGCAGCATCACCTCGGACGGCCCGTCCGGTGCGAAGAACTGATTCTCACCGTCCCGGTGCAGCGAGAGGTTGATGTGCGCGCCCTGCCCGAACCCGGCGGTCGGCTTGGCCATGAAGGTCACCGTCCGGTCCTGCTCGAACGCGACTTCGCGCATCACCTGCTTGGTGCGCACCCAACGGTCGCCGAGCGACACCGGATCGGTGGGCGCGAGGTTCAGTTCGGTCTGACCGGCGGCGGCCTCGTCGGTCCACGCCTCCCAGGTCATGCCGAGCTCGTCGAGCCGGTCGGTGACTGCGTCCATGTAATCGACCCAGTCCTTCGACCTCGCCAAGTGATAGGTGGCGCCGGTGTCCCCGCCGAGCGGGGTGAGATTGCGGTAGCCGCGGGCCCGCGCCTGCTGGACGGACTCTTCGAACAGCGTCGTTTCGATCTCCACCGCGACCGTGGCGGTGTAACCGAGTCCCTTCAGCCGCTCGACCAGCCTGCGCACCATGTTCCGCGGGCAGATCGGCACCGGCCGCCCGTCCCGGAGCCAGTAGTCGCCGATGACGGAGTCCAGGCCGGGCTTCCAGTGCACCAGCGTATTCATGTCGGGGATCATCGAGATGTCGTAGAGGTTGCCGCGCCAGTCGGGGAAGGCGTCGCCGAAGACGAACGCATCGCCCAGGTCGATCGCGAACATGATGTCGGCGAAGGCGAAGCCCGACTCCTTGCCGGCGGCGAATTTCGCGGGCGTGACGGTCTTTCCCAGGAAGCTCCCGTCGTGGCCGGTGGCCTCCAGGCGGATCGCCTTCGCGGGGACCTCCCACGCGGACTTGATGGATCGGGACCGGATGATCTCAGACATCGAATCGAACCTTCCAGGAGGCGGCCGTCATGACCGACATCTGCGAGAGCGTCCCTTGGACCCGCAGGCCGGAGTCCAGGGAGGTGAGCAGGTAGTCGGCGCCGGTGAACACGCCTGCCAGCGCGTCGGGCGTGCCGACCATGCGGTAGGTGGACGGGCCCGAACCGAACCGGGCCTCCTGGGGGCCCTCGGCTTCCTGCGCGACCGCGACGAGGACGTCTGGGATGCCGCGGATGCCGCGGGTCAGGTTCCAGAAGCGCTCGGCGGCCTCGCGCCACGGTGGCAGCGGGGGTCGCAAGGCGCCGAGGACCGCCTCAGCCAGTTCCGGGTCACCGTCCGGGCCGCGAGTCGGCGCGAAACGGGATTCGAGATCGACGACCAGCGTCGCGTCGGCCGGCGCGAAGACGCCACCTGTCACGGTGACGGCGCCCTCACCCAGCGTGACGGTGGCCGCCTGAGGGGTGTCGTGCGAAAGCACGGCGACCGTCCCGGTGCCACGCTCGAGCACCTCGGGGGCGTGGCCGATCCGGACCGCGTCGCGCAGGGTCCGGCCGAGCAGCCGGACGACAGGCGTGGCATCGTCGTCGACCTCGACCCGGACCGGCGCGCGCTGCGCCGCCAGGCCCGGGGAGATCGTCGGGGTTTCCGTCATTGTCGTACCTTTCTCCGAAGACGGGGTTGGTGCTTGTGGGGCTGTGGGCGCGGCGGTCATTCGAGGGCCGCGTAGATTTCCGGCCGGCGCCGGGACAGGAGCGCCGCCCACGCGAGGCCACCGGCGAACGCCGCGGCGACGACCGTGAGGAAGACGTTCGCCCCGGTGCGCGAGCCGATCAGCAGCTCGAAGTTGCCGATGACGAGCACGAGGATCGTCGCGAGCGCGCCGAACGCGAGGGCGGGGGCGACCGTGCCCGTCCACGCGGTCGCCGTGCGAACCTTGCGGAAGTGCACAAAGACCGCCGCGCAGGTCAGAGCCAGTAGCACGATCAGCCCGAGGGTGCCGGCACCGCCGAACCAGGCGTAGATCTCGACAACGGGCTCGAGCCCGGCGATCGCCGTGGCCGCGAGCACGGTGGCGATCACCCCGGAGGTCAGCAGCGAGGCCACATGCGGCGACCGATGCGCGGGGTGCACCGAGCCGAGCGAGACCGGCAACGCGCCCTGACGTCCGAGGGCGAACAGGTAACGGGCCACCACGTTGTGCGCGGTGAGCACGCAGGCGAAGAAGCTCGTGACGAGCAGAACCTGCATGACATCGTGGGCGGCCCGAGACAGGTAACGGGTAGCCAGCCCAGGCGCTAGTCCTTCGGGGTCGTTCGCCGCGAGCTCGACGGCGTGCGCGACGCCGAGGCCATTGACCATGGCCCAGGACGAGAAAGCGTAGATCACGGCGATCAGGACAACCGCGATGTAGGTGGCCCTCGGGATGGTCCGGTCCGGGTCCTTCGCCTCGGACCGGAAGACGGCGGTGGCCTCGAACCCGACGAAGCCGAAGACGGCGAACATGATTCCGGTGCCGGTGGCGCCGCTGGTGAACGCGTCCCAGGTCAGCGGGTGCGCGGAGAGCCCGCTCTCGCCGCCGCGCAGCACGATGGCGAGGTCGACGAGAGCGACGATCCCGACCTCCGCGATCAGCAGCGCGCCGAGCACCCGCGCGCTGACCTCCACGTTGCGGTACCCCAGGTAACCGATAGCCGCGAGCCCCGCGCCCGCAAGGACCCACCACGGCACCGCGACGCCGAGGAAGGTCTCGGCCACAGTGCGCGCGGCGGCCCCGAGGTAGGCCGAAACGGAGACCATGAGCAGTGAATACGTAACCAGGGCGAGCGTCGCGGCGCCCAGCCCGGTGCCGGTACCGAGACCGCGTTGGACGTAGGAGTAGAAGGCACCCGCGTTGCGTACCTCAGGGGTCATCGCCGAATACCCGACGGTGAACAGCACGAGCACGACTCCGACGAGCACGAAGTCGACCGGCGTCCCGATGCCGTTCCCCGAGCCGAGCATCAACGGGATGAGTCCGGCGAACACCGTCAGGGGCGCGGCCATCGCCACGACCATGAAAACGATCTGCGGAACGCCCAGTGTCCGGTCCAGGCCGGCCGTGACCGCTCGTGCCCGTTCTTCGCGCTGCTCGGTCATGACAACTGCTCCATTCGGTGATGCTTTCCTAGTCCGCCTGCCAGAGGTCCGCAGTGACCGACCGCCGGTCCCACGGAGATAGCCCCCTGTGCGACAGATGGAAGGCGCACCGGCTCGACACCCCGCGGGAGGGCGGCGGAAGACCCGCCCGCGGACCGGCGACGGACGCGGCTACCCCGCGGGCCGACTCGGAACCTTGACGAGTCCCGCGTCCAGCACCTCTCGGACGGCGCGTTCCGCAGCACGGACAGCGCCGTCGAGATAGCCCTGATTGACCGTCGCGGTCTCCGTGCCGGCCCAGTGGATCCGACCGACCGGCCGGCGATCCGCATCCGTGTACTCGGTCAGCGAGCCCGGAGGGCGGGAGCCGACGCAGCCGCTGATCCACGGCTCGTGCGTCCAGCCCTTCTCGAGGTACGCGATCGGATCGGCCGCTTGCGCCCCGAACAGCACGGTCAGGTCGGCGAGGAACGCCGAGCGCCGCACGGCGGGGTCGTCGAGGATCGCGTCGGGCCCGGGCCGGCCGACTCCCTCCCCAGCGGTCGCGAGGAAGGCCAGCAGGATCCCGACGCTGCCGTCCGGCGGGGAGTTGTCGACGACGAACTGGGCCACCGGCAGGTCCGTAACCGCCTGCCCGTTCAGGCCCTCCTCGCGCCAGAACGGGCGGTCGTAGACGGCGAAGAGTTTGCTCTCCGCGCCGCTGCACCAGCGACGCTGCAGCATCGTGCGGCGGGTGGGCAAGCCCGGTGTCACACGGATCCGGGCCGCGTCCGCGGGCGACATCGCGACGATCACCCGGTCCGCGCGAACGTCGACCCGCGCCGACCGGACCGAGACGCCCCCGGCATTCTGCGCGATCTCGATAGCGGGCGAGTCGAGCACCACCGCGTCCCCCAGATCCTCGGCCAGGCGCTCCGCGATCCGGACCGAGCCACCGACCACCCGCGACTCCTGCGCCCCGCCGGTGATGTTGAAGATGTGGTCGATTCCGCCGGCGCCCCGGATCCGCGCCAGCTGCACCAGCAGCGAGGTGGAGTGCAGGGCCTCGGCGTTGCTCACCGAGAAGCCGACCGAGAACAACTCTCTGGCCTCCGCGGTCATCGCGTTCGCATCGACCCAGTGCCCGAAGGTCGTGGCGTCCCACGAGCGGGCGCGACGCGCGGTCCACGGCGCGTCGAGCGGCACAGTTCTCGCCATCCGCTCCAACCGCAACTGCAACTGGGCGAAGTCGGCGAGAACGAGCGGACTCAGCGGCGGGATGGTGCCGTCGTATCGCTTCGAACGACCACGCCGGTGGTAGATCGACTTCCCGTCGACGTACGTCTCGAAGGTGGCCAGCCCCAACTCGTCGATCAGCGCGAGGACCCGGTCCTGGCCCGGACCGACCCATTGGCCGCCGCCTTCGGTGATCACACCGTCGGCAACGTCGAGGTTCATCGTGCGGCCGCCGACTCGGTCACCGGCCTCGGTCACCACGACCGATTGCCCGGCCTGTACCAGCCGCCGCGCCGCTGTCAACCCGGACACCCCGGCGCCGACGACGACGATGTCGGCGGTGCGTAGCTCGGTCATGCTGATGCCCTTTCGAGGTGTTCGACGACGTGGTCGGCGACGAGGGGTGCGAGCGCGGCGGGCAAGTGATGTCCCATTCCGGAAATCACGATGTGTCGCGCACCGGGTATCGCGGCCGCGGTGGCCTCGCCCCCGGAAGGCGCGATGATGAGGTCGCGATCGCCGTTGATCACCACGGTGGGAGCCTTGACGCCGGCGATCTCCGCCGTCCGGTCACCCGAGGCTTGGATGGCCTGAACCTGCCGGGCGGTTCCGGCCGCACCGTCGCCGGCCGTGCGATTCCACGTCTGCACGGCATGGTCCGCTTCCTCGACCTCATCGATCGGGAACTTGTCGCCCGCCAGATGCGCCGTCAAGCGAAGGTGCGCACGCACGGCCTGTACCCGGTTGCGCGGCGGCGGGGCGGCCATCAGCGCCAGAGTCGACACGGCCGGCCGGCCGACCTTCGGATCGCCAGTGGTCGAGTACAACGAGGCCAGTGAACTGGTGAGTTCGGGGTACCGCGCCGCGACGGTCTGCGCGATCATCCCTCCCATCGAGCGCCCGACGAGGTGCACCGGGCCCAGGCCGAGATGTTCGATCAGTTGCGCCGCGTCGGCCGCCATGTCGGCCAGCGTGTAGGCGTCCCGGCGGGGCCGGGCGAGCAGTTGCCGGAGCGTACTCGGTGGCGGAGTGCTCGCGTAGGTGGAGCGGCCGCAGTCGCGGTTGTCCATCCGGATGACCTGAAAGCCGGCCGCGACCAGGGCGGAGACGAACCGCTGCGACCACGCCGTCAAGTCCTCCGCGAGGCCGGCGATGAGCAGGATCGGCGGGGCGCCGAACGTGCCCTCGATTCGATAGCAGACACGCGTGCCGCCGGGAAGGACGGCGAAACGGTCCTCGGTGTGCTCAGGCATGAGCCGCCGCCCGCACTGTCGAGGCTGCGCTCTCCTCGGCGGTGGAACCGAATCGCAGCGCGTCGTCCAGCAGGGGGCCACGCAAAAGCTTGGCGTCCTGCGGGTAGGACATCGACATCTGCCACATGCCGGTGCCCTGCTTCGGATTGATCGCGATGGCCCGCTGCGCATAACCCGAGCTGAGGTCCATGACCGGGCGCGTCTCCATGGCGGGATCGGCCTCGACGACGACGCTGTCATAACCGAAGGCGTCCATATGCGCTTGCAGGTTGCAGAAGTAGCGGCACAGGATGCCGATCTTCAGCGTCCACGACGAAGTGGTGTAGCCGATCGCGATGGCGAGGTTGGGAATGCCCGAGAGCAGGGTGCCGCGGTAGACGACGGAGTCGGCCAGGTTCACCGGTGCACCGTCGACCACCACGTCCATGCCGCCGAGCAGGCGCACATTGAGGCCGGTCGCAGTGATGATCACGTCGGCGTCCAGATGCTCGCCCGACTCGAGCTGGATCCCCGACTCGGTGAAACGCGTGATCCGGTCGGTGACGATCGAGGCGCTGCCGTCGCGCAGCGCGGCGAAGAAATCGCCGTCGGGGGAAAGGCACAGGCGCTGGTCCCACGGGTCGTAGGGTGGGTTGAAGTGGGTGTCCACGTCGTAGCCCCTGGGCAGCAACATCTTGTTGACGCGCCGGATGACCGCGCGCCCCAGGCGGGGGAAGGTGCGCAGCGACTTGACCACGCCCCGATCGATCCAGATGTTGGTGAACCGGGTCATCGCGTAACCGCGGCGTTGGCCGAAGAGCCGGGCGAACAGCAACGCCAGAGAATCGACCTTCGGCCAGGGCACGACGTACGTCGGGGTGCGCTGGAGCATGGTCACGTGAGCGGCGGCGCCCTCGCCGGTCAGCATCGACGGAATCAGGGTCACCGCGGTCGCGCCGCTCCCGATCACGACGACCTTCTTGCCGGCGTAGTCGTAGCCCTCGGGCCAGTGCTGGGGATGAATGATGTCGCCGGCGAAGTCCTCGCGGCCCTCGAAGTGCGGGGTGTAGCCCTCGTCGTAGCGGTAGTACCCGGTACCGGCGAAGATCCAGTTGGCGGTGACACACTTGTCGCCGTCGGCGGTGCGCACGTCGATCGTCCAGCGTGCGTCGGCGCTCGACCATTCGGCGCGCTGCACGCTGTGCCCGAGGCGGATGATCCCGCCCAGATCGTTCTCCTCGACCGTCTCGCGCAGGTAGTTCAGGATCTTGGGACCTTCCGCGATGGCAGCGCGGTCATTCCAAGGCTTGAACTCGTAGCCGAAGGTGTGCAGATCGGAATCGGACCGGATGCCGGGGTACTTGAACAGGTCCCAGGTGCCGCCGATGTTGTCGCGCCCCTCGAGCACGACGACACGCTTGCCGGGGAACGCCTCGACGATGTAGCGCGCGGCGCCGATACCGGAGATGCCGGCACCGATGATGACGATGTCGAATTCCTCGGGTCGCTGCTTCGTAGCGTTCATCGTGGAGCCTTTCGGTGGTGATCACGTCGATGTGCGATTCCACGGTGCCCGCTGTTGCGGTCCTCGCACTACGGCGCGGTGCCCAGTCCTGCGCGACGGTGTGGTGCACAGTGCACTGTCCAGGCCTTTGCGGTACAGATCACACCGCCTGGTGGTGCAGTGTGTCGCGACCGTCGCGATACGTGGTTGCACGTCGGCGTAGCGGGCGGTATCGCGAGCACGCCAGTGTGGAAGCCGCACGACATCACGGTCAGACTCGAGGAGGCGCGGCCATGCGCGACATATTCTTCGCCGCGGCGGACATCTGGATGATCGCCATCGGGCTCATCTGCGGCGCGAAATTCATTCGTGGCCAACACAATTATTTGATCGGCCTCGAGTGGATCATTATGGCGACATCAGGGACCAATTTTCTGATCTACGGGATCACCGGGGCGGGCACCGATTCCCCGATGCACCACATCGCCTTCTTCTTGGACGCGTTCTCGCGCTCGATCGGGTTCACGCTGATCCTGGTCCTCGGGTTGCTGGCCGTCACTCACAGGTACAAGCCCACGATCCGCGTGGAGGTGGGCGCCTTCGCCCTGGCCGCGATCGTCGGGTTCGTCCTGTCGGAGTTCGCCGAACAGGTTGGCACCCCGGGTAAGGTGTTCTTCCTGATCACCGCCCTCGCGACCTCCGGCTTCCTGTGCTATTTCGGATGGCGACTCTGGGAGATCGGTGAGCGCGCCCATGCCGCGTGGGTGGCCGTCACCGTCGCGCTGAACGTGGTCGTCGCGTCGATCTACGACTTCTGGCGAATCCCCGGCGACGACGCCAACCACACCCTCTTCTACACCCTCGCGCTATTCGCGTGGGGTCTGGTGATGCTCGTCATCTACCGGTCGTATGCGGCCTTCGCTGTCCACAACGAGCGGGTCGACGCGGGGCTCGTCCCGACCGCCGCCCCCATCCGAGAAGTCGAAATCGCATGAGTACCACTGCGAATACGACCTACACCACTTTCACCGGCTGGATAGATCCGCCCACCGACCTGCGACCGCCGCTGACGGAGAACCTCACCTGCTCCGTCGCGGTCGTCGGCGGTGGACTCGCGGGCATGGCGACCGCGCTCCGCCTCGTGGAGCGAGGAGTGGACACCATCTTGCTGGAATCGGAGTTCTGCGGGCACGGCTCGAGCTCCCGCAACGCCGGCCAACTGGCAAGCGCGCCCGGCGGCGACATCCAGTTACTGAACTTGTTCTTCGGCAAACGGATGCCGGCGATTATCCGCCTCACCGAAAACGCCGCCGGCCACGTCGAGAACCTGATCGAAACCCTGGACATCGACTGCGACTACGAAGCCACCGGCAACGTCTTCGCCGCCGTCTCTCGCGGCCAACTGGGGCGGGCCCGGCGCATCGCGAAAATCCTCCGACGCGCTGGCGCCCACGTCGAAGAGGGCACCGCTCACGAACTCGGCATCCCGCCCAGCTTCCTCGGCGGCATGCGCGAAATCCAGGGCGGAATCATGAACCCCGGCAAACTCCTGCGCGGCCTGCGCAACGCGGTACTCGCCTCGACCGTACGTGTCTTCGAACAGTCGAAAGTCACTGACATCGTGCACAGCAACGGCACCGTCACCGTCGGAACACCCCGCGGCGTGGTCCGAGCCCGGAAGGTGGTGCTTGCCACGAATGTCTACGGGGGCGAGTGGGATATCACGCCGAAACGCCTGTCGTCGCCGATGTGGGTGACCGAGGTCGAGACCGAGCCGATCGCCCCGGAGCGGCTCGCCGCTCTCGGCTGGACCAGCCGATCCGGGCTCATCACCCAGCACAACATCATGGAGAACTACCGGCTCACCGCGCGCAACACCATCGTGTTCGGCGTGCGGCAAATCGAAGCTGCCGCGAGCTATCCGCTCCCCGAGCGCAGTCCCGACCCGGCGGTCGTGGCCGACCTCGCGAGTGCGTTCGCGCGGCGTTTCCCGCCGCTGGCGGACGTGGCGATCGACCGCGCGTGGGGCGGCTGGATCGGGATCACCTCGACCTGGCTGCCAGTGGCCGGGACGATCGGCGACGACGTCTACTACTGCCTGGCGTGCAACGGCCACGGGCTCGCCCAGGCCACGTATATCGGGTCGCTCATCGCGGAGCGGATCGCCACCGGCACCACCCCGGACGATCTGCGCACCATCTGGGTCGACGAACCGAAGTTCGGCCGTGTGGTCCCGATGATCATGGGGCGCCTCGGGTTACGCGCGGCATGGGCCCTGGACAGGTTCAACGACATGATCAACGGCAGCAAGCGCAACGCACGCCAGGGATTCGCCGCCGCCTCGAATGGTGCGCCAGCCCCCGTGCCTATTACATCGCGCGCCGACAAGGCCAGTTGAAACGCGACAGTCGACCACCGGGCGCACTGCTCCAGCGCCCCGAGGCCTCCGCCGAATCATGGGCGACGGCTCACTCACCGCACGACATCGCTGTACTCCCGAATACCGTCCACTGAAGCACCACCGACCTGTACGCGGTCGGTGGTGCTTCAGTGGACGGTATAGCCGTGACGCAGCGGGCGGTCCCCTCTCGCACATCACTCGAACACTCGGTCGTGTCAGAGCCGACACGACCGAGTGTTCGATCCTCGGGAGTACGGCCCAGGAGCCTTACCCCACCGCGCTCATTCGGCCCGATCGATCAGATCGTGATCAGAGGTCTCCGTTGGCTTGTAGCTGCTGGTACTGCTGGATGCCGGTAGCGATTCCAACGGGCGCCCCGACCACGGCGCCGCCGACGATGGCGCCGAGTCCGCCGAGAGTGGCGGCACCGGCGAGACAGGCCGGGATACTCAAGACTCCAGCGGTGACCGCGATGCCGACAAGCCCCGGGACCGCGCAGCCGATGACCGCGCCGCCGACGCCGCCGGCCATGGCCCCGGTACCGGCCGCGAGGCCGAAGCTGGTAGCGACCGTGCCGAGCGCGGTCTGAATGTCGGCGTTCTTGTCGGCCGCAGACTTCGGCGTGTCGGCGTTGATCGTATCGGGCCGGGCGGTGTCGACCTTGCCGCCGGCCGAAGGCTGTGGGGCTACGGCATCCGGATTGCCGAACACCGTCTGTCTCTCGGCATCCGCGACAGAAACCTGGCCGCCCACAGCCTCAACCACGCCGAACGGGGTCGCGTTTGCGGCGGCGGCGGTGGCTCCATCGCCCGCGTACCGGATGCTCGGTGCGAGCTCCACAGACGCCGGTGGGCCAACAGGGTTCGCGGGTGCGGCGCCAGCCGCTTCGGTGCCGAGCGAGACCGCGGCCGCGGTCATAGCCGTAACGGTCATTGCTTTGACAATCGTCCGTTTCATCGGTTGATTGTTCCTTTCATTCCAATGGATTGGGGCGGCAGATTTGTTGCGCACGACGTTTCGGTTCGAGGAAAGAGTCGCCCGCCGATGACCGCGACTTGACAATTCAGATCGTCGGCCATCGGCGGGCGAACGTCAGCGGACAGCTCACTCCGGTGAAGGTGGTGTGTTCGATGTTCTCGGTACTCGTCGATCCGTTCCCGAGTAGTCGTTGCCGGCGAACGGTGTTGGTACCGAGCTGTTTACGCGATCGCCGCGCCGGTATCGAGGCGACGGCCGCCCCGCGCTCGCGAGATCACGAGAGTCGCGAGTACGGCGATCGCGAGGACGGCCGACAGCCAGTAGCCGATGCCGTACAGGCTCTCGGCCGCGACCTCGAGATGCGTACCGGGAATCTGGACCACGGAGACACTCAGGTCGCCGCTGACCAGCGCCGTGCCGAAAGCGAATCCAACGGCCATGAAAGTGCCGGCGACACCCGAGGCCATTCCTGCCTTCTCCTGTGGCACCGCCATCTGTACCGTGGTGAAGCCCGCCGAGTAGCCGACGCTGCAACCGAGTCCCATTGCGGCGGCGCCGACGAGGTAATGCCACTGCTGGTTGTGAGCCACAGCCAGCCAGGCAAGCCCGGCCGCGCTGATGAGGGCCCCGGCGACGAAGACAGGCACGGCGCGCCCGTTGGTGACGAGCCGATCGACCAGAGCACCGCCGACGAGGAAGGTGACCGCGAACGGAACCATGAGCCAGCCGGTCTGCAGTGCGCTGAGGCCCAGCCCGTAGGCGTCGGCCGGACGCAGCGCGGCAGGAATGATCTGCGTGTACGTGCTGACCAGTAGCAGGAAAGCGGCGTTGACCGCGGCGAACAGCGCGATGCACACGCATGATGCGCTGACCAGCGTGGCCTTCATCAGTGCCACATCGAATACGGCGTTCGCGGACCGGCGCTGCGTGCGCAACCATCCGGCGGCGCCGGCGATCCCGACGACCAACGGAATCAACGCCGCGCTACCCCACACCAGTCCTTGCGTCAGGGTCAGCAGGATTGCCGCGACCCAGCCGATCATCCACACCGTGCCGACGACGCCGATACGCCCTGACCGCTCGGCGGGCGGGTTGTGTGGAATGACCACCACCGAGCCGAAAGTCAGTGCCGCGCAGATGGCCGTGAGAATCACGAAAAAGCTCCGTAGCGACAAGTTCTCGACGATGAACCCGCCGCCGATCATACCGACGACAATGCCGACGCCGGTGGCGATGACAAGCACCGCCACACCGACTGTGGCGTGATTCTCGCCCAGACCGCGGCGGAGGAACCCGAGCGGCAGGAGTTGGGCCGCGCCGCCGACGCCCATGAGTACGCACCCGATCAGGAGTGCGGGATAGGAGCGTGCGATGACAGGGACGAGCGCTCCGCCGGCCATCAGCGCGGCGGCGACCACTGTCGCGATGCGATCACCGTACAGGTCGGCCAGTCTCGGCAGCAGAATGAAACCTGCACCGCCCCCTAGTGTCAGCAATGTGTAGAGCCACGTCGCGGCGGCCACCGATTGCAGGCCGTAGTGGGCCTGGATCATGGGCAGCAGCGGTGGAAGGACGAAGATGACCGCGTTGGTAACGACGACCATGAGAGCGCCGAGACCAATGAGCAAGGACTTGCGCCAGAGCGAAAGTTGCTCTGCTGCAGATTGTTTCGATTCGACTTGGGTTTCGGTCATGGTCAGGCTTCTTTCTCACTTCGGTGCTCGACGCAGCGCGGAGTGGTCGTCGCGGTCCACCGCGATCGGGCGGCGGCCGGACGTGTCGAACCGCTGGTTGTGGGCATCGAAGGCGGCGTACGCCCGGTAGATGACGAGCATCGCCAAACCCCAGGCGAATAGCGCCAGGCTGTAGAAGAGGGTGTGGTTGGCGTCGTCGCCGGGGATTCGCCAGAAGTCGTAGATCGACGCGACGACCACGTTCAGCGCGACGGTGACGGCCACCCACGCGGCATGGGCGCGCTCGCCGAACTCCCAGAGTCGCCATCCGAAATAGCACAGGAAGCCGGAGGTCGCGAGGGCGGTGATCAGGAAGAACACCTTGCCCGGCGTACCGATCTGTTCGGCGAACTCCGACAGCACGAACCCGAGCACCGCGGCCAAGGCGAAGGCCCCCACCTCGACACCGACCGAAGGCTTGTACCCGTGGGTCACCACCAGCAACCCCAGGACCAGAATCAATGTGAATCCGATCGAGCGCGAGAACGCGTCGAAGAAGAAGGCAACGTGATACATCGGAGAGCCGGGGCCCGCTTTTGTCATGCTGTAGATCAGGAAATTGGTCCCCGATGTCGCCATGACGAGCCACTCGAGTCCGATGAGATAGTTCCGATAATTTCGAATGAATCGGACCCCATAGGTCAGCCCGGTGGCGATCATCCATATGTCCGTGGCCAGGAATAGTAGGTCTCGGATAGCCATGGCCCGTCTCCTTGAAATGTGATCTGTATCTCGTGCGGAGATCAGGGTCGCGCAGCGGGAACGTCGATCGCTACGCCGACCTGCACCATCTGTTCGGACGTATGCGACAGATTGCACCGCAGACGGGTGTGAAATGCGACATATTCGGCACTGGGGGCAATCCGCCCACAGACCTCCGATCGCCACCGACTCCAGAACTCACCCGCTTCGTCGCAATGATCGGTGGCGGACTCACAGGGACGGCAACCGTCAGCGGCGATGTCGACACCCCCCCGGGACCGAGGACGGTGCCGAATGCGGTGTATCGAAGGTCGGCGGACCTGCGCCGACGGCCGATTACGACTCGCTGGGATCGACAGCTTGCGCAGGGAGCGGCTCGACCGTGGCGGTGGCCGCGACAGTGGCGTCTTTCAGCAGGATCCACATCGTCAGCCGCTCGGGTGTGCGAGTCGCGTGGATGACCGGCTCAGCTCCCCATACTCAGTGGTGAACCGAAGTGGCCGGGCGGCAGCCGGAAATCGGACGGTCTCCTCCGACGTCGTCGGCGGCGATAGTCTGGATCTACCTGCCGGCAATCTGACGGGTAGCCGATGGTCGAGAGCGATCCGTTCAAGACTCAGCGTGATGGTGTCGATGTCGTCACGGAGCTCGACGCTGCGGGTTTCGCGGAGGCGGAAGAGATCGGGCGGGGTGGTTTCGGGCAGGTGTATCGGTGCACCCAGCTCGCCGTCGAGCGCACCGTCGCGGTCAAGGTGCTGACCGGCGAACTCGACGAGAATCGGGAGCGCTTCCTTCGCGAGCAACGGGCCATGGGGCGGCTGACCGGCCATCCCAATATCGCGGGGATGCTCGAAGTCGGCGAAACCTCCGCCGGTCGCCCGTACCTGGTGATGCCCTATTACGCGCGTGGTTCGCTCGATGACCGCATTCGTCGCGACGGCCCGTTGCCGCTGCCGCAGGTGCTGCGTCTGGGCGTGAAGATCGCCGGTGCGCTGGCGACCGCGCATCGCGCCGATGTGCTGCACCGCGATATCAAGCCGAGCAACATCCTGATCACCGACTACGACGAACCCGCGCTGACCGACTTCGGCATCGCCCACATCACCGGCGGATTCGAGACCTCGGCCGGCACGATCACCGGGTCCCCGGCGTTCACCGCACCCGAGGTGATCAGTACCGGCGCCGCGAGCCGAGCCTCCGACGTCTACGGACTGGGCGCCACCTTGTTCGCCGCGCTGACCGGACACGCGGCCTTCGAACGCCGCAGCGGCGAGCAGGTCGTCGCGCAGTTCCTGCGCATCACCGAGCAACCCGTCCCCGACCTGCGGGAACGAGGTTACCCCGACGACGTGTGCGCGGTGATCGAGGCAGCGATGTCCCGTGATCCCTCCCACCGGCCCACCGCCGAGATGATCGGCGAACAACTCCGCCGTGTAGAGCACGATCACGGCTTCGCCGTCGACGAGATGCCCGTTCAGCATCCCTCGGACGCCGAGCACAGGCCACCACCGGTCGCAGCGGGGACCACCGCCGGGAACCTGCCGCTGGAATTGACCAGCTTCGTCGATCGCCGCATCCAGGTAGCCGAGGTCAAGAATCTGCTGGCAGGGGCTCGTCTTGTGACCCTGACCGGGATCGGCGGTGTCGGCAAATCCCGGCTCGCCCTGCGAGTCGCCCACAAACTCACACCGGATTTCACCGACGGTGTGTGGCTGGTCGAGCTGAGCGAGCTCCGCGACCCGGCGCTGGTGGCCGAGAACGTCGCCGCCGCCCTCGGCCTGCAGAACCGCGGTGCCGGCCGAACACTCGACGTCCTCATCCGATACCTGGGCAGCAAAGACCTCCTGCTGGTACTCGACAACTGCGAACACGTCATCGACGAGGCCGCGAAACTGACCGAGTCGCTGCTGCGAACCTGCCCGGGCGTGAGAATCATGGCGACCAGCCGCGAGGCCCTGGGCATCGGCGCCGAATCGGTGTATGCCGTTGCGCCCCTGGGGATATCCACCCAGGCCGGGAGACGGGCCGCTCGCGACGACGCGGTCACCCTGTTCGCCGAACGAGCCGCCGCGGCCGTGCCGGGATTCGCGGTGACCGAACGCAATCGCTCCACCGTCACCCGCATTTGCGCCCGGCTCGACGGCCTGCCGTTGGCGATCGAACTGGCCGCCGCACGGCTGCGCACGATGTCACTCGACCAGATCGACTCCCGTCTCGACGACCGATTCGCATTACTGACCCGCGGCAGCCGCGGCGCACCGAAGCGACAGCAAACCCTGCAATGGTGCATCGCCTGGAGCTACGACCTCTGCACGACAACCGAGCAACACCTCTGGGAGCAGCTTTCGGTTTTCGCCGGTGGATTCGAACTCGACGCCGCCGAACACGTCTGCGAAAGCGACCTCGACGACGCGGAGTTGCTCGACGCGGTGGCCGCCCTGGTGGACAAGTCGATCCTGCTCCGCGACGAGACCGACGATGGTGTCCGGTTCCGGATGCTCGACACCGTCCAGCAGTACGGCCGGCAGATGGCCGAAGCACGCGGCACCTACTCGGAGACTGCCCGGCGCCATCGTGAGTGGTGCGAGCAGATGGCCCTCAACGCCGAGCAGGAGTGGATCGGCCCGCACCAACCGGCGTGGATCGCGCGACTGGAACGCGAGCTTCCGAATCTGCGAAAAGCATTGGAGTTCACCCTTTCCGAGCCGAACGAGGGCGCTGCGCACATTGCGAGCACGCTCTATCTGTTCTGGGCATTGGGTGGCCGGCTCAGCGAAGGCCGCCGCTGGCTGGAACGCGAACTCGCCCAGCCCATTCGATCCTCGCCCATACACCGGGCCAAGGCGTTGTTCGTCGCCAGCTCGATGGCCGGGCTACAGGAAGACATGCAGACTGCTTCGGTAAAGCTACGGGAACTCGCGAATCTAGCCGACGATACAGCGGATCCGCTGGCCAAGGCGCTGGTCTCCCATGCAGAAGCCAATATCTGTCTTGCCGGCGGCGACGTCGAGCTCCGGCGTGCGAGCGACCTTCTGACCGAAGCGGTCGCCCTGTACACCACACTCGGTGAGCCCGGCTTGCAGCTCGATGCCCAGATCTCCCTCGGGTGGAGTTATGCCCTTCGGGGCGACAGCGATCGCGCACTTCCGCCGCTCGAGCAGGCACTGGCTGTCACCGATTCAGCCGGCGAAGTGATGCTCCGATCATGGGCGATGTTGGCCGCGGGTTTTGCCCTATGGCGACAAGGCGATATCGGCGCGGCCACACACATGCTCCAAGCCGGAATCCAGGCCGCGCGCCAGGTGAACGACCCCCTCGTCGCGGCGGTGTGCTCGGAAACCCTGGCCTGGACAGCAGCACAGCAGCACCATTACCGCCGCGCGACGGTTCTGATGGGCGCCGCCGACACATTGGGACACACCGCCGGAATCTCCGCCTTCATACTCTCGGACTTGCAGATCCATCGCGAACAGGCCGAGCGAGCCGCCCGAACGGCACTGGGCGCCCGAGCATTCGAGGCCGCCCGCCAGGAAGGCACCGCGATGAGCCTCCACACCGCGGTGGCCTTCGCCCTGAACGAGAACTCGTCGACTACCCCATCGGCAACGCCACCGGCACCATTGACCAGGCGCGAGCGCCAGGTCGCAGACCTCGTCGCCGAAGGTCTGACCAACAAGGCGATCGCCGCCCGACTGGTGATCTCACAACGCACCGCCGAAGGACACGTGGAACATATTCTGACCAAACTCGGCTTCACCTCCCGCGCCCAGATCGCGGCATGGGCCAGCAGCCACAGCGCAACCTGAATCGCAGCGCGACGCACCGCCGAGCTGAGCGAACGAAAACGTTGACATCAAGCGCGGCGCGCGCGAGGCCAAGGAAGCACGCGAGGCCTGACCAGAAGAAGGTCCGGCCAGGCGACACCAGCTTTGTCGCGGTGAATGCGAAAACGTCGTCGGCGACCGGGTGAGTCGGACAGCGTTGAGCCGATGCCGATGGTCGATGTCCTCGAGGTGAGGTCTTTTCTTAGCCGCACCGGACTCGCTGCGTCGACCTCACCGCCGGCTACGGCGAGAGCCGATATCCGCGATACCCGACTGTCAGTGCGTGACGTCGAGGATCTCGTTGCGCGGCGTGCCGACGCGTTCCAGGGCTTTGTAGAAGTCCTCCGGGGCGGCCCAGTCTTCGGGCGTGAAAACTCCTGCGCGGGTTCCGGGTTCGGCGTCGAGTGCCACGACCATGAATGCGGCACAGCAGGTTCCGGTCGCTGCGGCCATATCGGTGAACAGGTAGGTGCCGGGGCCGCTCACCGGGGTGCGGCGGCTGACCACGTGGGGCAGGCCGTTGCGGAGGCCGGTGACCTCGACCTTCACGGCGGACTTGTGAGGGAAGGTGTGGTTGACTGCCGCCAGGGCGAGGAACTTGACCAGTTCGGTGCGCGTCGCCTCTCCGGTGCGCACGAGATTCCCCACTCCCGATAAGGCGTGGCGCCAGCCGGCTACGCTGCCGAACCCGCCTGTCAGCACCGCCTCCGCGAAGTCGATCGCGTCTTCCATCGAGATCTTGCCCTTCTGCACGGCCAGACCCAGACCGCGAACGAGCCCGTTGTAGGGAGCTGGATCCAGTCCGCCGAAACAACGAATATTCTTGGCATCCGGGTACTTTCGTGGCAGCGTCACCGGCTCCGGGTGGGCGGTCTCGTGCATCAGGGTCAGCCCCAGTCCGGCGCCCAATTCGGTCCAGCGGGTCTGCACCCAGGACTGATGCATCGCGGGTCCGCCGTTTTCCCATGTCAGGCACGGACCGGCCGCGACTCGCAGCATATGGTCGAGGACCGCGCGGCCGATGGCTCCGCGCTCGTCGCCGATGACCCAATACAGGTCGATGTTTTCGACGACGTCGAGTTCGGCGGCCGCGTCGGCGGCCAGGACGTTGGTCATGCCCGGTGACAAACCGCAGCCGATGTACATCGGCACCCCGGCTGCTTCGGCCCGTTCGTGCAGCGACAGGGCGTGCACGGTGCTCTCGATGTCGTCATCGAAATCGAGATACGGCACCTTCGCCTCGAGACACGCTTCCAGCACGGGACCCGCGGTGCGGTTGTACGGTCCGGCCCCGAGCACGACCAGCGCGGCCCCGTCGATGGCGGCACGAAGCCCCCGCGGGTCGTACAGGTCCAGCCGCGCGGCGGTAGCCGTCCCTGCCGGCAGCTTCTCCAGCAGTGGCTCGAGCAGCTCGGCCCGCAGGTCATAGAGCGCGAGCTGCCAGTCGCCGCCCGCGACGGCGAAGCGTTCGATCGCCAACCGGCACATCTCGCCCGCGGCGCCGATGAACACGACCCGTCTCGTGTTGCTGTTGTGGGCCATGGCCCTCTCCATCCTCTTGCTCACGCCTGCTCATGGCGACGCATATGGGTTCTGTCGGCGTGTCAGCGACCGCCGACGACACTTCAATTCCGAATTGAATTCGACTTTATGACGATCGGACGAGGTTGTCAACGCCTCCATACTCGCGATCTCCGCCACCTGGCGAGCCTTGGGCAACCCGGTGTGGACAACCTCAAATTCCGTTACTAACAGGTAAATTATTGTTTCTATCGTTCGCACGTTCGAGACCAAGGCGCCCGCAGCTACATCCGTTGACGGGGCGAAAATCTATACCAAAAGTCGAATTTGATTCGGTTTTTGGCCTCGCATAACCTCAGCAGCCCGGCGATGGATGACAGCCCGGAACGGAGAAGGTCATGGCAGGCAATCGCCGAGACGTAGACGTAGCGTCGTGGGTACCGGGCTCTCCGGACTCACGGCAGCGTTACGGCTGAGCCGACGAGGGCTCTCGGTGCGGGTGCTCGAGGCCGGCGACCGTGTCGGAGGTCGCACGCTCACTCTCGATGTCGCCGACGGGGTGATCACCAAAGGCGGCGGGCAGCGGATCGGCGCTCTGCATACGCGGACGTTCTCGCTGATCGATGAACTCGGCCTGTCGACCTTCCCTACCTACACGGCGGGCAAGACGATCTACCTGCGCAACGCCAAGCGCCGCACCCACACCGGCACAGTCCCGCCATTGCGCCCATGAACTTCGCGCAGACACAGCTGCGGCTCGAACGAATAGCGAGGGGGCTGGGCCCGGCTTCACCTGGAGCGACGACATCCTCGACGACCCTTCCGCACGCCGCGCCGCATTCCTGGCCGAACTGACCACCCTCTTCGGACTCGAAGCCGGGCAACGCATCCGATTCCTCGAGCAGAGCTGGAGCGATGAACCTGAATCACCGGATGCGTCAGCACCCGCGCACCAGGGGTGATGACCAACTACACCAACGCCACCCCCAAGCAGGTGCGCAATATCCACTGGACGGGCACCGAAGCAGCACCGGAATTCGAGGGCTACCTCGAAGGCGCGATCCGCGCGGCCGAGCGTGCGGTCGACGAAGTCTGCGCCACGCTCTTCTACGATTACACGTACGTTTCGAGATACGCGTCGATAAAACGCCGCGCCTCTTTCACAACAGCGTCGTCGCCGGTTCGGGACTGCCGGAACGCGACATCGAACAAGCGGTTACCCGCCTCGAAAACGAGGTCCAGAGCGAGCGGTGGCGTATCCGCCCGCAGCCATTTCTTCTCGAATACCAGACCTCGAAGTTGCTCCGCCTGTTTTCTGTCGAATGCCAGCGCCAGATCGCTGATCGCCGGATTGCGGCCGGAAAACCAGAGTTCGACGAAACCCGGGTGCCCGCGGAAATAGCTCAGGTAGCCGTCGATCATGACGTCGATCGCCCTGCGCAGGCTGCGGGGCGCGGACCTACCACTCCAGAC
Organism: Nocardia violaceofusca NBRC 14427; assembly: GCF_963869435.1. Lineage (NCBI taxonomy): Bacteria > Bacillati > Actinomycetota > Actinomycetes > Mycobacteriales > Nocardiaceae > Nocardia > Nocardia violaceofusca. Next base: position 69,242 of record NZ_CAWMPM010000042.1, read on the forward strand.
GGCGCCGAGCCGCTCCTCGAGCTGCGTCAAATGCCTTTGCAAGAGCGCGATTTCCAACTGATTGCGGTCGACGAAGTAGTGATAAATGGACGTGATCGGAATACCGGACCGTTCACTGACCGCCTTCAAAGTGGTGGCTTCATACCCATTTTCGCCGAACAGAACGTCGGCGACATCGAGAATGGTCCGCACACGCTCGACACTGCGACGCTGCACCGGCGCTGTACGTGTCGCTGACGGAACCGATGCCGACTGTTTTTCGAACACAATTCGAAATCGTATCATTTCGACCGCGCACAACGATCAGCCCCGCGCACACGACGCACTCGTCACATCGCGATTATCTCGCCGTTCGATGCTGCCGACGATGCCCGAGCTTCGTTGTCACGACGTCTCGACACTGGAGCGCGCCAGCCGTTCACGGCACTGTTCGCGCAACGCCCCGAGGGTCGATCCACCGAGTACGCGGGCGGCTGGGGTGCGAAGTAACCGCAGCAACCGGACGTGGAACTCTTTCGGCCGCAGCCCGAACCGGATGAACGCTTCCTCGTCGTTGCCGCCGTACGGTACCCAGGCGCAAGCGAATTCCAGCATGTCCGCGTCGAACCGGTTCATCGCCACCCGCCTGCGATCAGACAGCAGTCAACAATCTGCATACGTGTCGACCCCTATCGAATCGGCTATACTCCAGGCCTTCTCGACGAGGACATCGATGGGATCGAATGTTCGCGTCGCCTGGCCCGCCATGTTCCACGGGTCGTTGATCGCGCCGCCCAGCACTCCTTCGCCGATGATCGCGAGCTTCCACAACCCGAATGCATGCCAGTACTGCAACACGGCCGGGTCGCGCCCGGTCTCGTCCAAATACACCCGTGCGATCTCAGCTCGCGTAGGAAACCCCGCCAATGTCGACGGCTCGAAGTCGCCGCCCATGGTCTCTCCCGGTTCGGGCCAGTAGGTGAGCAGGGCGCCCATATCCGCCACCGGGTCACCCCCATCCGATAGTTCCCAGTCCACTACCGCCGCGACTTCTCCGGTGGTTCTGGAGAAGATCACGTTGGGGAAGTGGAAGTCACCGTGCACCAGGCCGGCCTCGTGTTGCTCGGGCGCAGCGGCGACCAGCCGACGCGTGAGCGCGTCCAACAGCGGGACCTCACGCCTCTTGGACCGTTCCCATTGCGCGGACCACCATGCCAGTTGGTGATGAACATAGGGTTGCTTGCTCGCCAGATTCTGCAGGCCCACCCGCGTGAGATCGACGGCCGCTATCTTGGCGAGAGTTCGCGGCATCGATAGAGCGATACCGTGGCGTTGTCGATGCGTCAGCGCCTCGGCCGCGTTCATCCTGTCCACGACCAGCCCTTCGACGAATTCCATCAGCACCAGCGGTTCGCCGTGACGGGTTGTCACGCCGATGATTCGAGGCACGGCGACACCGGTGTCCGTCAGCGCGGAGATGATCCGAGCCTCGCCCACCACACCGTGGGCCGACGCTCCCGGGCGCCCGCGTGGCGGCCGGCGCAGCACCCAGGCCCGGCCTACCGCATCGGTGATCCGATAGGTGAGATTCGACTGCCCGAGGCCGATCCGGCGACACCGCAACGGAGCCGCGTGTTCCACGCCGAGATCGACCAGCCAGCGCACCACCACCGCCGGATCGATACCGGCGATGTCATCTGCGCCATCCATCGGACTCGTCTTGTCGTATGCGGTCGGTGCCGTAGCCGTCACGGCTCACCGCGGTCTCGGCCGGAGCCGCCGGGTGCCCCGAGACTGTCGAGGATTACCATCGCCGCACGTTCGACGTGGCGCTGTCGGCGCTCGTCGACGACGTCCTGAATGTCCAACGCCCAGTGCGCTTCGAACAGGCACACCAGCGCGTATGCCGCGGCCGAGACATCCTCGCCGGACACCTCGGGATAGCGTTCGGCCAACGCAGCTTCCAACTCGGGCAGCCAACGCTCGGTCCACAGGTCGTGCAGGCGCCGGCGCACCGCCGGATCCCTGGCGCTCAAGGCCACCAACTCGGCCCACACCACCATGTCGTCGCGGCTGCGGTAGGCGCCGGGAGCGTAGGCCGCCGTGACACGCTGCCGCAGCGGTAGATCAGCATGACGGCGCACGATCTCGGTACCCATCGCACCGACGACGTGATCGATGAACGCGCCGATCAACTCGTCGCGAGATCCGAAGTAGTGCAACACCAGCGTGCGTTGCAGACCGGCGGCTTCGGCGACCTTCGAAAAGGTGACACCGGCCAGGCCGTCCCGCACGACGACGGCGTATGCGGCTTCGAGTATCTCCGGAATCCGTTCCTTCGCCTTGCTCGGCCGCCCGACTTGATTTACCGTCATGACAGTTAATTTATCAGGGAAGCGCCATTCGTGTACGGAGGCCCGCCCTCGCCGACGCCCGCCAGCGTCCGCCGGGCTCGGTCATGCCGGCACGGACGGCCTCCCGCACATTGCCGATGGCCGCACGGAAGACGTCGTGCGCCATGCACATGCCGATTTCCGGCGCGATAGAGCACGACTGCGCCGCAAGTGTTTCTCCCGCCCGACCGTGGCGGGCCGATCGAGAGGTGAGGGTCCGGTGGGCCATTACAAGAGCAACGTCCGCGATCTGGAGTTCAACCTGCTCGAGGTCTACGGCCTCGACGCTGTACTGGATTCCGGGGCCTTCGGCGAACTGGACAGCGAGACCGTGCGGACGATGCTGGCCGAGGCCGCCCGTCTGGCCGAGGGGCCGGTAGCAGAGCCTTTTGCCGAAACCGACCGTAACCCACCGGTTTTCGACCGGGAGTCGCACTCGGTACGCATCCCGGAACCGTTCAAGCGGGCAGTCCGGGCGTGGCAGGACGCGCAGTGGTGGCGGATCGCCCAAAGCGAGACAGTCGGTGGTGTGCCCGCACCGTCGATGCTGAACTGGGCGATCAGAGAACAGGTCCTCGGCGCCCAGCCCGCGGCCTACATGTACCTGAGTGGTCCCTTGACGGCGAACGTACTCGCCGACATCGGCACCGAACAACAGCGGCGATGGGCAGCGAAAGCTGTTGAGCGCAACTGGGGCGCGACGATGGTGCTGACCGAACCCGACGCCGGCTCCGATGTCGGGGCGGGCCGCACCACAGCGACCGAACAGCCCGACGGCTCCTGGCATCTCGAGGGCGTCAAGCGCTTCATCACCTCGGCCGACTCCGACGACCTTTTCGAGAACATCATGCATCTGGTGCTGGCCCGGCCCCAGGGCGCCGCGCCCGGCACCAAGGGACTGAGCCTGTTCCTCGTCCCCAAATTCCACTTCGACCACGACACCTGCGAACCCGGCGCACGCAACGGCGTCTTCGTCACCAACGTCGAGCACAAAATGGGACTCAAGGCGTCGGCTACCTGTGAAGTGACCTTCGGCGGATACGGTATCCCCGCGGTCGGCTACCTGGTCGGCGAGGTCCACAGTGGCATCGCCCAGATGTTCAAGATCATCGAAGAAGCACGAATGATGGTCGGCACCAAAGCCATCGCGACACTGTCGACCGGCTACCTCAACGCGCTCGACTACGCGAAAACCAGAGTCCAAGGCACCGACGCGGCCCGAGCCACGGACAAGACGGCACCGAAGGTAACCATCATCCATCACGCCGATGTACGCCGCTCTCTGATGATGCAGAAGGCCTACGCCGAGGGATTGCGATCGATCTACCTCTATGCCGCCGGCCACCAGGATCCCGCCGTCGCCCGCCACATCTCCGGCGCCGACGCCGACCTCGCCGCCCGCGTCAACGACCTCCTCTTGCCCATCGTCAAAGGCGTCGGCTCCGAACGCGCCTACCAGTACCTCACCGAATCTCTGCAAATCTTCGGTGGTTCCGGATTTCTGCAGGACTATCCGATCGAGCAGTACATTCGCGACGCCAAGATCGACTCCCTCTACGAAGGCACCACCGCGATCCAGGCCCAGGACTTCTTCTTCCGAAAGATTGCCCGCGACAACGGCATCGCCCTGACGCACGTCCTCGGCCAGGTCCACGCCACCGTCGGATCCGACTCCGACCACGGGCGGCTGAAGAACGAGAAGATACTGCTCAGCCACGCCCTCGAGGATGTACAAGAGATCATCGGCAAACTCACCACCCATCTCCTGGACGCCGTCGAACAACCACGCGAGCTTTACAGAATCGGCCTGAACTCCGTCCGATTCCTGCTCGCCGTCGGCGACCTGCTGGTGGCATGGCGCCTCATCGTCGCCGCCGAAACCGCCCTCACCGCAATCGAAACCGGACAGGACACCCCGTTCTATGCCGGCAAGGTCGCAGTAGCCTCGTTCTTCGCCCACTCCGTCCTTCCCCACGTCACCGCCGAACTGGCAGTGGTGTCAGGCACGGATCTGACCGCGATGGATCTCGATGAAGCGGGATTCTGACAGAGAACAGTCACCACTTCTCCGAACTTCGAGATCCGCGCACCGAACTCACGCGATACAAGTGGACCACCACAATCACCGAACTACAGTTGGTATTCCGCTTCAAACGACCAGACGGCCGCCACGAAACTCGTGACACCACATCGGAGAAGTGGTCGTTCCGATCCTCAGCAGGTTGAGAACGCTTCTGTAGTGTTCGACGTCGCCCCGGATGCGCTGGGCATAAGGTGAACACGTCGTCGTCGCCCCTTGGCCGTATATCGGTGTGCGAAACGCGCTGATGTTGGCAAAGCGCCTTTCATCGTGGCGCGGCGCGGGGAATGATCAAGCGGTCGTTGATCGATTGCGCGCGCCGACCCATCTCACCTGATCGGCGGTCTCGCGCAGCGCATCCCAGTCAGTGTCGTGGTGACGTTCCTGCTCGCCATAGCCCGTGTACGAGTAGACCTGCCAGGAAGACCGCGACACTGACATGAGCCACAGCCGATGATCCGGCCGGGTCTCGCGGCCGATTTACCGATATGACTCTCGCACTCGCCCTACCGGTGGTCGCCACCGCGACCGACCCGAGCCTGCTCCTCGACTTCGTCAGCATCATCATCGCCGACCACCTCGACCGCGGCGAATCCACCTGCGACTACACGATGGAACCGTGAGCATCCTCCTCCCGGTACCGCGGCGCGACTGGGCGACGGCCACGCTCGTCACGCCTCGTCACTGTGCCGCAGTCAAAGTCCGGGTCGTCCCCTCCGCATCGAGTTCGACGTACGGGACTGCCACATGTGCGCCCGGCCACTCAGCGCTGACGAACACCACGACGTGCCATAGCCCGTGCGCGCCACCCACGCGAAGCACGACCTTTGTCGAGAACCTATCACCACGCACGAATCAGCTACTCACACAATCACCCATATAGCCTCTCCCCCACTCACCACATATCACTCACCCACATATCTCCCCCTCACACCACGCATTCACACACCCACTTCCCCCCCATATCCACACACCACATGCAGACCTCTTGCACACTGGCTGAGAATTTCCTTACGACCTGCCGAAACGCTGAAATTTGATACAAACTACCTCCCTTCCAGCCCTCGCATCCCGAATACCGTTGGGTGTCTGATGGATACGTGACAGCGACGCTGCACAAAATCCTCGCCGGCACCAGCTACCTGTACTACCAACGCCAGGTCGCCGCCGCCGACGCCACCGACCTCGGTAACTCCAGCCTGGCCGACTACTACTCCACCCGCGGCGAAGCACCGGGAACCTGGCACGGCAGCGGCCTCGCCACCCTTGACATCTCACCCGGCGACCAAGTCACCGAGGACCAGATGCGATGCCTGTTCGGGGAAGGTCGCCACCCCAACGCCACCGCCATCGAATACCAGATCGTCACGGACGCGATCGACAAGGGCGCCAAACCCAAAGACGCCGTCCACGCCGCCAAACAGGCCAGTCGACTCGGCAAAGCCTTCCCCGCCCGCCACGGCGACAACCAATTCCGCACCCGATGCGCCCAGGCCTACCGTGACCACAACCTCTCCCACGGCCTCGATGCGAACGCCGCCATCGCTGAAGACCTCCGTGCGCAGATCCGGACCGATGTCGCGACAGCGATGTTCGTCGAGAACTACGACCGCGCACCGCTCGACGATCGCGAACTGTCCGGGTTCGTCGCCCGCATCTCCCGCCCCCAATCGACCGCGGTGGCGGGGTTCGACATCACCTTCTCCCCCGTCAAAAGTGTGTCCGCGCTGTGGGCCATCGCCCCCAAAACCATCGCAGATGCGATCCAGGCCGCCCACAATGCCGCCGTCGACGACGCCATCTCATGGTTGGAGAACAACGCCACCTACACCCGCCTCGGCGCCCGCGGGGTACGGCAAGTCGACGTCGAAGGACTCGTTGCCGCGCGCTTCACCCACCGCGAATCCCGCTCCGGTGACCCCGATCTGCATACCCACATGCTCATCGCCAACCGGGTACGCGCCCTCGACGGCAAATGGCGCACCCTCGATGCCACCCACATCTACCGCAACCTCGTCGTGGTCAGCGAGATCTACAACACCCGCCTCGAACACCACCTCGAAACCAGCCTCGGCATACAGTTCACCGAACGCCCCGCACCCACACCGAACAAGCGACCCATCCGCGAAATCACCGGCATCCCACTCGAGTTGATCCGCCACTGGTCACGCCGCGACGCCGCCATCACCGACCGACTCGGCTCGCTCGCAGTGTCGTTCCAGCACCAGCTCGGACGGGAGCCGACCCCGAAAGAGCTGTTCGCTCTCGCAGAGCGTGCCACCCTCGAGACCCGCCCCGCCAAACACCTCTCCCGCTCCTACGCCCAGCAACGCCACGACTGGCACCACGACGCAGCGACACTGCTCCGCGGGTCGGACGCGGTCGATGACACCGTCTCCTCGGTGCTCGATCGCCCAACAGGCACTCGTCCGACGATCGACCAGGCGTGGATTTCTCGCACCGCCGACGAGGTCATCGCCGTCGTTTCCGGGCAACGCTCGGTGTGGCAACACCACCACATCCGCGCCGAAACCGAACGCCAAACCCGCGGCCAACTACACCCGAACCATTGGCCCAACGTAGTGGAAGCCGTCGTCCGGGAAGCCTTATCGCCCACCAGATCCCTCGCCCGCGGCGACCCGGACATCAACGCCGAACCTGTCCTTCAACACTCACCTGAGGTCCTCCGACGCCGCGACGGCACCAGTTTCTACACCGTTCCCGGCAGCCGGACCTACACTTCCGCGCGTCGGCTCGGCACCGAACAACGCCTCCTCGACCTCTCGATACAGCCCGGCGCCCGCGCACTTCCCGCCGATGTCATCGCCGACGCGATCCATTCCTACAACACCGACCCCGCCAATCTCGGCAAGCAGTTGAACGCGGGACAGGTCGCAGTCGTCACCGAATTCGCGTCCTCACCCCTACGGATCGCGGTCGCAAATGCGCCCGCCGGCACCGGAAAAACCACCGCGATGCGCGTGCTCGTCAACGCCTGGCGGGCCTCCGGCGGCACCGTCCTCGGCCTCGCCCCCACCGCAGCCGCAGCCGCAATCCTCGCCGAAAACACCGGCATCCGAGTTGAAACCGTCGACCGCCTCCTCCACATCCTCGACCAGCACGTACCCGCCCCAAAGCCGTTTTCCGACTCGACATATCCGCCGCCGTTACCGGAATGGCTGCTGCAGATCGACGCCCGCACGCTGGTGGTCGTCGACGAGCACGTCAAGCTCGGCGACGACAAACGGCTGCGGCTGTTCGAATTCCTCACCACCCGCGACGCGACCATCCGATGCCTCGGCGACGACAAACAACTGCCCCCCATCGAACCCGGCGGCACCGGCATCAACACAACCCAGGGCGCCGAAACACCCACTCTGACCGAGGTCGTGCGCTTCGTCTCCCCGGCCGAAGCCCGCGCAAGCCTGATGCTGCGCGACGGCGATCCCGCCGCACTCGGGTTCTACCTCGACCACCAACGCATCCACTCCGGAAGCCCAGCCGCGGTCGCCGACAAGGCCTACAGCGCATGGTTCGCCGACCACCACCACGGCCGTAACACACTCATGCTCGCCACCACCCACGACATCGTCACCGAACTCAACACCCGCGCCCGCACCGACCGCCTCACCCGAACCACCGACGACCCCGGCCCAGAAGTGGTCCTCGCCGACGGCCTCGCTGCCTCGGCCGGCGACATCATCTGCACCCGACGCAACAACCCCCGCCTCCCCGTCGGCGACACCGACTGGGTCCGCAACGGCTACCGCTGGACCATCACCACCGTCCACCCCGACGGCAGCCTCACCGCCACACACCACACCAACAACGGAAAACCCGGCGCCACAACACTCCTGCCCGTCGACTACGTCGCCGAACACGTCCGCCTCGGCTACGCCCTCACCCTCGACTCCGCCCAAGGAATCACCACCGACACCTGCCACACCGTGCTCACGGGCCGCGAATCACGCAACCAGCTCTACGTCGCCCTCACCCGCGGCATCCACACCAACCACGCCTACATCCCCACCACCGCCGACCACAGCGAAGCCTCCCCCTGGACAGAACCCGCGCTCTTTCCCCGCACCAGCACCGAAGTCCTGCAACACATCCTCGCCCGCGACGCCACCCACACCAGCGCCCATAACCACCTCCGCGACACCCTCAACCCCCACAAACGACTCGGCCCCGCCATCGACACCTACCTCGACGCCACCGGCATCGCCATCGAACACACCCTCGGCCCCGACACCCTCCACCACATCGACACCGCCGCCGACAACCTTCACCCAGGACTCACCGACGCACCCGCCTACACCGTCCTGCGCCACCACCTCGCCACCCTCGCCCTCACCGGACACGACCCCATCCACGCCCTCCACACCGCAGCCGCCCAACGAGAACTCGACACCGCCCACGACCCCGCCGCCGTCCTCGACTGGCGCCTCGACACCACCGGAACACACTCCACCCAGCCCGGACCACTGCCCTGGACACCCCGACACCCCCACCACATCACCGACACCCCGCTCAGGGAACACCTCGACGCACGCGCCCGAATCATCACCACCCTCACCCAACAAATCACCAGCGACACCAGAACATGGACACCCTCGACCGCCCCACCATGGGCACAACCACTACTCGAAAACCCCTCCCTCGTAGCAGAACTCGCCGTCTGGCGCGCAGCCCACCACATCCCCGACACCGACCTGCGCCCCACTGGACCACGCCGCTACCCCACCACCGAACGCCATCATCAACACCGGCTCGACACCCACGTCACCGACGCCTTCGGCGATCTCCACACCGCCACCCACACCTGGTCCGCACTCGCCAAACGCATCGACATCCGAATCACCACCGACCCCTGGTGGCCCACACTCGCCCAACACCTCGACACCGCCGCCGACGCCGGCCACGACATCGAAGCCCTCCTCACCAGCGCCGCCGCACAGCGTCCCCTCCCCGACGACATGCCCGCCGCAGCTCTCTGGCACCGCCTCGAACTCCGTGATCCGTCGACAGGGATAGCACCAGAGGTTCAATCGGAAGCCGTTCCGCCGGACGATGTTTCGACCGTCCAGGGCGCGAAGATTCAGGCAGCGATCGACATTGCCGTGGCAGCAAGCACAGACCGACTCGAAACGCCGCTCTGGCCAGATGTGTCCGGCCCCGATCAAGGGCTCGGATACGACCTTGATCTGTGACCAGGGGCAACGTGCCGATCCCGCACGGCGAGAGCGATCAAGCACGTGTGGCAGATGACGCACCCATCGAAACACTCAGCCGATATTGTTCCGCCTCGGGCTCGGCTGTGAATTCGATGAGGTGTCCGGCGATTTCGGCTAGCTGGTCTTTGACCTCAAGCGGTGTGGCATAAAAGAACTCTCGCCGGAGATTGATGCGATTGACTCGGCGGTCCGCGAACCGCCGATGAAGTTCTGCCTCGACCGTCACGGCGTCCTCCGAGAAGAACAGAGCGTGGACATCGAACCAGAAGGGCACTGACGCGTCACCGAGTTCGCGCACGCGGTCCATAGGCTCGAGGCGACGAGTAAGGCCGATTTTGACGATTCCAGGGCCGAAGGCTCCGAGGTTGCTGATGACATAGACGTAACCTGCTCGGATGTTTGCGATCCGGTAGTCGTTACGTTCGATGGCTGCATCGACGTCAGCGAGCTTCGCTTCGATGTCCTGACGGTTTGGATCTGACGTATCGAGCGCCGCGAGCACGTTCACATAGTGTCGGCGCTGCTTATCGAGTCGTTCTCGCTCGGCTTCGAGCTCCTTCTGGGCGAGCGCTTCCTCTCGAAGTCGTACCCGCTCTTCGCGTGCGGCGTCCCTTTCTTCCTGCTTCTTCATCAGGAACTCGGCGGTGAGAGTGAGTTCTTCGACGCGCAGGTCGTGGTAGCCGGGACTGACACGCATGTCCATCATCGCGCCGAGCCGGGCAACTGCTGCCGCTGACTTCTCCAACCGGGTGATCGCTGCCCGAAGGTTGCCTGCCTTGACATAGCGGACGCAGTTCTCGGCTTCGGCGTTGTATGCGCGCAGCATCAACTGGGCCAGGTCGCTGGTCATCTTCTTCCCCTTGGCAAGGGAGTTGTCATAGATGAACCCCGGCGATGTCTCGATCGCGGCCTTGTTTCGGATCATTTCTTTGAGCTCACCGCGAAGTTTCGCGAGATGTTCGCTGTATGCGGTGGAGTCTTCGAGCGGGTGTTGATATGTGTAGAACCCCGCGGCCACGAGGTCAGCATCGCTCTGATCTTCGCTCTGTTGCAAGCGAACTCGCAGATCGTGGTTCTCCGCTCGGAGGCGGATCAGTTCAGTAGACGGGTCGTGGACTGGGTCGGGGGTCATCGCCGGACTCCGCTGGACGTTGCGATCGGGGTCAGCGCGAACGGATTCTTCGAGACGAGGGCGCGAAGGCCTGTCAGGGCGGCCGCTGGCTCGACTTCGGCCAGATTCAGGTGCAGGAACTGCTCACGCGACACCGCTGCGGCGACGAAAGGTACCTCGGCCGGATGACCCGTTGCAGGATCGGTAGCGACAGTGGCCACGGTCATGGAGATGGATTCGATGCGCTCGGCCCGGTCTGCCTCGAAGATTTCGTGCAGAGTACGCAGAGCCACCGAGGTCACCGCCGTGTTGTAACGCAGTCGCTGATCCTTCTGCGACAGGGGCGTTTCCCTGATCTCGTCCGACGCGGCGATGTATTTGACCTGCTTGATCGAGGGTATCGAGTCGGGCGCGGGCACAGTGACCGACAGGGTGAGTTCCCGTAGCTCGCCGTCGAAGGTGTAGTCGTAGTCGACGGGAAACTCGTCCGGATACGTCGAGTTGGACAGCACGATCCCGACATATTCGTCGATGGCAGCCGGCTGGTCAGCAGCTAGCCGAGCGATGAGGTCGTCGACACGGGCGTTGTGTTCCGCGATAGCGGCCTCGCGCTGTCGGCACTGTTCCTCGTAGTCCGCGCGAGCCCGGCTGAGCCGCTCTTGGCGCACGACTTCCAAGCCCTGATGCTCGGCTTGCAACCGCTGATTCTGAGCAGGAATGTCGACCTGCACATGGTGCAGCCACGCAGCATGCGCCTGCTGCCACTGTTGGTGCGCAGCCGCGACCTGCTGTTCGTACTTGCTCTTTCCGAACAGCTTTCCCAACCCGGCCGGTTCGGGTGGCGGCGTGAACTGCGGCTCAGGTGGCGCCTGCACCCACGCCGGATGAGGGACAGGCGTAGCCAACGCCCCAGGAGCGAACTCAGGATGTTCAGCGGTGCGACGAAGCGACTCGAGATCTACATAGTCGTCAATGTCGAGGGTCGCATCCAATATGGTGTCGATCTGGTCGTAGATCTCCGCATATCGGGCCGTCGCGGCCTCTGCTTCGCTGACGCGCCGGTCACGATAAGCCCTCAGCGCCGCTGCTTCGGCTGCACGCCGCTCGCTCTCCTGCGCCCGCGACAATGCAGCGCGCGCCCGCTCCTCGCGTTGGCGAGCTCGCTCAGTCTCGCGAACTGCCTGGTTATGCGCGCGCACCGCCGCGGCGTGCTCCCGCTGCCGTCGCTGTTCAGCGACTCTCGCTTGATGTTGCAACTCCGCGAAAAAGCCCCGCCTGCGGCCCACCGTCGATCCGCCTCTCATCTAGCGAGCTCCTGGACGCACACTCCCAAGGTGCGCGAAACTTCTTGCCTCGCTATCTGATTGCAACCCCCAAAACGTTACGCGGACTCGCCGGTGGATCGGCACCTCCCCCGCCTGCCTCCATTCAAACGGGTCGAGGCCCCGGCTCCGACGCCACACATCGCCGTTGCCGAAGGCTGACGTCGTCGACGTCGATCTGCAGCGTCGGCGTGTCTATGGCTGGGGTGATATGTTCGCCGGCATGCCCAGCGCGGATGACAAGACTGTCGGCTTGGCCCTGGTCACCTACCAGAGTGCAGAAGATCTTCCCGGATTCCTCGAGACCCTGCCCGCGGCGGTGGAGCCGTACACCGTGGACGTGCTGGGCATCGACAATGTCTCCACCGACCGTAGCGCCGAGATCGTCGAAGAGTGCGGCGGTCGAGTTATCCGCAACACTCGCAACGTCGGGCTGGCAGCGGCGATCAATCAGGGCGCTGCGGCCACCGGCGGACAGTGGATCCTGGTCGCCAACCCCGACACGAAGCTGACCCCCGGGTCGATCGCAGCGCTCATCGACACAGCGAAGACCGATGACCGGATCGGCATGATCGGCCCCCGCATCCTGCGCCTCGACGGCCAACCGTACCCCAGCGGACGCCGTTTCCCGTCGCTCGCGGTCGGTATCGCACACGCATTGCTGGGCGGTATCTGGCCGAACAACCCGGCCACGCGCCGATACTTCGGCAACCCGGTCACCGAAGTCAGTGACGTGGACTGGATTTCGGGATGCTGCATGCTGTTTCGACGCGAAGCCTTCGAAGCAGTAGGTGGGTTCGACGACCGCTACTTCCTCTACTTCGAGGAAACCAAGATGGCCCTCGACATGCACCGCGGCGGGTGGCGCGTCGTGCTCGATCCGCGGGTCGAGATCCGCCACCGCGAGGGCGGCAGCATGCGGTCCGCACCGTTCCGGAAGGTCCGCTCCCACCACCGCAGCGCGCTACGGTTCTACTGCGACTATCACCAGGGTTCGCCCTGGATCGTGTTCGCACCGCTGGTCGCGGCCGGGCTTGTCGTGCGTGGGATAGCGGCGGTGGCGCGGACCGCGCTGCTGCAGCGAATAAAGGACCGCTAGACGAACGGCTGCTCGTCCAGGCCGACCCCGGCTTGGATGTCGGCGAGCAGTTTGTGAACGATCGCGTTGCCGGTGCGTGAGCTGGGCATGCATTGGGCGCAGTCGTCGCCTATTCGTCGCTGGTTCGAGGTGGCGATCACATTGAGGACGCGGGTGCGTTTGACGTTGCCGAGGTCGTAACCTGTTGTAGCGAAGCGTGGTTCGGCTTTCAGATCGCAGGGGGTCAGATGTCCGAAAGCTCCGATCGTGGGGCGGAACCAGCGACCGAGACACTCCGTGGTGCGTGATCGATCAGGCGTCAGGCCGTTGGCGAGCGCGACCAGCTCATCACCGATATCGATCCTGGTCGCACCACCAGCCCGGGCACGGACGGCCCTCAGCTGTCTACGAACGACCTCCAGTTGGGCGGGGTCGAGATCATCGGTGACATCGACTTCGTCTTTGCGGATGTCGAGCCAGTCGACGCCGAGGGCTTCGGCGAAGTCGGTCATCGCCTCGATCTGTGCGTGGTTGGCCTGCTGGACCACCATGCCGACGCCCAGTGCCGGGGTTTCTTGGCGTTCGTCGAGTAGCGCGCCGAGGTTGGCGGCGACTCGATCCAAGGCGTGTTGGCGTGGACGTGTGCCGGCGATGTGGTCGTAGGTGACCGGGTCGCAGGAATGCACCGAGAACCGTATCCGATGGCACCGCAGCAGCGCTGCGAACAATCTGGAGCCTGGCCGGGCTGCGAAACCTGTGGTGTAGACGTGGATTTCGAAACCGAGATCGGCCGCCCGACCGAGAATGTCGGGCAGGTCGGGGTTGATCAACGCCTCGCCGCCACCGGAGACAACGAGACGCCGCACGCCAGCCACGACGAGCTCGTCGAGCAGTCGGTGCCAGTCGTTGACGGTCATCAGACCACCGGTGTCCAGTTGCTTGGTGGCGTAGGTGAGTTCGGCCTGGTCCGACCACAGGCACATGCGGCACCGATAGTTGCAGGTGCCGCGGGTCGGATGGATCTCCACCGTGCCTGCCAGCACCGGCTCACGCGCCAGGATGCGCTGCGGAACATCGGGCCGTCGCAGCCATTCGGCCACCGTCGCCGCGGCGAACGCCGAGCGCAAACGGTGAGGGTAATAGAGCGACCTGACCAATTGCTGCAGTCCAGGATGCGTTCGCGCGAATCGATAGACGTCACGTACGGCAGAAACATCCAGGCCAACGTGTTCGGCGAGCGTCAGGGCTGGCGTGTGCGGGGCGGCAAGGTGGCAGACGAGCGCGGCGCGGACCGCGGTGTCTGCGGGTGCGTGATCGAGCACTTCGGTCGTCAGGCGAGCCAATTCGTCGTCGCTGCGGAGGAACCGGTAGGCCTTGTCTACCAAGGTGTTTTTCATGCGATCACCTTCGTCGCAGCAACGATTTCGGCCCATTCGCCGGGAGTCAGCAGCGTGATCAAGGATCGCGATCGGTCGAATGCCAGGATGATGCCGCTGGGGTGCCGCACGACGCGGTAGTTGTCTGGACTCGCGCTGATCTGTGCGGCGATGTCGGTGGTATCGGCGGGATTCTCCAGCAGCCAGTGTTGGTCGATGCTGCGGATGGGAATCAAGTCGGCCTTGAGAGCCGGTCCGTCGATGCGGCCGATCAGCTGTTCGGTCGTGTCTCTGCTCGCTGTGGCGCCGAGTTGAAACTTGTGCTGTGCCTCGACTTCTCGTGGAAGTTGGCGCGGGGTTCCCTGGTCCAGCAGCGTTTCGGCGTGTGCGAGAAGTTCGGCCACTGGTCGGGCGTGTACTGAGCCGAGGACTGCGTTGCCGACCATTTCGCGGCCCCAGGTGGCGGCCTGCAATCGGAACTCACCGTTCGGGCGGATGTTACAGAGGGTGTCTTTGACCTGCTCAGAGAGCTGTTGCAAGGTGATCGTGCGTGCGGGGTTGGTGGCCAACGGCCGGACGCCGGTCGCCGGCCACATGGAGTTGAACGTCAGATACAGACCCGCGGCTGCCAGTTCTCGATGGTGGCGATTCACCAATTCCTGCACGGCATGAAACTCGCTCTCTCGCAGGGCGAGCCGTGGATAGTGCGCCCGGGCCTGACCTGAATAGCTCGGCGCGCACAGATGATGCTGCGACGCGAGCCCGTTCACGGCAAGGAAAGCGCTCAACTCGACCATTTCCCGCCAATTATGTTGGTGGACAACGGTTATGACGGTGATCGGTTTGCCTGTCTGTTTCAGCGCGTGCAGGCCTTCCAACACTTTCGGTAGGTTCTTGCCACGGGCGGAACCGTGGACGTCATTGGTCGCGCCGTCCATGCTGGTGCAGATGCGGGTGAGATTCGACGCTGCCAGGCCGTCGATGATCGGTGAGGAGAGTTGGGTGGCGTTGGTGATCAGTGTCGAGGCTGTCCGGCGCAACAGATGTGTGGCTGCGAGGATGCCCGGCAAGCTGTGATGCAGGGTGATCTCACCGCCGGTGAGCACGACTTCGAGCACGCCGGCGTCTTCGGCGGCTTCCATCGCCGCCCACACTGCAGGCAGCGGCAACTGCTGCTGTCGCCACACCTCTCCGGGATGGCAGTACAGGCAGCGCAAGTTGCATTCGTTGACAGCGTCGATCACCAGCCGCACCAAGCGACCGACATCCTCGGGCGCGCATGGTCTGGTCTCGTTGATCATATTCCCTCCCTGAAGATTTCGAATTTTTGTGAATGTCTCGGCACGCCGAAACCGGGTTAAGGGAGTGCCCACAGGCGCTCGCATGGGAGCCGCGGGCACGTTCGAACCGGTGGTGCGAACGTCACGGTGTCGGGCCGGTGATAGGCGACCCAGTACTGGGCGAACCGGCGGGCCGCCGACTCGCAGGCAACGAACCTCAATTCCTGTCCGCGCAAGAGGCCGATTCGGACACGAAGCAACACATCCGGTTCGTTCGGAAGAGGCGAATCACACTGAGCTGCAGATCGTTCCGAAAAGTTCATGACGGCCTGCTAGGTCTTCTCCGTCGCAGTGCTACCAGTTACCGGATCGGCTTTTGCGGAAGCACCCGCCTCGCTTTCCAGGTCGGTAAGCCCGCCCAAGACGTCGAGCAAGGTTGTCAGACTCACGCCTTCAGGCAGTGAACCGCGGCCCTGGCGACGTGGGCGGAACGGCAAGCCCCGTGCGGCAGCTCGTTCACGCGGACTGTCCACCGGCGGGACGATCTTGCCCGCGCGAACGAGGCAGCTGTACGCGGTGGCTTTCCGCGGACATTCGAAGGCACGACAGTTCAAATGCTGCTGCATAATCAGGTGAGCTGACTCGACCGTGAGCGGATGTTCGGGGTGCGAATGCGTCGGGCCAGCGATGCCAGGCATGGCAACCGCCCAGGTCGCAGGCGGACTGACAGTCTCGAGGTCCAACATCTCGCACACCCGACTCGGTGTGTGATCGACAGTCTCGAGGTCGTAGACGACCACGGCGGCGGCGCTCGAGACGGACGCGATTCCGAGCGCGTAACCGACAGGATCGGGGATGTCCGCAGGCGCTCTCACGGTGTAGCTGTAGGCGTAGCCCATCTTCTCGGCGTGGCGGCGGATCTTATCGACATGTTCCGGCAGTCGCAGTCCCGATACGTCCGCGCGGACCAAGCCGACTGCTATTGGTTGCTGCTGTTCGGCCATACAGGCACTGTCT
>NZ_CAWMPM010000043.1:0-80927 GCF_963869435.1 Nocardia violaceofusca NBRC 14427
TGCGCCGGCTCCGGCAGCGCCACCGCCAATCCGGCGCCGATGCCGAGCGCCGGCCCGGTGACCGCGCCCGGCGCGAAGGCGCCGACGACCGCACCGAGCCATGCGGGCCACGGCGAATTCGTGCGCACCATCGCCCACCAGACTCGGATCCCGTCGGCGGTCGCGTCGCAGAGGCGCAGGTACGGCCCGGCGACGTAACCGGCGGCGAGGATCAGTGCCGCACCGGCGGCGCAGTCGAGCAGATAGTGGTTCGCGGTGCCGATCACCACCAGCGTGATGAGAATCGGATAGCCGACCCCGGCCCACCGGGTGAGCCGAGTCCGGCCGAAGCGGTACAGCATCAGCCCGCACCACAGCGCCCAGCCGACGTGCAAACTCGGCATCGCCGCGAAATCGTTGGTGAGCGAATCCAATCCGCGCGGTGTGCTGGCATCGCCCTGCCACCAGCCCACCGAGGCGTGCAGGGCCATCACATCGATGAAGCCGTGGGAGTCCTCCAGCAGGCGCGGTGGCGCGGTGGGCAAGGCGACGAAACCGATCAGGCCGGCGGCCGTCGCGATGCCCAGTTGGGTGCGAACCGCCCGGTACTGCTCGCGATGCGCCCACCACATCCAGATCAGGATCGCCGGAGTCACGACGTAGTGCAGCGTGGCGTAGGCGAAGTCGGCCGGGATCGCGATCCAGGAATGGCCGGCGAAGATCCGGTTCAGCCACAGTTCCGGGTCCAGCCGCAGCCAGTCCTCGATGCGCAGCAGCGCGTGCGCGTCGCGGCGGGCGTGGTCGAGACCGCTGCCGACCAGCAGCCGAGCCCCGTCGTAGGCGAAATACACCACGACGACCAGCACCATTTCCCGCAACCAGCCCCCGGCTCGCGCCGGAGCCTGCGCGAGCGGACCCGAGATGGTTGTTGCAGCCACGACCCGACCTCCACGACGAGGGCTGACGTACAACGTACGGTACGTCGTACGTGCATACTACAATGGCGTCGAGACCGGATTTCATCCCGACCGGAGACGTTGCCGTGACATCTGAGCCCGCCCGACGAACCCGCACCGGGGGCGGCCGCCGCCGAGTACCACGCCATACGCTCAGCGCCGAGGCGATCGTGGACGCCGCGCTGCGCATGCTCGACGACACCGACTGCGAGGGCATCTCCATGCGTGCCCTCGCCGCCGAACTGGGCGTCGGCACGATGACGCTCTACACCTACTTCCGCAGCAAGGACGAACTGCTGCAGGCCGCGCGCGACCAGGTGCTCGACAGCTTCCATCCCCCGGCCGTCTCCGGCGACTGGGCCGACCGCGTGCGGGCGTGCTGCCAGGCGCTGTACCGGCTGCTCGTGGAACGCCCGGCGGTGCTCCGGGTGCTCGCGGTGAAACCCGACGGCGACGGCGATTTCGCCGATACCGCCACGGCCGCACTGGAATTGGTGCTCTCCCAGTTACGGGCCGCCGGACTGGGCCGGCAGGAAACCGCGCGCGGCTACGTGGTGCTGTTGCAGTACACCTTCGGATCGGCCCTGCGCCACGTGTTCGCTCCGGCGCGGCGCAACGGCGAGAACATCCCCAGCCGCCTGCAGATGCTGGATCCGGTGGCCCATCCGACGATCGCCGATCTGATGCCGGAGCTCGTGATCACGCACGGCGGCGGCGAGGAGCAATACCTGTACGGCCTGGACCTCATCCTCGACGGGTTGCGCAAGTCCGCCGCGGCGGCCCACTAGCCCTTGGTCATCGATCCCGGATTTGTAGGATTGCCGGAAGGTAGCAGGAGCCGCTTCGGCAACTGGGAGGCCCGATGATCGACCGGAACCGGACGGCGACACCGGTGCGCGGCCGCTGGGGAATGCTGGCGGTGCTGTGCGCGAGCCTGCTCCTCGTCGCGATGGACGCCACCGTGCTCAACGTCGCGCTGCCCTCGCTGATCGAGGATCTGCAGCCGGGCGCGGTCGCCCAGTTGTGGATCGTCGACATCTACGGTCTGGTCCTGGGTGGCCTGCTCATCACCTTCGGCGCGATCGGCGACCGGATCGGCCGCAAGCGGCTGTTCCTGACCGGATTCGCGCTGTTCGGCGTCGCTTCGGTGGTAGCGGCCACCGCTCAGGTCACCGGTCAGCTCATCGGCGGACGCGTGCTCCTGGCGGTGGGTGGCGCGATGGTGATGCCCTCGACGCTCTCGCTGATCCGCAACATCTTCGACGATCCGCACGAACGAACCCGGGCCATCGCGATCTGGGCTGCCATCGCCGGGGTCGGCGCCGCGGTGGGTCCGATCGTGGGTGGCGTCCTGGTCGAACATTTCGGCTGGGCCGCGGCGTTCTGGATCAATGTGCCGGTGGTGGTGCTCACGCTGGCGGCCGGCGTCGGTTTGCTGCCCGAATACCGGGCGCCGTCGACCAGCCCGTTCGACTGGCCGAGTGTCCCGCTGTCGGTGCTCGGCATCGTCGGATTCGTCTGGGGCGTCAAACATCTCGCGCGCGGTGAGGACATCGTGGTGAACGTGTGCGTCCTGCTGGCCGGGCTCGCCATGCTGTTCTGGTTCGCGCGACGGCAGCTGCGGCTGACCGATCCGCTGCTCGACATCCGGTTGTTCCGGCGCCCGGTCTTCCTCGCCGCGGCCCTGGCGACACTGATGGCGATGATCGCGATCGGCGCCGCCCTGTTCCTGATCTCGTTGTGGCTGCAGTACATTCACGGCTACTCCCCCGCCGAGGCCGGTATCCGTACGGCACCCGCCGCGGCCGCGACCCTGATCGGCTCGCTGACCACACCGGCGCTGCTGCGCCGGACCGGGGTACGCGGGGTGATGGTCACGAGCCTGCTCATCCTCGCCGCCGGCTTCGCGGTGCTGGCGATCTCGCCCGAGCCCACCAGCTACGCCGTGGTGGCGCTGGTATTGGTCTGCCTGGGCATCGGTGACGGAATCGCGGTCACCGCCGCCGCGGCGGTTCTGGTTTCCTCGGTGCCCGCCGAACGGGCCGGGCAGGGCGGCGCGGTCGAGGAGACCAGCTACGAATTGGGCAACGGCCTGGGGGTGGCGCTGCTCGGCAGTGTGCACGGCGCGCTGTTCACTCACTACATGAGCGACGTCCCGCTGGCCGGGGCTCAGGGCGAGACGGCTCGTGAATCGGCCGGCGGCGCGATCGCGGTGGCCGGCGACATCGGCGGCGAACTCGGGGCGCGAGTGCACGAGATGGCCTCGGCGGCATTCGATTCCGCGCTCACGGTCACCTCGTACGCGGCCGCGGTGGTGGTGGCGGCGGTCGCGGTCCTCACCGCGATCCTGATCCCGCGGCACACCAGCGTGACACCGCGGCACTGACGCACGGCGAGCGGTCAGCCGCGCTTGCGGCGATGACGGCGATGGGTGGTATCGCAGAGCGGATAGATTCCGGAGCGGCGGCAGGTGCACACCGCGACCACGAACCGATCGCAGCGCACGACGCGGCCGTCGTCGGTCACCAGCTCCACCGGACCTTCGATGAGCGCCGGACCGTCCTTGGTCAGCGTGACCCGGGTGCGGCGGGCCGGGCCGGGCGTGGGGTCGTCATTCTCGATCGGCACGGATCACCACCAGCTCCTCTTGCCGCGCCCCGGGTTCGATGAGGCGCTGTTGCTCCAGCCAGTCCGCGCGCCGGCGCAGCACGGGCCCGAATTCGCACGTTTCGCGGACGACGATCGCGGCCTTGAGCCCACCGTCGCGCAGCTGGCGCACGGTCAGATCCGGATCACACAGTGAGGAATGCACGATCAGCGCGATTCCCTTGGTGCGCAACAACTCCGGCATCAGCCGACACAGCGGGTCGAGCAGCGCCCGGCCGCTCGGCCCGCCCTCCCAGGCCCGTGCCCGGCCGTGTGCCGGAACCTCGGTGGGTCCCGGCACATAGGGCGGGTTCGCCAGCACCGCGTCGAAGGTGCGCCGGTGCAGCACCCGGCCGAAATCGCCGTGCAACAACTCCAGCGGCACCCCGTGCAGCCTGCTGTTGAGCCACGCCGAGGCCAGCGCGCGGCGCGAGATGTCCACCGCGGTGACCGCGGACGCACCGGACCGTCCCGCCTCGATAGCCACGGCACCGGTGCCGGTACACACGTCCACCACCTTGGACCCCTCCGGGATGGCGGCGGCCCCCAGCGCTCTGATCAGCAGTCCGGTATCGGCTGTCGGGGCGTAGACACCCGGTGCGCGGAACAGTCTCATGATCGCCGAATACCCGCCTTCCCATGATCAACCCGCGCGATCTCGCGGGATCGCCTCCGGGTCGCGCAGCGAGCTGTTCCCGGCCGACCAGCTGTCGAGCATGTGCCGGTCGATGGCGTTCTCCAGCAATGTCGTCGCCTGAATGCCGAAAACCATCGGTGCGATCAACTCGGGCTCGCGGGCCGAGAGATCGCCGATGACATCGCGGCGCATCACCTGTTCGTGCACCGCGTCGGCCTCCACATGTTCGGCATAGAAACGCACGCACGCCGGATGCGCGTCCAACCGCCGCAACGTGTCGACCATCCGGCGCGAAGCGGGGGGCGAGCTGATCTCCACACTCGCGAAATGGCCGACCAGTTCGCCCCGGAACTGCCGGTGCAGGCCGAACAGCGACATCATGTTCACCAGCGCCAGCATCGGCGCGGGGACGGCGTCGAGGTAGTGCAGGTAGGTGTCGTCGAGGCCGGCGCCGGCCAGCAGATCGGCGAACAGCTGTGCGTGGACGTCCTCACCGCGACCGGCGCCGAACTCGTCGTATTCGACCGCGACCAATGCGGCTTTCGCCTGACCGCGCAGCCGGGGAATCACCCACGCGTAGGGGTCGGCTTCCTTGTGGTGATAGATCGATCGGTGCGCGAAGTATTCGCACACCTGCCACCACTGGCCCTGCTCGTTCAGGAAATGCCCGACGCCCGCGCCTTCGACCGGCTCGACGAGCAGATCGTCGAGTTCGCCGTCGAGGTCGTCGCCGCCGGGCACGTCGCGTCGCATCGCGGCCAGGAACCGGTCCTCGAGGTGGGCGCGCATGCGCAGCAACTTCGGGTCCCATTCCCACCGGGGATCGACGGAATCGAAACCGCGGTAATGCAATTCGTAGCACAGGTGCAGTGCCAGCTGCAGATCCTCGCCGTACGGATCGGCGTTCGCGGTGTCGAAATCGACATGGCAGGCGGTGCCGCCGAGCAGGGCGCAGATGCCTGCGGAGAGTTCGCCGCGCGGCTGCGGTAGCGGCGGCGCGCCGGTATTCACCGTCACCGGCGCCGGGGTGGGCCGATGCCGGGACGCCGAGAGCGGGCGGTGGCCGGATGTTCGGCGCACGTCGGGGTGCGGAATCTCCATAGGCGCCGCATACCCGGTGCTCGGCGCCTCAATCGGTGGCCCGCGCCGGTTCGATCGGCGGCGCCTGCCGGTCAGGTTCGACCGCGGATCGGCGGGTATGCGCGAATCAGAGCATCCTGTCGCCCGTCGAAAGGAGCACATTGTGAACGACCCGACCGGTTCCCGAGCTCCCGGGGACGACCTCACCGCCATCGCGATCAGTTGCACGTTGAAGAAGTCACCGGATCGATCGAGCAGCGAGCTGATCGCCGAGCAGGTGCTGCGCGAACTGTCGAACCACGGCGTCACCGGCAAGACCGTGCGTGCCGTCGACCTCGATATCCGCCCCGGCATCACCGCGGACGAAGGTGACGGCGATCAGTGGCCGCAGCTGCGCGAACAGATCAGCACCGCCGATATCGTGCTGATCGCCACGCCCACCTGGCTGGGCCACATGTCCTCGGTCGCTCAGCGCGTACTGGAACGCCTCGACGCCGAACTGTCGGTCACCGACGACGAGAACCGGCCCGCCATGGTGGGCAAGGTGGGCATCGCCGCCGTCGTCGGCAACGAGGACGGCGCGCACAAGATCTGCGCCGATACGTTCCAGGCGCTCAACGACATCGGCTTCACCGTGCCCGCCCAGGGCTGCACGTACTGGAACGGCGAGGCGATGAGCGGCGTCGACTATCTGGACCTGGACAACACTCCCGAGGCCGTCGCGACGACCACCGCGGGCATGGCGCGCAATGCCGCGCACCTGGCGCGGACCCTGAAGGCCGCGCCCTACCCGGCCTATCCGTCGTCGTAGCGCGCCGTCCACCGCGCGGCCGATCATCATCCGTTCGAGGAGTCGACATGTATACCGACAACGCCGGTCCGCGACTACGGGCCGGCGAGCCTCCGATTCCGGAACCGGTTCCACCGCAGCCGGTTCCGGATCCCACGCCCGAACATCCGATTCCGGCCCCGGACCCGGATCCGCGCCCGCCGATTCCGGAACCCGATCCCGTGCCGGGCCGCCCGCCCGAACCGGGCCGGCCGATTCCGGGCCCGAGCCCCGATCCGATTCCCGGTCATCCGCCGCCCGATCCCGGACGGCCGGTCCCGCCGGAACCGACCCCGGAACCACCTCCGGATCCCGGCCGGCCCATCCCGGGACCCGCACCCGATCCCGGCCCGGATGTACCCGGCCGCGACCCGCGGCCCCCGGTTCCACAGGCCGGTGTTTCACCCGCTGTCGGCCGGGCACCCGCCGGACATGACATCCGATGAGCAGACCCCTGGAACGCATCCGCAGGTCACCACCGAGGATCTGCGGATGCTGCTGGACGCGGGCAGCCCCGGTACCCGCCTGGTGTTGTCGGAGGGCCGGGTAAGGCTGGCCACCGACAGCGGCGAGGACGGACTGGAGCTGATCCGGCGTCCCGAACTGGCCGACCGCATCGGCAACCACCCCGATCAGCACGAACTTGCCGAACAGGCCGAACTACTCAACACGCTGATCCGCCTGCAGGGCGCCTGAACGCCCCGAGCCCGAGAAGGAGACGAGATGAGCCGACCCGACCGAGAGCCCGCCGTCCTGGTGGTGACCTCGCAGACCGGTGTGGAACGCGACGAGCTGCTGGAACCGCTGAAGCAGTTGCGCGACAACGGTATTCGTGTCACCCACGCCGCCCCGTCCACCGACGCGGTGCAGACCTTCGTCCACGACACCGAGATCGACACCACCGTCGACCCCGATACCGATCTGGCCTCGGTGTCGGTGAGCGATTTCGACGCGTTGGTGGTCCCCGGCGGCACCGTCAACGCCGACAAGTTGCGCACCACGAAGGAGGCCGTCGACCTGGCGCGCGGATTCGCCGACGCCGGGAAGACGATCGCCGCGATCTGCCACGGCCCGTGGCTGCTGGTCGAGGCCGACCTGATCCGCGGCAAGACCATGACCTCGTATCCGTCGCTGCAGACCGATGTGCGCAACGCGGGCGCTCAATGGGTCGATGAGCAGGTGGTCCGGAGGCAGGACGGCTGGACGCTGATCACCTCCCGCAATCCGCGCGATCTGGACGCGTTCTGTTCGGCGATCGAGACCGAGGTGGGCGCGAAGTGACGAGAGAAAGGTGAAGGCGCGGTCATGGTAAAGGCTCCGGGCGCAGCGGAATTCGTGCCGGACACCACCGATCTCGCGCGACTGCGCGAGGCCGCCCGCGGATGTCACGGCTGCGATCTGTACAAGCATGCGAACCGGACCGTCTTCGGCGAGGGCCCGCCGCACGCCCCGATGGTGATGATCGGCGAGCAACCCGGCGACCGCGAAGATCTGGCCGGGCATCCGTTCGTCGGCCCCGCCGGAGCGCTGCTGAACCGCGCCCTCACCGATGCCGGAATCGACCGCGACGCCGTCTATCTCACCAACGCGGTGAAACATTTCAAATTCACCGAGCGCGGTAAGCGCCGCATCCATCAGAAGCCCGGGCGCACCGAGATCGTCGCGTGTACGCCCTGGCTGACCGCCGAACTCGACGCGATCCGTCCACAGCTGGTGGTCTGCCTGGGCGCCGTGGCGGCGCAGGCCGTCTTCGGCCCGGACTTCCGGATCACCCGCGACCGCGGGCGGCTGATCGCACACGATGATCTCCGTGCGCTGGCCACCATCCATCCGGCCGCCGCGCTGCGCGCTCCCGATCGTGCCGAGGCCTACGACAGTCTGGTCGCCGACCTCACCGAGGCGGCCACCGCACTGTCGGGAACGAGCTCATAGCGCGAAAATACTTGCGGCACACAACGGCCGCCGCCGGAGAACCGGCGGCGGCCGTTGCCGCGAGAGCATCCGGGGTGCGTCAGCTCAGCTTCAAGGAGCGGCCGATGATTTCCTTCATGATCTCCGTGGTGCCGCCGTAGATGGTCTGCACCCGCGCGTCCATGTACGCCTTGGCGATCGGGTATTCGCGCATGTAGCCGTAACCACCGTGCAGCTGCAGGCATTTGGTGATCAGGTCGAGCTGTTCCTCGGTGCTCCACCACTTGGCCATCGCGGCATCCTCGGCCGAGAGGGTGCCGGCGTTGAGGGCCTCGATGAAGCGGTCGACAAGCACGCGCACCGCGGTGGTCTTGGTGGCCAGCTCGGCCAGGACGAACCGCGTGTTCTGCTGGGCGCCGATCGGTTTGCCGAAGGCCTTGCGATCGCGCACGTACTGGATGGTGGTCTCCAGGCAGCCTTCCATCGCGGCGGCGGCCATCACGGCGATCGACATCCGCTCCTGCGGCAGGTTCTGCATCAGGTGGATGAAACCCATGCCCTCGGTGCCGAGCAGATTCTTGCCGGGAACCCGCACGTCGGTGAAGCTGAGCTCCGCGGTGTCCTGCGCCTTGAGACCGATCTTGTCCAGGTTGCGGCCGCGCTCGAAGCCGGGCATGCCGCGCTCGACGACGAGCAGCGAGAAGCCCATCGCCCCCTTCTCGGGATCGGTCTGCGCGACCACGATCACGATGTCGGAGTTGATGCCGTTGGTGATGAAGGTCTTGGCGCCGTTGATGACCCAGTCGTCGCCGTCCTTGACCGCGCGGGTCTTGATGCCCTGCAGATCCGAACCGGTGCCCGGCTCGGTCATGGCGATGGCGGTGATGATCTCACCGGAACAGAATCCGGGCAGCCAACGTTGCTTCTGCTCCTCGTTGGCCAGCTCCAGCAGATACGGCGCGATCACGTCGTTGTGCAGCGAGAAGCCCAGCCCTGAGTACTGGCCCTTGGTGGTCTCCTCGGTGATCACCGCGTTGTAGCGGAAATCCTCAACCCCGCCGCCGCCGAACTCCTCGGGCACCGCCATGCCGAGGAACCCCTGCTTACCGGCCTCCAGCCACAGCTGCCGATCCACGACCCCGGATTGCTCCCACTCGGCATGGTGCGGCGCGACATGCTGATCCAGAAATTTACGGTAGGACTCCCGGAACAGATCGTGTTCGGGCTCGAAAAGGGTGCGCTCCACGCCAACCTCCTAGTGACCACATCGGCAACTCGCCTGCCACATACGGTACCCGGAAGGGGAATCGCGGTTCACTTCAGATCCGAAAAAAGTCGCTTACCTGTGCGAAAAGCTTCGGAGGGTGGTCTTTGCGCACCCTGAACGCGGGTAAACCTCTACAGCCCCACGGCGCCGCGTACCCGGCCCCAGAGCGTGCGGCCGCGGTCACGATCGCGCTCGGCCAGCAGAGCGGTGATCTCCTCCTCCAGCGCCTTGTGCACCACCTGCTGCAATTCCTCGGCGGCGGCGTCCAGATCGGTGGCGTCCTGCCACGGCGTGGTCTCGATGGGCGTACCGATCGAGTAGTAGAACCGCTCGGGCCGCGGCACGACGGTGGGGCCGATGCCGCGCATGAGCGGCGGAGTGAGGTTGCCACGGATACCGAGCGCCTCGACGGTCCAGCGCAGCGGGCTCATCACCGGATGATCACCGTCGAAGACGACGTCGAACACGTCGTCGGCGCCGATCATCGCGGTCGGCAGGATCGGCGCGCCGGCCTCGATCGCCATCCGCGCGAAGCCGGTGCGGCCCTCCCACTTCAAGTGGTACTTCTCGCCCTTGCGGCGCATCGCCTCGCGGCCGCCGCCCGGGAAGACGATGACCGCTTCACCGTTGTCGAGCAGGGTGCGGCAGTTGTCGCGCGAACCGCGCACGCTGCCGATTCGGTGCACGAGCTCGCGCACCGGCGGTACCCGCATCAGCACGTTCTCCGCCAGGCCACGCACCACCCGGCCGGTGCGGTGATAGATCTCGTGCACCAGCAGCGGCGCGTCCACACCGCCGAGCAGCGTGTGGTTGCCGACGAGCATGACCGGGCCCGTCTCGGGAATGTTGTCCAAGCCGTGGAAGACCGGACTGTTCCACAGCCGCACCGGCGTCGACAGTGCGTCGAAGATGCGAAGATCGATGGCGGGCACCGTCATTCGCAGCGGCGCGCCGTCACTGAGCTGCCGTACGGACTCCACCGAGCGCGCGGCGGTGGAGTCGTCGGGCATGACATCGACAGGCGTGGACTCGGTCCCGGACATTTGCACCCTCCCTGCAGCCGTTCGGTGAAAGACGCGATTCTACCGAAAACGACTGTGGCACACAGACTACGAAAGCTTCAGCGCGAAGGCCCCGCTGCTTCCGCACTGCCGATGGTGCCCGCGTGCGCATACTGCGACAGGGTCGGCGCGAGCGCCCGGGGAACCCGGGCCCGCACCCGCGTACCACCCTCCTCGTGCGAGGAGCTGATGATGCGGCCGTCGGAGTGGATGCGCGCGAGCAGATCACCACGAGTGTACGGGAGCAGCACACTCACCTCGACATCGAGCCCGCCGAGGATCTCGGCCAGCCGTTCGCGCAACTGGTCGATTCCACGTCCGGTGCGGGCCGAGACGAACACCGCCCCGGGCAACTGGGCACGCAGATGCGCCAGCTGCGTCGCGTCCAGCGCGTCGATCTTGTTCACCACCAGCAACTCCGGCGGTCCGGCCCCCTCGCCCTGCTCACGCAGCACATCGGTGATCACCTCACGCACGGCCTTGATCTGCTGATCGGGCAGCGCGTCGGAACCGTCGACCACGTGCAGCAGCAGATCGGCGCCGGTGACCTCCTCGAGTGTGGAGCGGAACGCCTCCACCAGCTGAGTCGGCAGATGCCGGACGAATCCGACGGTGTCGGTGAAGACGACCTCGCGGCCGTCGTCGAGCGCCGCGCGCCGGGTGGTGGGATCCAAGGTGGCGAACAGGGCGTCCTGCACCAGGATGCCCGCACCGGTCAGGGCGTTCATCAGGCTGGATTTGCCGGCGTTGGTGTAGCCGACGATCGCGACCGCCGGAATGCCGCTGGAAGTGCGCCGCGACCGTTTGGTGTCACGCGCGGTCTTCATCTCCTTGATCTCGCGGCGCAGTTTGGCCATACGCTCGCGGATCCGGCGGCGATCGGTTTCGATCTTGGTCTCACCGGGGCCACGGGTACCCACACCGCCGCCCGCACCACCGGCTCGGCCACCGGCCTGCCGCGACATCGATTCACCCCAGCCGCGCAGTCGCGGCAGCATGTACTCCATCTGCGCCAGCGACACCTGCGCCTTGCCCTCGCGGGAGGTGGCGTGCTGGGCGAAGATGTCCAGAATCAGCGCGGTGCGGTCGATGACCTTCACCTTGACGACCTTCTCCAGCGCGTTCAGCTGCGCGGGGGTCAGCTCACCGTCGCAGATCACCGTGTCCGCGCCGGTCTCGAGCACCACCGAGCGCAGTTCGTCGGCCTTACCCGAGCCGATGTAGGTGGCCGGATCCGGCTTGTCGCGGCGCTGGATCAGCGCGTCGAGCACCTGGGAGCCGGCGGTTTCGGCGAGCGCGGCCAATTCGGCCATACTGGCGTCGGCCTGCGCCGCGCTGCCCTCGGTCCACACACCGACCAGCACGACCCGCTCGAGTCGCAGCTGCCGGTACTCGACCTCGGTGATGTCGGTGAGCTCGGTCGAGAGCCCGGCGACACGTCGCAGCGCGCTGCGTTCGTCGAGTTGCAGCTCACCGACCGTGGGCTCGGCGGCCCAGCCGTTGCCGGACAAACCGCTGCCTTCGGTCTCGTCGGCGTCGTAATCGGTCACGCCGGTATCGGCGTCGTCATCGCCGATGCTGTAGTCCTGGTCCGCGTAGCCGTCCGTGTCCGAGTCGAGTTGCTCGATCGGGGTGAACTCGTACGTTTGTGATTTCCTCATACACCTCCATGGTCCCACGCCACAACCACCCGGCGCACTCGGATATTTCCGGCCCCGGCCGGGAACGGCCCGGTACGGCGCAGCTCACCCGAATTCAGGCGCCGGCCCACCACTCACCGGCGAGATGCCCGGAACCGACCAGCACCGAGGGGCCGCGCAACCACGCCTGCCCGTGATCGATGCCGACGGTGACCGCGCCGCCGGGCACCCGGACCCGCACCTGCGCGGACTCCGTCGCCGGATCGACTCCCGCACCCGTCAGCGCCGCGGCGGCCGCGGCGACCGTGCCGGTGCCACAGGAGCGGGTTTCGCCGACGCCGCGTTCGTAGACCCGCATATCCACCGCGCCGTCCTCGCCGAGGGCGGTCAGGATCTCCACGTTCACGCCCTGCGGAAACAGCTCCGGATCGAATCCGGGCGGCACGGTGAGGTCGAGTGCGGCCAGACCGTCGGCGGTGAGCCCGGGATCGACGCAGGCCAGATGCGGATTGCCGACGTCGACCCCGACCCCGGGCAGCGCGCTGCCGGCGACGGTGGCGGTGGAATCGCCGAGCATCCGCACCCGGCCCATACCGACGGTCACCTCGCCGAGTACCTCGTCGAAGGAGTGCACGACCACCGAACGCGCACCCGCGCGGGTGCCGACCACGAATTCGGTCTCCTGCTGCAACCCGGTGGCGAGCAGATAGTGGGCGAAGACGCGGACACCGTTGCCGCACATCTCGGCGATCGATCCGTCGGCGTTGCGGTAGTCCATGAACCAGTCCGCCGCGGCCACACCGTCGGGAAGTCCGGCGAGTTCGCCCCGCTCCACCAGTGCGCCCGCCCGGGCGACGCGCAGCACACCGTCGGCGCCGATACCCTGGCGCCGGTCGCACAGCACGGCGACGGTGTCGGGCGCCAGGCGCAGGCGCGCGTCGGAGTCCGGCAGCACCACGAAATCGTTCTGGGTCCCGTGGCCCTTGCTGAACTCGATATCGGCCGCGCCGGACACCCGCTGCTGCTCGCTCATCGACGTCGATCCTCCACCTGTCCCGCACATTGGCCGGCCGCGCCGGCGTTCTCCCTCGATACCGACACCCGGCGCTGCCGGGATATTTCGTACAGCACGACCGATACGGCGCAGGGGGTGACCGGCATCGCACCCGCCGGAATCCGCACCATCGCGTCGCATGCGTCGCGCCACCGCGCGTCGAGCACGCCGTCGTCGGCGAGCACCATGATCGTCGCATCCGCGAAGGTGTGCGCATCGACCGGCCGGTCGCCGGGTTCGGTCCCGACACCGACCAGCCGGGCCGGGACTTTCGCGCCCGCCCGTAATTCGGCGACGGCCGCCGGCCCGGACACGCGCACCACCGGCACCGCGAACAGCGCTCCGGCCGAGGCGCGCACACACCGCGGGTCGTATTCGTCCGCGCCGGATCCGCTGATCACGACCGCGGCGGCACCGAAGGCGTGCGCGGTGCGCAGCACGCTGCCCAGCCGCAGCGCGGAGGACGGGCGATCGATCACGACCACCGGATGTGCCGGATCGAGGCAGATCTGCGCCGGGTCCCGGCCGCGGGTGTGTGCCAGGGCCACCAGTTCCGGTGTGCCGGTGCCGGGTTCGGCGAGTTCGTCGAGGGCGTCGCCGACCAGTCCGATCGCCGGCACCGCGTCGTCGTCGAGCACCTCACGAGCCCACGGCGGCAGCGGGGCGCCGAGGCGGTACAGCACCGCTTCCAGCGGCCACCCGTTCGCCACGGCCGCGGTGATCGGTTCCCGGCCGTGCACGAGAAAGCGGCCGTCGCTGCGGCGCCGGGCGCGGTTGCCGAGATAGGCGCGCCACTCCCCCACGGAGGCGTTGCGGGTGGTCGATGGGCGGGTCACTGCCGAATCGATTCCTGTTCGTCGAGCACATGGGCCAGTACCGAATCCGCCAGCTGCGGATCGGCGCCGTCGACCCAGTGCACGCGCGGGTCGCGGCGGAACCACGAGCGTTGCCGGCGCACGTAGCGGCGGGTGCCGATCAGCGTGCGCTCACGCGCATGGCTCAGGTCGTATTCGTTGTCGAGATGAGCCAGGACTTGTGCGTATCCGATCGCCCGGCGTGCGGTCAGGCCCGAGCGCAGGCCGCGGCCGATCAGTTCTCGCACCTCGTCGACGAGACCCTGCGCGAACATGGTCTCGGTGCGGGTCTCGATACGCGCGTCGAGTTCGGCGGTCTCGCGGTCGACGCCGATGATCGTGGTGTTCCAGCGGGGCGTGCCGCGTTGCGGCTGCGAGGCGGCGAACGGGCGGCCGGTGAGTTCGACCACCTCGAGCGCCCGCACGATCCGCCGCCCGTCGGTCGGCAGAATGGTCTGCGCCGCAACGGGATCGGCGACTCGCAAGGCGGCGTGAACGGCCGCGACACCCTCGCGCTCGAGAACCCCCTCCCACTTCTCGCGGACGCGGATGTCGGTGGCCGGGAACTCCCACTCGTCGAGCAGCGCCTGCACGTACATCATCGAACCGCCCACGATGACCGGCACCCGGCCGCGCGCGCGGATGTCCTCGACATCGGCGCAGGCCGCGGCCTGATATGCGGCGACGGTGGCCGTTTCGGTCACTTCCAGCACGTCGAGTTGGTGGTGCGGGATGCCGCGGCGCTGCTGCGGTGCCAGTTTGGCGGTGCCGATATCCATGCCGCGATACAGCTGCATGGCGTCGATGTTGACGATCTCACCGTCCAGGCGACTCGCCAATTCCAATGCCAGATCGGACTTTCCGGTCGCGGTCGGGCCGATGACGGCGATGGGCGCCCTCATCGCGCACCCGCCGGATACCAGACCGACGCGTGATATCCGACACCGAAAGGCGCTGCGCGATACAGGGTTTCGACCTTCGGATCGGCGGTGTCGATGCCGAACAGTCCGGCCAGCACCTGAAAGCCGGGACGGCCGGCCACCTCGAGTTCGGCGCACAGCCCGGGGTCCAGCGCGCCGAGTGCCGCGCGGTCACCGGCGTCGAGGGCGTCGTCGATCCGCCGTTGTTCGCGCTCGGCCCGGGGATCGAGATATCCGGGTGAGGTGGTGGACAGGGTGGCGGCGCCGTCGGCGACGACCAGCACGCCGTGCGGACGGGGGTCGGCGTCCAGCTCACCGCGCAGCCGGGATCCCAGGTCCACGCAGTGCGACGGCTCGGCGCCGGGGTCGACCGGCTGCGCCCGCGCCTCGATGTCGTCGCCGTCCTCGGCCGCGATCCGGCCGCGCAGCCAGGCACCCACCAGCAGTGCGGTCGGCCAGTCGGGTCGCGGCTCACCGGCGGGTTCGGTCGCCGACAAGGTGACCCGGACGTCCGCGCCGAAGCCGCGCAAACTACCCACACCGGCCGGCGGCTCGGTGCCCGCGCCGACAATGGTCCAGCGCCGAGCCTGCCGGGCCAGCATCCGCCCGGCCGTCAGCACCGCCTCGCGCAGCTGCGGCACCTGCGCGGCCGGATGGGTGGAGTCGGTCAGCGGCGTCGCACCGCCCAGTTCGGGAATCAGCACGAGCGGCGAGGGAATCAACGCGGCGACACGAAACACCCGTCAACGGTAGCGGCCGCCGGGAAAACGGCGGCCGAGGCCGTCGCTCACCGCGGGTGAGCGTGTTCCCACCACTCTCAACCGTCACTCGCTGCACGCCACCGTTCGCAAGAGAGGGCAATTCTGTCTATTGGCTGGTTGAATGGGATCTGCTAGGGCGTAACCAGGCAGCCGTGACGCGCGGCAGGGATGAGGAGCGATGACCGACAACAGCGGAACCGAGAAGGCAGTGCATCCGGAAACCGGCGCGGCGCAGCAGTCCAGCAATCCCGCCGCGAAGCGTCCGACTCCGGCCGATGCCGCCCCGAAACCCGGCGCGGCACCACGACCCGGAGTACCCAAGCCGGGGGCGCCCAAACCCGCCGCGGCGCAGCGGACCGAACCGGCGGCGAAACCCGCGGCGACTCACCACGTCAAACCGGCTCCCGTCCCCGGCCCCGCCCACGAGCATCCGCATCCCGTGGTCGTGCCGACCGTCAGCGATCCCAGCGAGTGGGGCCGGGTCGACGACGACGGCACCGCCTGGGTCAAGACCGCCGGCGGCGAACGCGTCGTCGGTTCGTGGCAGGCCGGTGACGCCGCCGAGGGGCTGGCGCATTTCGGGCGTCGCTTCGACGATCTGGCCACCGAGGTCGCGCTGCTCGAGGCTCGCCTCGCGGCCGGCACGGACGCCCGCAAGACCAAGGCCGCGGCCGTCGCGCTCGCCGACTCGCTACCCACCGCGGCGGTGATCGGCGATGTGGACGGTCTGGCCCAGCGCCTGCAGGCGATCATCGAACATTCCGACGAGGCGGCCGCCCACGCCAAGGAGGAGAAGGAACGCACCCGGCACGAGCACACCGAGCGCAAGGAGGCGTTGTGCGCGGAGGCCGAGCAGATCGCCGCCGAATCCACCCAGTGGAAGGCGGCCGGTGACCGGCTGCGCGAAATCCTCGAGGAGTGGAAGTCCATCCGCGGGGTGGACCGCAAGGTCGACGATGCGCTGTGGCGGCGCTTCTCCAAGGCACGCGAGGCGTTCAACCGCCGCCGGGGCGCGCACTTCGCCGAACTCGATCGCGAACGCGCCGCCGCGAAGGCTCGCAAAGAGGAGCTGTGCACGCGCGCCGAGGAGCTGTCCGATTCCACCGACTGGGTGGGCACCGCCGCGCTCTTCCGCGATCTGCTGACCGAATGGAAGGCGGCCGGGCGCGCGCCCCGCGAGGCCGACGAGCAGTTGTGGCGGCGGTTCAAGAGCGCCCAGGACGTGTTCTTCGCCGCGCGCAATGCCGCCGCGTCCGAACGCGATGCCGAATTCGGGCAGAACGCGGCGGCCAAGGAAGAACTGCTGCGCCACTACGAGGACCGCATCCCCGAGCACATCGAACCCGAGTCCGCCACACTGGATTCCGCTCGTGCGGCCCTGCGCGAACTGCAGGAGCGGTGGGACGCCATCGGCAAGGTGCCACGCGAGCGCATGCACGAACTCGAGGGCAAACTGCGGGCGCTGGAGAAGCGGGTGCGCGAGGCGGTGGACGCCCAGTGGCGGCGCACCGATCCCGAGGCGATGGCGCGCGCGGCGCAGTTCCGCGAGCGGGTCGCCCAATTCGAGGAGCAGGCGGCCAAGGCCGAGGCCGCGGGCCGCCCGCGCGATGCCGAGAAGGCGCTCGAACAGGCCAAGCAGTGGCGTGAATGGGCCGATGCCGCCGAGGGCGCGGTCAGCCGGCGCTGAGACGTTCGTCGCCGGTCTGCGGTGCCGAGTTCGCCGCCGGCCGGTATGAGCCGTTCCTGCCCGTAGCGATCCGGACGAGGAGCCGACCATGGATGTCCGCGAGATCAATCGAGGCGTCATCGAGCAGTTCCGGGCCGGGGGCCCGATCGAGGGGATGCACCGGGAGCGTCTGGTGCTGCTCACCACCACCGGCCGCCGGTCCGGGACTCCGCACACCACGCCGATGATGTTCCATCCCGACGGCGACCGGCTGTTGGTCGTCGCCTCGAACGTGGGCGCCCCGCAGCATCCGGACTGGTATCTGAATCTCGTCGCCGATCCGGCCGTGACGGTCGAGGTCGACCGGGAGACCTATCCGGCCACCGCCGTACCGTTGCAGGGCGCCGATTACGACCGGGCGTGGACCGAGCTCACCGCGTTGTATCCGTTCTTCGCCGAACACGCGGAGAAGACCGCACGCACCATCCCCGTGGTGGCACTGCGCCGCTGAGAACGACGCCTCCCGAGCGCCGGTCCGGCTACTTGTCGTCGCCGAACAGCCGGCGCCGGTCCTGCTCTTCCTGTTCGGCGGCCGCGATGCGCCGGCGCTCCTCGGCCTCGAGCTGCAGCGCGGTCCGGCTCCACACCACTCGGATCCAGTGGAAGGTCAGCACGACGATCGCGATCGTGGCCAGGATCAGTCCGATACCGGGTCCGGCGCCGTGATAGTTGCCGAGGCCGGGCGTCTGACGGTGCCAGATCGAGAGCACTCCGAACACACTGCCCACCGCGGATCCGGCGACCGCCACCCACGCCAGTGCCCAGCGGCGGGTGACGAGCGCGAGCGACGAGAACCCGATTCCGAAGATCACCACGAACCATTCGAAGACCCGCGACGGCAGCCCGATGTGCTCGTCCTGCGCGTGGGTGTCGAAGGCCAGCACGTCGAGGCCGCGGGCGGCGCCGGCGTGCGGCAGGATCAGCGACAGCAGCAGCACGAAGACCGCGATCGCGACCACCATGGCGCGCGTCCCGGGGTCGATCTCGCCGGCGATCTTGCGTTCGACGGCCTCGAGATCACCGCGGAACTGCTCGAAGACCTTCGACTCTGCGGGGTTCATGCTCTCCTCATTCGGCTCGGTCGCAGGATTCGGCTCGGTCACATCGCTCGGCTCCGGCTGGTGCGGGTGCCGCGGCGCGGGCGAGGCGTCGCCGGAGCGCTCCGGCGTGACGTCGCGATCGGCATCCTCGTTCCCGCGTTCGGCCATGTCAGACCCCACATCCGGTGTCACAACCGGCGGCCGCCGGCAGCGGCTCCGGCGCGCCGATCCGCGGCAACCCCAGGCCCACTCCGATCGGTGCGGTCTTGGGCAGCACACCGCGTTCGTGCGCGTCGCCGGCGCGGGTACGGCGGTGGTTGTGGATCGGGCCGTCGGCGATGAGGTGGTGCGGCGCCGCCTCGGTGATGTCGACGGTGACGATATCGCCGGGCCGGATCGCCGCCTCACCGGGCCGGAAGTGCACCAGGCGGCCGTCGCGCGCCCGGCCGCTCATCCGCGCGGTGGCCGCGTTCTTCTTGCCGGCGCCCTCGGCGACCAGCAGTTCGACCTCGGTGCCGATCAGCGCGCGATTGGCTTCCAGCGAGATCTGTTCCTGCAGTTCGATCAGCCGGTCGTAGCGCTCCTGGACCACCGCCTTGGGTACCTGATCGGCCATGGTGGCCGCGGGCGTGCCGGGACGGATCGAATACTGGAAGGTGAAGGCGCTGGTGAACCGGGCCTGCCGGACCACATCCAGGGTTTCCTGGAAATCCTCCTCGGTTTCCCCGGGGAAGCCGACGATGATGTCGGTGGTGATCGCGGCATGCGGCATCGCGGCGCGCACCTTCTCGATGATGCCGAGGTAGCGGTCCTTGCGGTAGGACCGGCGCATCGCCTTGAGCACCCGGTCGGAACCCGACTGCAGCGGCATGTGCAGCTGCGGGCACACGTTCGGGGTCTGTGCCATCGCCTCGATGACGTCGTCGGTGAATTCCGCCGGATGCGGCGAGGTGAACCGCACCCGCTCGAGCCCGTCGATACTGCCGCAGGCACGCAGCAGTTTCGCGAAGGCGCCGCGATCGCGGTGTTCGGGCGCGAAGTCGGCCGGATGTCCGTGCGGCAGTGCGGGTTCGGCGAAGTTCACACCGTAGGAGTTGACGTTCTGCCCGAGCAACGTCACCTCGAGCACTCCCTGATCCACCAGCGCCTGCACCTCGGCCAGCACATCGCCGGGCCGCCGGTCGACCTCCTTGCCGCGCAGCGAGGGCACGATGCAGAACGTGCAGGTGTTGTTGCAGCCCACCGAGATCGACACCCAGCCGGCGTAGGCGGATTCGCGGCGAGCGGGCAGCGTGGACGGGAACGCCTCCAGCGATTCCAGGATTTCGACCTGCGCTTGTTCGTTGTGCCGGGCGCGTTCGAGCAGCACCGGCAGCGACCCGATGTTGTGGGTGCCGAAGACGACGTCGACCCAGGGCGCCTTGCGCACGACGGTGTCGCGGTCCTTCTGCGCGAGGCAGCCGCCGACCGCGATCTGCATACCGGGCCGCTCGGCCTTGATCGGCGCCAGATGTCCGAGCGTTCCGTACAGCTTGTTGTCGGCGTTCTCGCGCACCGCGCAGGTGTTGAACACCACCAGATCGGCGGTCTGCCCGCCCGTGGCCTTGGTGTATCCGGCGTCCTCGAGCAGGCCCGACAGCCGTTCGGAGTCGTGCACGTTCATCTGGCAGCCGTAGGTGCGCACCTCGTAGGTCCGCGGCGACTGCGGATCGGTGGCCGAACCGGGGGCGCGTCCCGCAGCCGAATGCGCTGCAACCTGCATGGACGAATTCACGGGTCCAGGGTAGACGCTGTGCGAAATCGGACGCCCACCCCGGTCGCCACGATCGGGGGGCTGGTGACGCCGGTCACGTGGCCGGGCGCCCAGGTCACCACCGGGTTAAGCGCAGGCGGCGACGGCGCGACGCACGCGCCAAAAGTGCGCATTTCGCGCAGGACCGCTCTAGGGTCGACTGTCATGACCGATGCTGCCGACGCAACACCCGGCACCGCCAGCGCTGGGAACACCTCCGACCCGGGCGCTGCCACCGCGGCCGCGGCGTCCGCGACCGTTCCGCCGATGATCTCGATGCGCAACGTGGACAAGCACTTCGGTGATCTGCATGTGTTGCGTGACGTGAATCTGGAAGTGCCGCGTGGACAGGTGGTGATCGTGCTCGGCCCGTCCGGGTCCGGCAAATCCACGTTGTGCCGCACCGTCAATCGGCTCGAGCCGATCGATTCCGGCACCATCGCCGTCGACGGCGTCGAGTTACCCGCCGAGGGGCGCGCACTGGCGAAGTTGCGCGCCGACGTGGGGATGGTGTTCCAGTCGTTCAATCTGTTCGCGCACAAGACGATTCTGGACAACGTGATGCTCGGTCCGGTCAAGGTACGCCGCATCGACAAGAAGCAGGCGCGCGCACGGGCGCTGGAACTGCTCGATCGCGTCGGCATCGCCGATCAGGCCGACAAGTATCCGGCGCAGCTGTCGGGCGGTCAGCAGCAGCGCGTGGCCATCGCCCGGGCATTGGCGATGAATCCGAAGGTGATGCTGTTCGACGAACCCACCTCCGCCC
This sequence comes from Nocardia violaceofusca NBRC 14427, assembly GCF_963869435.1. NCBI lineage: Bacteria > Bacillati > Actinomycetota > Actinomycetes > Mycobacteriales > Nocardiaceae > Nocardia > Nocardia violaceofusca. The sequence goes on from NZ_CAWMPM010000043.1 coordinate 20,920, forward strand.
TTGATCCGGAAATGGTCAACGAGGTGCTGGAAGTGATGGTCGCCTTGGCCAAGGAGGGCATGACGATGCTGGTGGTCACGCACGAGATGGGATTCGCCCGCCGCGCCGGAGACCGCGTGCTGTTCATGGCCGACGGCCGGATCGTCGAGGACGCGGCACCCGAAACCTTCTTCACCGCACCCGCTTCCGAGCGGGCCAAGGATTTCTTGGGCAAAATTCTGAGCCATTGATCGCTGTTCACGACCGCGGCGGGAGCGATGACCGCTCCGGGCACCGCGGAGGACCCTTCACACTTCACGAGAGAGAAGGCATTCGATGAGGATCACCCGAGCGCTGCGGTTCGGCATCGGCGCGCTGGCCATCGCGGTCGTCGCGAGCGGATGCGGCGGCGGCAGCAACAAGACAGCCACCGAACACGCGTCGGAAGGCAAACTCACCATCGGCATCAAATTCGATCAGCCGGGTCTGGGCCTGCGCAATCGGGACGGGTCGTTCTCCGGATTCGACGTGGACGTGGCGACCTACGTCGCCGGGAAACTCGGCGTCAGCCCGGACAAGATCACCTTCAAGGAGGCGCCGTCCGCGCAACGTGAGACGCTGATCCAGAACGGGCAGGTGGATTACGTGGTCGCCACCTATTCGATCACCGATCAGCGCAAGCAGAAGGTCGACTTCGCCGGGCCGTATTACGTTGCGGGCCAATCGTTGCTGGTGCGCGCCGACAACACCGACATCACGGGACCGGAATCGCTGAAGGGCGGCAAGAAACTCTGCTCGGTGAAGGGATCGACGCCGGCGCAGAACATTCAGAAGAATTTCGCCAACGATGTGCAGCTGCAGGAATACGACACCTATTCGCTGTGTGTGGAGGCGCTGAAATCCGGGGCGGTGGATGCGGTGACCACCGACAACATCATTCTGGCCGGTTACGCCGCGCAGTCGCCGGGCCAGGTGAAGGTGGTCGGGCAGCCGTTCACGACCGAGAACTACGGCATCGGCCTGAAGAAGGGCGACAAGGACTCACGCGACAAGATCAACGATGCGATCGAATCGATGATCAACGACGGGTCCTGGAAAGCCTCGCTGGAGAAGAACTTCGGCAACACCTTCCCGATCCCGTCGCCGCCGCAGGTCGACCGCTACTGAATCGGCACGGGTTCCGGCCGCGCCGCACCCCCGTCCGGCACAGAGAAGTAGGAGGGCGCGTCCACCGTGTTCGACTTGATCTCCCGATACGACAATCAGCTGTGGGACGCCTTCTGGGTGACCATCAAACTGACCGTGATCTCCGCGATCGGGGCGCTGATCATCGGCACCCTGGTGGCGGCGATGCGGGTGTCGCCGATTCCGGTGGCGCGGTGGATCGGGACGGCGTATGTGACCATTTTCCGCAATACCCCGCTCACCCTCATTCTGGTGTTCTGTTCACTCGGTCTCTACACCACCCTCGGCATCAAGCTCGCGAGTGAGAGTTCGGGACTGGATTTCCTGCCCACCAACAACTTTCGTTTCGCAGTCCTCGGCTTGAGCGTGTACACGGCGTCGTTCGTCTGTGAATCGCTGCGCGCGGGTATCAACACCGTGCCGCTGGGACAGTCCGAGGCGGGACGGTCACTGGGATTGACCTTCGGCCAGAATCTGCGACATGTGGTGTTGCCGCAGGCCTTTCGGTCGGTGATCGCGCCGCTGGGCAGCGTACTGATCGCGTTGACGAAGAATTCCACCATCGCCTCGGCGATCGGCGTGGCCGAGGCGGCGGCGCTGATGGCATCCATGAACGAGACCGAGGCCGATATTCTCGCCATCGGCGCGATCTTCGCCCTCGGTTTCGTCATTCTCACCCTGCCCACCGGATTGCTGTTCGGCTGGCTGGCCAAGCGATTCGAGGTGAAGCGATGAGCGCGAACGCCTCGGTCCTCTACGACGTCCCCGGCCCGAAGGCGCGCCGGCGGCATGCGCTGTATTCGGTGCTGGTGCTGGCGGCTTTGGTGGTGCTCGGCTGGCTGGTGTGGCGGGCGTTCGACGAGAAGGGCCAGCTCACCGCCGAGAAGTGGAAGCCGTTCGTGCAGTCGGAAGTCTGGCAGACCTACATCCTGCCCGGCTTGCGTGGCACCGTGGTCGCCGCGGCGCTGGCGATCGTGTTCGCGATGGCGATCGGCGTGATCTTCGGCTTGTTGCGCCTGTCCGACCATCGCGTCGTGCGGTGGGTGGCGGGGGCGATCGTCGAGGTGGCGCGGGCCATTCCGGTGCTGATTCTGATGATCTTCCTCTACAACTGGTTCGCCAAGGACAATCTGTTCGCCTCCGACCAGCTGGCGCTGGCGGCCGTGGTGATCGCGCTGACCGTGTACAACGGGTCGGTGATCGCCGAGATCGTGCGCTCGGGCATTCGGTCGCTGCCGCGCGGGCAGACCGAGGCGGCGCAGGCCCTGGGATTGCGCAAGGGTCAGATGATGCGGATGATCCTGCTGCCGCAGGCGGTGACGGCGATGCTGCCGGCGCTGATCTCGCAGATGGTCGTGGCGCTCAAGGACACCGCACTCGGCTACCAGATCACCTATCAGGAGATCGTGCGCCAGGGTCAGCAGCTGGGCGCGGCCGAGCAGAACACCGTGCCGGCGCTGATCGTGGTGGCCGTCATCATGATCGCCCTGAACTGGGCGCTGACCTTCCTCGCCACCAGGGTGGAACAGCGGTTGCGGTCGCGCCGCCGGGGTCGGACGGTGCTGGGCGTGAATTCGGTGCTCACCGATGCCGCGCCGGGCGTGGATCTGTCGCTGAGACGGACCACCTCGCCGTAACCGGGCGGCTCGGCGATCGCGGCGGATACGGGTGCGCCGGGCGGCGGTGTCGACGTCCTCCGCGGGACGAGTTGCGCTCGCACCGAGCACAACCCTCGCCCCCGCCGGCTCGATGGTCGATCCTGATCACGCACCACCCCGGTCGCCAAGCCACGCCACTCGCGGCGACCGGGGATGGGTGTCCAACCGGCGACTCATCTGGCCAGGAAATGCCAGCCCAGCCAGGCCCACAGCACCACCGCGACGATCCGGACGGTGCGGGTACGGGTCAGCGCGCGCACCGTGTCACCGAGGCCGGCGAACCACGTGCGCCGCAGGCATGCCACGACCGCCGCGACGATCACCGCGACGACGAGGACCGCGAATCCGGTGATCACCAGTGCGCGATCGGTCATCTCCGCACCATCCACCATCCGGCCCCCACCCAGAGCAGCCATCCGGCGAAACGCCCCGCCCCGCCCTCCAGCGCGGGGCTGAGCAATGTCGACAGGGTGGGATGGGCGGCATCCGGTACGAGCAGCGCGGGCTGGGACAGCCAGGCATACAACTCCCACGCCAGTACCGCCGCCAGCAGGATCGACCACACCACCACCGCACGCCGAACCGGCGGAGTGAACGAAACAGGCCGCGTTCCGAGCACAACGGCGCGGACGGCGACCACGACAGCTACCCCGGCGACCAGCACCGTCGCGGCCACACCGAACGGACGTGTGAACGACCCCACCACCGCCACCGCGACCCAGACGGCCATCAGACCAGCACGTCGCTGCCCCCTCCTGCCACCCCGCACGTCGGTGGTCACCAGCGCAGCATAGGACCTCCGCCGGACACCGGTCGAGTCGCGCGCAGTGCCGGCCGTCGACTGCCGAGCCGGCTGGCGACCGGGGCCTTCTTTCCGATTCGCGTGGATGGCGTCGCGGCGGCGTCGGCCGAACGGATGAGGCGGCGTTGTGCCGCGCTGTTCAGTCGGGCGGGTAACCGTGTGCGAGTTCGGCGCGCACGGCGGCGTAGGCGGTCGACTGGCGAAATCCCTGGCGGGCGAGCATACCGATGAGGCGGTTGACCGCCTTGTCCTCGGACAGACTTCGCGGCATCGTGCGCAGTTTGCGGCGTACCAGTTCCGCGGCTCGCTCCGCCTCGTTGTCGTCGGGATCCCCAGCTACCGTATCCGCGTCGGCACCGTCCTCGGCGAGGGGTGCTTTCCCAGTCCGATTCCGCTGTGCCGCAAATGGTTTCGTGGTCGCGGCAATTTCGTCCCTCACCACGGCATACGCCATGGACTGCGGATAACCGCGGCGGGCGAGCATGCCGACCAGTCGCGCCATGATCTTGTCCTGCGGGACGTCGCGCGATAGTGTTGCGAGCTTTTTCCGTACCAGCTGTGCGGCGTGCTCGGCGTCGTCGGGCTCGGATATCCGCGATGCCGACCCGGTCGAGGTGAGGCCGGACCCTTTCCCGACTCGCTCCTTCGGCGAATGTTGTTCCGCTACAAGGGGAAGGGAACCGTCGGCCGGTTCGTCGCCCGCGACGTGATCTGCGTGCTCGGAACGGTCGAGGTCGCCGCTCGAGGTGGCGGCTGCGGCGAGCTCGTCCTTGACCACGGCGTAGGCCATGGCTTGGTTGTAGCCGCGGCGGGCGAGCATGCTGACCAGCCGGTTGGTCGCTGTGTCGGCGGGAAGGTCCGCCGGCAGGGTGGTGAGTTTGCGGCGGACCAGTTCGGCGGCACGGGCGCTTTCGTCGGCGGGAGTGATGGCGGCCAGTGCGGGCCCGGCATCGGCGTCGGACACTCCTTTGCGTCGAAGTTCTTGCGCGAGAACCTTTTTCCCCTTACCAGAGAAGGTGTGACGAGAGTGCACCCACTGTTCGGCGAAGGCGGCATCGTCGATCAGTCCGACCTCGGCGAGGCGGTTCAGTGCCCGCTCGGCGACCTCGGGCGCGAACCCTTTGGCCGCCAGTTTGTCCGCCAGTTCGGCGCGGCTGCGCGCTCGATCGGTGAGCAGGCGCAGGCAGATGTCCTTGGCCTGCGCCTCGGTCCCCGCCTTCGGCGCAGCGGTCTGCGCGGCGTCGGAACGCTTCCCGCCGTCGGTGTCGGATCGATGCCGCGAACCCCGGCGCCCTCCCCCGTTCCCGCCGTCTCCGCGTGACCGTCTTCTCGAGCCGCCCGCATCCGCCCCGTCATCCGACCGCGGATACGCCACGGGGCTGTCGTCCGGAACGAACGAGCCGTCGTCGCCGCCCTTCGGCTGCCCCTCCGCCCGGTGGGTGCGGCCGAGCAGACGATCCCCGTCGGCACGCTCGCCCCACCTCCGCTGCAGCGCGTCGACCTCGGCCTGCAGTGCGCGAATTCGATTGCGCGCCTGGGAATCCTGTGTCGCAGAGCCATCACCGCGGCGACCGGAGATCGCGGCGTCGACACTCGACCGCATCCGCCCCTCGACCTCGGAGCCGACCCGGTCCTCGAGTCCATCACGACGCCGATCGTCAAGCTCGGAACCGAAGCGAACCTCCGGCCCACCACCACGCCGAACCTCGGACTCGGAACCAGAGCGAACTTCAGGCCCACCAAGACGCCGAGAGTCGGATTCGGGACCGGACCGAACCTCCGGCCCACCACCACGCCGAACCTCGGACTCGGAGCCGGAGCGAACCTCCGGCTCGATGCGGTGCGGAAGCTCAGGCTCGAATACCGGCCGGTCCACGTGTACGGATGTGCCCGTGTCATCGACCGAATCGTGTTGGGGCACAGGTCCGTCATCGGAACGCCATACACCGGTGGGCGAATCCCCAGCGCTAGGCTTCGATCGCCGGCGACGGGGCGAACCGCCCTGCCGGCGAACGGGTTTCGACCACGACTCCTCGTCCGGGTCGCCGGTGCGTCGGGAGCGGGATTCGATATCTTCCAGTTGCCGCCGCAGGCGTTCGACGGCGTCGAGCCGAGAGGCGCCAGGGTCCGGGAGGGGTGTGGACCCCGGCGCTTCCCGGTGCGGCATCGGTTAGAAGTCGACGGGCGCCTCGGCACCCGCGTCTGCGGTGACGTCGGCACCGATGCCGAGCTTCTCCTTGATCTTCTTCTCGATCTCGTCGCGCACGTCGGTGTTCTCCAGCAGGAACTTGCGGGCGTTCTCCTTGCCCTGGCCGAGCTGATCGCCCTCGTAGGTGTACCAGGAACCGGACTTGCGGATGAAGCCCTGATCGACACCCATATCGATGATCGAGCCCTCCTTGGAGATGCCGGCACCGTAGAGGATGTCGAATTCGGCCTGCTTGAACGGCGGCGACACCTTGTTCTTGACGACCTTGACGCGGGTGCGGTTACCCACCGCGTCGCTGCCGTCCTTCAGCGTCTCGATGCGGCGCACATCCAGACGCACCGAGGCGTAGAACTTCAATGCCTTACCACCCGTGGTGGTTTCGGGCGAGCCGAACATCACGCCGATCTTCTCGCGCAGCTGGTTGATGAAGATGGCGGTGGTGCCGGAGTTGTTGAGCGCACTGGTCATCTTGCGCAGCGCCTGGCTCATCAGACGGGCCTGCAGACCGACGTGGCTGTCGCCCATCTCGCCCTCGATTTCCGCGCGCGGTACCAGCGCCGCGACGGAGTCGATGACGATGATGTCCAGCGCGCCGGAGCGCACCAGCATGTCGGCGATCTCCAGTGCCTGCTCACCGGTGTCGGGCTGCGACACCAGCAGGGCATCGGTGTCGACGCCGAGTTTGCGGGCGTATTCCGGATCCAGCGCGTGCTCGGCGTCGATGAAGGCCGCGAGTCCGCCGTTGGCCTGCGCGTTGGCGATGGCGTGCAGAGCGACCGTGGTCTTACCGGAGGATTCCGGACCGTAGATCTCCACGACGCGGCCACGCGGCAGACCGCCGATGCCCAGCGCCACATCCAGTGCGATCGAACCCGTCGGAATGACCGAGATGGGCTGATGCGCCTCCTCGCCCAGACGCATGATCGCGCCCTTACCGAAACTCTTCTCGACCTGCGCAAGAGCGAGCTCGAGCGCCTTGTCACGGTCGTAGGCCTGTGGTGCCATCGTCTGTTCCCCTTCTGACGGGTAAGTCTCGTTGTGTGGTTGGCGCCCACGGTAGAGGGCGGCACCGACAAGTTCTGATGGCAAGCTTAGACGAACACGTGTTCGAGGCAAGCGACGCGGCCGCCGACACGCACGGCGGCCGTACAGCCGCACCCCGTCCCAGGCAATCGCCGCGCTATCCGGCCGGTCACGCGGCCCCGATGCGGCCGTGCCCGGTCATCGAGTCGCCGTCGGCACCACCGCGATCCGATCGGTCTGCATCAGCGCCTGCGCCTGTTTCAGCATCCGCAGTGTCGGCGTCACCTCCACGTCGACGATCCCGTCCAGAGCCCCCAGCCGCTCGGTGAGGTAGCGGTACAGGTGTGAGCTGTCGCGGCAGACGATGGAGGCGACCAGATTGGTGGGCCCGGTGGTGGCCGCGACGAACGCCGTCTCCGGATGGGTGGCGATCGCCCGGCCGATGGCGTCGAGCTCGGCCGGATGCGTCCGCACCCATAGCGACGCCCGCACCGCGTACCCCATGCGCTCGATGGCGAAATCGAGATCGAAATACAGCACGCCCGCCGCCGTCAGCTCGGACATCCGCCGCGCGACCCGGGTTGGGCTCCAGCCGGTTTCGGCCGCCAGCCGGGCATAGGAGGCGCGCCCGTCGCGGGCCAGCAGGGCGAGCATCGCCTCGTCGGCCGCGGACAGCTCCATCGGCGCGTCGGGCCCGCGCTGATCGTTCATCGCGGGCCTCGGTCCCAGCTGCCGCAACTGTTCCTCGGTCAGCAGCCTGCTGTACCGTGGCCACTCCTCTGCCAGCGGGAATCGGTGGATGATCTCGTAGGCCATCAATCCGGTGACCTGGCTGGCTCGCGGAAGGACGTTGAGCAGCAACGCGTCTCGCTGTTCGATCGAGCGCGGGCGGCTCACGCAGGTGACCTCCGAACCGGTCGACAGCAGCGCCACCCAACTCACGTCCGGCAGTCGCGCCAGCGATTCGGCGAGCCGCAGCGCCTTGTCCGGGGTCGACCGCACCCGCAGCATCCAGCGCGTATTCCCCAGCGGCATGGCGTTGACCTGGCCGGAGACGTGCAGGATGCCGCGTTGGCGCATCGACCGGAAGCGGCGGGCCACGGTCTGTTCGGAGACGCCGAGGATCGCGCCCAGGGTGGCGAACGGGATGCGGGCATCGGTGACCAAGCCGTGCACGATCTGCTTGTCGAGCGTATCGAGAACGGAGGATTCGAGTTCGTCTTCGGGGTTCACAGGCGGAATCTCACATCGAGGGCCGGGTAGCTGGATGGATATTCAAACATCTCGCACGCTTGGCGTCGATATCGTTCGCCCTACCCGGAGGTCGCCATGCGGAAATGGCTCCCCTTGTTCGCGGCGTGCCTCGGCACGCTGATGCTGCTCATCGACGTCACCATCGTCAACGTCGCACTCCCCGACATCGCCGCCGATCTCGGCACCGGACTGTCGGGCCTGCAGTGGGTCGTCGACGGCTATGCGCTGGGACTGGCCGCACTGCTGCTGGTCCTGGGTTCGTTCGCCGATCGGTTCGGCGCCAAACCCACCTATCTCGCGGGCCTCGTGGTTTTCGCCGCCGCCTCACTGGCGTGCGGACTGGCCCAGTCCTCGGCCCTGCTGGTGGCCGCGCGGGCCGTGCAGGGCATCGGCGGTGCGGCCATGTTCGCGACCACGCTGTCGCTGCTGCACGCCACCTACACCGGCCGTGATCGCGGCACCGCGTTCGGCGCCTGGGGTGCGATCGCGGGTGCGGCCGCCGGCATCGGTGTGGTGCTCGGCGGGGTGCTGACCGACCTGCTGTCGTGGCGTTGGATCTTCCTGGTGAACCTGCCGATCGCGGCCGTCACCATCGCGCTGTCGCTGTACGCCTTCGGCCCCTCGCCACGACGCCCCGGCCGTGGCGTGGACCTCGCCGGAATGGCCGCCTTCGCCGTCGCGGCCACCGCGCTGACCTACGGCATCATCCGGGGTGGGGAGGACGGATGGGGCGACGGCGCGGCAGTCGCCACGCTGACCCTCGGCGCGATCGCGATCGGCTGTTTCGTCCTCGTCGAATCACGCAGCGCCACACCGATGTTCCCGCTCGCACTGCTGCGCAACCGGGAGTTCGCGGCAACCCTGGTCGCGGCGGCGGGCTTCAATTTCGCCGCCTTCGCGAGCAGCCCCCTCATCTCCCTGTGGCTGCAGCAGCCGTTGCAGCTCAGCCCACTGCGCGCCGGACTGTCCATGCTGCCGATGGCGGCGACGGCGTTCGTGGTCTCGGGCGCGTTCGGGCGGTGGCTGCACGACGTGGCACCCCGCTGGACCATCGGCGGCGGATTGGTGATCACCGGTATCGGGGCGGGTCTGCTGGGCGTGATCGACGCCGGATCGACCTGGAGTGCACTACTTTTCGGTTACGTGGTGATCGGCATCGGCATCGGCGTGCTCGCGCCGCCGCTGGTGGCGGTCGCGATGGCCGCGGTGCCCCCGCAGCAGAGCGGCACCGCCGCCGGGGCGGTCAACACCGCACGCCAACTGGGCCTCGCCCTCGGGGTCGCGGTACTCGGCACGGCATTCCGCAGCGCGGCCGGCGAGGGCCGGAACACGGTGTCGCAGTTCGTGTCCGGGCTCGACGCGGCCGTGGCGGTGGCAGCGGGTGTGGGCATCGTTCTCGGCCTCATCGCCTTCGCCCTGTTCCGTCCTCGTCCCCGGAGCGCCGAGACGGCGGAACCGGCCGCCGCAGAGATCCCGGTCGGCTGAACCGGCGGCGCCGCGGCGCGGTGCCGATTCCGCGCCGCGGCGCAGTGCCGATTCCGCGCCGCGGCGCAGTGCCGATTCCGCGCCGCGGCGCGGTGGCCGATTCGGAGAAGGTGCGCTCACACTTCGGGGCCGAGCCCCACCGGCAGTCGCGGCGGGGTTCCCTGAGTCCACGTGATGCGCAGCGACGACGCCCGGATCCGCCAGCCGTCGGCCGTCCGGGCCAATTCGGTGTCGGCATGCCCGGCGGAGATGAAGACCCCCTCGGAACCGTCGGCGAGGACATGAGTGCTCAGCTGAGCGCCGCGCGCCGTGGCGCGGTCGCCGTCGAGTTCGATCACCGCGTTGGTTCCCAGATGAACGGTCCGGTCGAACAGCGCCATCCCGCGCCGGATGTGCGCGAGTACGGCGTCGCGGCCGCGGACGGTGCCGATCGGCATCTCCGCGGTCGCGTCCTCGGTGTAGTAGGTCCGCGCCCACCGATCGTCGAATACGCCGTCGTCGAGCGACCGCAGATAGCGGTCCAGCAGGTCGGTTATCTCGGACCGGTCCAGTAGTTCCCGAATCCGGTTCTCGGTGATCTCGGTATCCATGCGACCACCCTGCAACCTCGAGCGAACTCGAGGTCAAGGCCGCTGTGACGCAGCCGACCGCTACCGGTCACCAGCGGCTCTTCGGTACGTCGAATTCGGCGCACAGAGCACGCCAGACCTCGCGGGGGTCGATACCGTCCTCGATCGCCTGGGAGCCGGTACGGCCGTTCATCGAGGGCAGGACATGATCGGCCAGCAGCAGGTCGCCGCGGGCGACGCCGAATTCGGTATGCAAGAGTTCCTGAAATTCAGTCAACCGCACCGTGCCGAGGGTACCGGTCGCCCACGAACCGCCGACGGCGGCGCGGTCAGCTCGCGCGCGCCCGGTCCAGTGTGCGGTGACAGATGTCGATCGGATCGGCGACATCGGAGGCGGTGGCCGCGGCCGCCGCGGCGGCCTTGCGATAGGACTCGTCGCCGAGGACGGTGCGCACCGCCGCGCGCAGCGATTCGGGCGTGAACGGCCGTACCAGCAGCGAACTACCTTGGCGCACCGCACGATTGGCGAGTTCCCACTGATCACCTCCACCGGGCACGGTCACGATCGGCACGCCGGCGAGCAGAGTTTTGGCCAGCAACCCGTGCCCTCCGCCGCCGACCACCACCGCGGCATGCCGCAACAGCTCGTCCTGCCGTCCCAGGCCGGCCGTCGCCCACGGCGGAAGGTCCTCCGGTGGCGTATCGAGCATCGAGATCGCCACGCGCACATCGCTGTCCGCGAGCGCCTCCAGCGCACCGGTCGCCAGATCACCGAATCCGGTCCGGGCCGTGGACGGCGCGACCACGACCAGCGGCCGGTCACCGGGCGGCGGCGCCAGCACCTCCGACGTCGGCTCCCACAGCAGCGGCCCCACCACATGCGCGTCCTCCGGCCAATCCGGCCGGTCGACCTCCAGAGCGGGCAGTGTGGCGATCAACCGGGCATCCGGGCCGGGATCCAGCTCCGGCAGCCCCACGCTCGCCCGCGCCGCTCCCCGCTGCCGATCGCCGCGGGTGATCGCGCGCGCGGTCAGCCCGCGCAGCACCGTATCGCGCATCCGCCCACGCAGACCCTCACCCGGCGCGAGCCCACTACCGATGGGCGGCAACGCTTTCGACGGCAGATACAGCGGATGCGGCGACAGCTCGACCCACGGCACCCCCAGCCGCTCGGCGGCCATCCCGCCGCCGGCGGTGAGCACATCCGAGACCACCAGCTCCGGCAGCATGGCACTGAGATCGGGCAGGATCTCCGAGGAGATATGGGCCGCTCGGTCATGGATGCGCGCACCCGCGTCGGCGTCGTCGTCCTGCGGGCGCGGCGCCAAACCCTTCAACCGCCGCACCGCGATCCCCGCCTCGCGCGCCGCATCGAACCAGCGCGGACTGGTGAACAACACCGGATCATCGCCCGCCTGGAGAAACCGCAGACACAGCGCGATCGCCGGAAACGCATGACCCGGATCCGGACCCGCGACGACAGCCACTCGCATGCGCCCCACCATGCCATACCCGGTCACCACCCGATGCCGGGCGGGCACAGCTACCCGACGGTCATGAACGCCGCCGGAACCGATCGTGGCCGCTCACAGTACCGGCGGTCAGTCGGCGAAGTGGTACAGCTCGAACCCGACCGCCCGCTCGGCAGCGAAACCGGCATGCGGCCCCGTGGCCCGATCCACGATGGCGCGAGCCTGGTCCGCCACCGGCTCGTCACTGAGCGCGCTCAGGTAGCGGCTGTGCTGCATGAGCGAATCCACCGCGGCCCGAACGGTATCGGTGACGTCCACCGCGTGCGTCACCACCGGGCCCACCACCGCGGCCCAACGCGGCGTCCAGATCGGCAATTCGGCCAGCTCCGGGAAGATCCATTCGTTGCCCGCATCCGAGATCGCGTCCAGCGCACTGCGCCCCACCGCGCGATGATCGGCGCTGTTCGCATATCCGGGCGCCCAGGTGTCGCCGAAATTGAACAACACCACCATCTCCGGGCGATGCCGCCGGATCGCCGCGGCCAGATCGCGGCGCAAACCGAGCCCACCCTCGATCCGCCCATCCGGATAGCCCAGGAACTCCACCTCCTCGACGCCGACCGCGCGCGCCGAGGCGATCTCCTCCTGCTGCCGCACCGGCCCGCACTCGGCCGGCGGCAGGCCCGCGATCCCGGCCTCACCGCTGGTGACCAGCAGATACCGGATGTCCTTACCCTGCTTCGTCCAGCGAGCCACCGCGGCCGCGGCACCGTATTCGATATCGTCGGGATGGGCGACGATCACCAGACCGCGCTGCCAATCCTCGGGTAGTTGGGCTGTAATTTCGGCCTCCGTGTTCGATGCGGCGGCTCCGCCACCGCGGGTTCTCGGCCCTTAGGCCGAGAACCATGAAGGTGCACCTCTCGCGAAACGCTAACACAGCAAATTTCTCGGCTTCGTAGTTGCGAAACAGCAACGGGCCGTTCGGCTTTCGTACCGAACGGCCCGGGTTGTAGCTGGCTACAGTTTGGTGACAGTCGACTTGTTCGAGCCGGAGACGGCCTTGTACAGCAGGTACAGGCCGAAGACCACGACGCTGATCATCAGGATCGGGAACAGCGCCTTGACCAGCGCGCCGATCACGATCAGCGCCAGCCACACGAGCGCGACGACGCCCAGAATCTTCCAGAACATGTCCATTCCTCCCGAAGGTTTCCGAACCGCCGTCAGCGCGATCCGACTCCTCCATACTGTCAACTCGGCGACGGAAAATCACCAGGTCACGACCGATATCCGGGAAATCTCAGGGTGAACCCCTAGCCGGATCACCCGCGAGGATCGGTCCGCGCGCCGAATATCGCCCCGTGCGGCCGCGAAGGCACGGATGCCGCCGAGGCGGCCGCGTTCAGCGCCGGTCGGCGAGATCGGTGAGGGCCTGGGCCCAGCCGTCCAGGCGGTCGGCCGCCTCGCGCAAGGTGAACATGGCCCAGCCGAAGTCGTCCGCCGGTGTCGCCGCTGTGCTCGCTCCGGCCGCCAGCATCTGACCGGCGGCGGCGACGAGCTGCTCGTATTCGGTCACGCCGGCGTCCAGCCGATCGACCATCGCGCCCGATTGCTGCCGCAACCCCGCCCCGGCATGCGAGGTCGCGACCACCTCGAGCGCCTTCTCCATGGCCGCGATGTCCCCGGCGAGAGCGTGCAGGGCGGCTGCCCCGGATTCCGCGGTCGCCACGGTGTCGGCGAAATCGTCGGCCGGCACTCGGCCGCTCGCCTCGATCTGACGGCCGAGGGCGTAGAAGGCCCGTTCCGCCCGGACCAGTCGGGCGATGGGCGCCCGCGCCGCGGACTGCACTCCGGGCAGCCGGCGCGGGACGAACGCCGCGGGCGGCAATGGGTTTCGACGCAACTCGAGGTACCGGCGGGTACTCACCGCCGCGCCGGTCACCAGCGCGGCCGCACCGCCACCGACCACGACAACCGCCCACACGGGGGCCGAGATCGCCACCAGTCCGGCCGTGCCCAGCGCGGTCACACCCGAGGCCGCACTCCAGCGGAGGCTGCGCCGCCGCACCCGCCGCCGGCGGCGAAGTTCCCGCTCCCGCGGGTCGGCCCACTTCCGGACCGCGTGCAAGGCGAATTCGCCGGCGTCGCGCACTGCGCCCGGAAGCCGCCTGGCGCGTGCGAGCTGATCGCCCTCGGTCGGGCTGTGGGTCGAAGAATTCCGAAACGCGCTCGGGCCGGGCGAACGACGGCGCTCGCGCGGGTTTCCCTTGGCTTCGCGTGATCCGGTGTGCGACCGGGCGGCGGGCCCGCTGTCCGGTTCATGAATTTCGTGGATGACGCCGTGAGCACTCGGGCTCTCCGTGCCCGATCCGCGATCGGATGTCGGGCGGCCGGACGGGACGGCACCGGAAACACGATGCCGCTCAATGGATTCGGCGATCGACTGCCACGCGGCAGCGTCGGCGGCGGGTGGAGAGGCCGACAGTGGCGTCCGCGCCGTATCGGCCGACGGTGCGGCGGAGGCGGGCGGCGCGGACGCGGCGCTGCGAGCAGATCGGAACCAGGGCCGCGCACGGGTCGGCGCGGGCTCGTTACCTGCCCGCGTTCGCCCCATCTGCCCAGCCTTCCGATCGACCCGCGACGCGCCTACTGCTGCGCGGCCTGGCCCTTGTTCACCTGCGGCTGAGCCGGGTTGGCGATGGACTGACCGGCGGAGTCACCCGACGGCAGCGCGTCACCGCGCATGGAGGCGCGGATCTGCTCGAGACGGTTGTGGCCGGCCATCTGCACGCTGGCCTGCTGCACCTCCATCATGCGGCCCTGCACGGTGTTCTGCGCGAGCTCGGCGGCGCCCAGGGCGTTGGCGTAGCGACGCTCGATCTTCTCGCGCACCGCGTCCAGGCTGGGGGTGCTGCCGGGGGCGGACAGCGTCGAATCCATCTGCTGCAGCGACGCGGAGACCTGCTCCTGCATCTTGGCCTGCTCGAGCTGGCTGAGCAGCTTGGTACGCTCGGCGACCTTCTGCTGCAGCAGCATGGCGTTCTGCTCGACCGCCTTCTTGGCCTGGGCGGCGGCCTGCAGCGACTGGTCGTGCAGTACCTTCAGGTCCTCGACGGACTGTTCGGCGGTGACCAACTGGGCGGCGAACGCCTCGGCGGCGTTGGTGTACTGGATCGCCTTGTCGGTGTCGCCGGCGGCGTTGGCCTGGTCGGCCAGCTGCACGGCCTGGCGGGCGTTGGCGTTGAGCTTCTCGACCTCGTCGAGCTGACGGTTGAGCTTCATCTCCAGCTGGCGCTGGTTACCGATCACCGACGCCGCCTGCTGCGACAGGGCCTGGTGCTGACGCTGGGCTTCCTCGATAGCCTGCTGAATCTGCACCTTCGGATCCGCATGCTCCTCGATCTTCGAATCGAAGAGGGCCATCAGGTACTTCCAGGCCTTCACGAACGGATTAGCCATCGATTGATCCCGCCTCCATCTGACTACGCCGCGCCCCAGCACGGCGGCGGTGCGCGACCGTCACGCACCCCTGTGTCCCTATCCTCCACGGCATCGGATCCGGGCTGCCGAACCACCCGTAACCGACGCTTACAGAGAATCTATCGGTTTCCGCTCCGTCGTACAGCCTTGCCGGCGCCGATCCGGCGCCGGCAGTCGTGATCGCCGGTTCGCGGCGAGTCACTTCGCTTGCACCAGGACCAGTTTCTCGGCCTTCGGGGCCGGAATCACGATCCGGGTGTCGCCGGCGATCCCGGCCCGCGCCGACACGCTCGCCGCGGGTGCGGCGGCGGCCGTCTCCGGCGCGGGTGCCGGGGCGTCGGCGTCGGCCATGGCGGCGCTCACGTCGACCAGCACCTGCGACAGCGGCACGTCCAGCGCCTGGCAGATCGCGGCCAGCAGTTCGCTCGAGGCCTCTTTCCGGCCGCGTTCCACCTCGGACAGATAGCCCAGGCTCACGCGTGCCGACGTCGACACCTCGCGCAGGGTCCGGTTCTGGGCGATCCGAGCGCGCCGCAGACTCTCGCCGATGGCCTCTCGAAGCAGCGTCATCTCGTTCTCCTCACGTTCTCGCCTCACCGGGCCGAGCGCGACCGCCGTCGAGCGTGACGCACCCCTCCGTCTACAGTGCCAACGTCGCACGCCACCCCGTTGGTTCCCGCCCGCGGGAACCGATCGGCATCCATCGGACAGCCGTCCTCAGCCGGTGCCGTCCGGGTCGCCGCCACCGACGCGGCGCAGCAGCTCCGCGACGGCCGTGCGCACCGCGTTCATCCTGATCGTCCACCGATCCCCGGCGAGCTGCAACCGCATCACCTCGGTCCCGCCGGGGCCGCTCAGACCCAGGAAGACCGTGCCGACCGGGCAGCCGTTCTGCGCGTCCGGCCCGGCGACACCGGTGAGCCCGATGCCCCAGTCGGCCCCGCATTTCGTGCGCGCGCCGACGGCGAGCTGTTCGGCGGTCCCCGCCGCGACCGGCCCGTCCGAGGCCAGGGTGTCTTCGCTCACGCCGGCCAGGCGGTGTTTGAGGTCGGTGGCGTAGACGATCAGTCCGCCGCGCAACACCAGGCTTGCTCCCGGCACCCCCGCGATCGTGGCCGCGAGCAAACCGGCGGTCAGGGATTCGGCGGTGGCCACGGTCTGTCCGGTGCGGGTCAGGGTCGCCACCAGGTCGACGGTCTCGGGCGCAGCGCTCAGCGGATCGGCGGCGCCCACGTCGGTGCCCAGCGTGTCACCGCCGCTCGACCGGCCGCGCCCACAATCGGGCCGCCTGCACCACGTAATCCAGTCCGGTCACCACGGTCAGCACCACCGCGACATACATCAGCGCCATGCCCGCGCTCGCCCACGCGTCGGCGAGTGGCAGCAGCAGGACGCCGATCGCCACCGACTGCACCAGGGTCTTGGCCTTACCGCCGCGCCCGGCGGGGATCACGCCGCGGCGCACCACGGCCAGCCGTAGCAACGTCACGCCGATCTCGCGGGCACAGATCACGACGGTGATCCACCACGGCAGATCGCCCAGTGCCGACAACCCGATCAGGGCCGCGCCGATCAACGCCTTGTCGGCGATCGGATCCGCCAATTTACCGAAGTCGGTGACCAGTCCGTACTTGCGCGCGAGTTGGCCGTCGATGCGGTCGGTGACCGCCGCGATGCCGAACAGGGCCGCCGCGGCGATCCGCCATCCGGTGTCGTGGCCGCCCCCGGCGAACAATGCCAGCAGGAAGATCGGCACGATCAGGATGCGCAGGACCGTGAGGATGTTGGCGATGTTCATCAGCGGCACCGCGGAGGGCTCGACCGTCCGGTTGGGTTGCGGCGGAACGAGATTCGCTCGCGCTCTGCCGGCCTCGGCCCAGGTCCGGTCCATATCGTCGCTCTGCACGCTCACCGGCACCCCCGGCCGGAACGCACGCAGCCGCGGCCCCCGGCGGATCGAGGCAGGCGGGCGGACGAGATGTGCGGCACTCCACCAGACTATCGGTTAACGACCCGACTACTGTGCACCCCATGACCACGCGGGCACATCAGAGTGATTCGATCGGCGCCACCGACCCCGGCACCGTGCGAGTCCGACGCGCCCGCACCTCGGATGTGCCCGCCATCAAAAACCTCGTCGACGTCTACGCCGGCCGCATCCTGCTGGAGAAGAATCTCGTCACGCTCTACGAGTCGGTGCAGGAATTCTGGGTGGCCGAGGTCGACGAGAGCCTCGTCGGATGTGGCGCATTACACGTGTTGTGGGCCGATCTGGGTGAAGTGCGCACCGTGGCGGTCCACCCCGACGCCAAGGGCCGCGGCGTCGGGCGCCTGATCGTGGATCAGCTGATCGCGACCGCCCGCGAACTCCAGCTGCAGCGACTGTTCGTGCTGACCTTCGAGGTGGAGTTCTTCTCCCGGCACGGGTTCGCCGAGATCGACGGCACGCCCGTCACCGCCGAGGTCTTCGCGGAGATGTGCCGCTCCTACGACACCGGTGTGGCCGAATTCCTCGACCTCAGCTACGTCAAGCCGAACACCCTCGGCAATACTCGAATGCTGTTGACCCTCTGAACCTTTCGGGAGCGCCCGTGCCGATCTTCGCCGTCCACTACACCTATTCCGACGCCACCGTCGCCGGGCGCGACGAGCATCGACCCCGGCATCGGGAATGGCTGTCGAATCTGGTCGACCAGGGTGTGGTCCTCACGACCGGGCCGTATGCCGACGGATCCGGCGCGCTGCTGCTGTTCCGCGCCGAGGACGCCGCGGCATTGGACGAACTGCTCGCCTCCGATCCGTTCGCGCAGGAGGAGTTGATCGATGCGAAGCGATTCCTGGAGTGGACCCCGGTGATGGGCGCCTTCTCGGCACAGGCGGCGCCGAACCCCTAGGCAGGGGCGGCGAATGCCCGCTACGATGCTCGGCATAGTCAACCAGTTGCATATGCGAGGTGGCGATGCAGGCATTCCGACAGGCCGTGGAGGCACGTGACAGCGCGGCGATCGAGGCGTTGCTCGCCGAGAACGTCGTGTTCACGAGTCCGGTGGCGTTCAAGCCCTATCCCGGCCGGGCCATCACCGCGGCGATTCTGCGCGGCGTCCTGCGGGTGTTCGAGGACTTCCGCTACGTCCGCGAGATCACCGACGCGGGCGGGCACGACTCGACGCTGATCTTCGAGGCGACGGTCGACGGGAAGCGCGTGACCGGCGCCGACTTCATCCACACCGACGAGGCCGGCCGGATCGACGATCTGATGGTGATGGTGCGCCCGCTCTCGGCGGCCAATGCCCTGGCCGCGGCGATGGGGGCGCAATTCGAGCGCATCCAGGCCGAAGCTGCCGAGCAGATCGAGCGGGAGAACGCGCCGCTGTAGGCCGCACCGTCGCGTCCGGCGATCTACCGTGAACCGGTGCGATTGGATCCGAACACCGCGCTGGCACGAGCACGCGCGGCCCGCGTGGCCCGGCTGGGCACGACCGACCCGACGGGCCGTCCCCATCTGGTCCCCGTGACCTTCGCGCTCTCGCCCTCGGGTCGCACCCTGGTGACCGCGGTCGATCAGAAACCGAAATCGACGACCGGCCTGCGGCGGTTGCGCAATATCGCGGCCGAGAACCGGGTCTCGGTGCTGGCCGACGACTACGACGAGGACTGGACCCGGCTGTGGTGGGTCCGGCTCGACGGCACCGCCGCCGTCGCCACCACCGACACCGAGCGCGCCGAGGCGATCGCCTGGCTCACCGCGAAATACCCGCAGTATCGGGACAACGCCCCGCGCGGACCGGTCATCCGGGTCGAGATCCGGACCGTCACCGGCTGGGCCTACACCGGGTAAGACCTACGCCTAAGACCCACGCCGGAAACCTAGGCGTCGATCGCATCGGGTTCGGCTGCTTCCTCGGCCTCTCCCCCACCGCGGATCGAATACAGCAGTCCGTCCAGCTCATCGGGTTTGACGAGCACGTCGCGCGCCTTGGAGCCCTCGCTCGGGCCGACCACGCCACGGGTCTCCATCAGATCCATCAGGCGGCCCGCTTTGGCGAATCCGACGCGCAGCTTGCGCTGCAGCATCGAGGTGGAACCGAACTGCGAGGTGACGACCAGTTCGACGGCCTGCAGGAAGACATCGAGATCGTCGCCGATATCCGGGTCGACGTCCTTCTTCTCCCCGGCCTTCGCCGTGGTGACACCTTCCTGGTACTCGGGTTCGGCCTGATTCTTGGCGAAGTCGACGACGGCCTGGATCTCTTCGTCGGAGATGAACGCACCCTGCAACCGGGTCGGCTTGGACGCGCCCATCGGCAGGAACAGGCCGTCGCCCATACCGATCAACTTCTCCGCACCCGGCTGATCCAGGATGACCCGCGAGTCGGTGAGCGACGAGGTCGCGAACGCCAGCCGGGAGGGAACGTTGGTCTTGATCAGGCCGGTCACCACGTCCACCGAGGGCCGCTGGGTCGCCAGCACCAGATGGATACCGGCCGCGCGCGCCTTCTGGGTGATGCGCACGATGGCGTCCTCGACGTCGCGCGGCGCGGTCATCATCAGATCGGCCAGCTCGTCGACGATCGCCAGGATGTAGGGGTAGGGCCGGTACACGCGCTCGCTGCCCAGCGGTGTGGTGATCTGGCCCGATTTCACCTTCTTGTTGAAATCGTCGATATGGCGGACCTTGCTGGCCTGCATGTCCTGATATCGCTGTTCCATCTCCTCCACCAGCCAGGCCAGCGCGGCGGCGGCCTTCTTCGGCTGGGTGATGATGGGCGTGATCAGATGCGGAATGCCCTCGTACGGAGTGAGTTCCACCATCTTCGGATCGATGAGGATCATCCGCACCTCGTCTGGGGTGGCGCGGCCCAGCAGCGAGACCAGCATCGAGTTGACGAAACTCGACTTACCCGAACCGGTGGAACCGGCGACCAGCAGATGTGGCATCTTCGCCAGATTCGCGGAGACGAATTCGCCCTCGATGTTCTTCCCGAGTCCGATCACCAACGGGTGGTGGTCGTTTCGCGTGGAGGGCGCCTTGAGCACATCCGCCAGGCGGACCAGCTCACGGTCGGCGTTGGGCACCTCGATACCGACCGCCGACTTGCCCGGGATCGGTGCGAGCAAACGCACATTCTCGGTGGCCACCGCATAGGCGATATTGCGCGCCAGGGCGGTGATCTTCTCGACCTTCACACCGGGCCCGAGTTCGACCTCGTATCGGGTGACCGTCGGACCGCGGACGAAACCGGTGACCGCCGCGTCGATCTTGAACTGCACCAGCACCTCGGTGATCGCCTCGATCATCGATTCGTTGGCGGCGCTGCGCTTCTTCGGCGGATCACCGTCGGTCAGCAGCGTCAGCGGCGGCAGCTGATAGTCGCCGTCGACCTCGCGATCGGTGACGAATTCCAGCTGCTGCGCGGGCGGCGGCTCGGGTGTCTGATCGACGACCTTGGGCGCCTTGCGCGTCTTGGGTTTGGCCGCGGGAGGCGGTGTTTCGTCCGCCTCGGCGATATCCTTCGCATCGCGCAGCGGCGGTTCGCCGAGGACCTCGGTGACCGCGTCGGCACCGCCGAATTCGTCGGCCGGGTAGTTCTCCTCCGGGGTACGGCCGCGCCGCGACGAACGGCTCTTGTGCACCGGAAAACCGTCGGCGTCATAGTTTTCCGGGTCGTAGAGCCCGTATTGCCCGTCGTCGTCGGCGAATTCGGCATCGGGCAGGCCGAACAGCTCGCGCAGCCGATGCGGAACCTCACGCACCGTCGTACCGGTCACCAGCAGCAGCCCGAAGAGCATGGCCAGCAACAACAACGGCACCGCCAGCCACGCGGTGAGCCCGTTGCGCAGCGGCCCGCCCAGCACGTAGCCGACGAAACCCGCCGCGTGGGCGCGCCCCTGCGCATCGGCCGGCGCGCCCGCGAAGATATGCCAGATTCCCAGCGCAGGCAGACCCACCAGCAACCCGCCGAGGACCAGCCGGGGCCGGATCTCGGGCCGCGGTTCGGTGCGCATCAGCACCACCGCGATACCGGAGGCCACGAAAGGCAGGACGGCCGCGGCGGATCCGGCGATCGCGCGCACCGCGGTGTCGACCCAGTGCCCCACCGGGCCGCCCGCCGACAACCAGACCGCTGCCGCGATGACGACGCTGAAAGCGACCAGCGCCAACGCGATTCCGTCGCGGCGGTGACCGTGTTCGATCTCCCCCGCGCGGCTGATGGTGCGGGTGGTGGCGCCGAATCCGCGCGCCAGCACCGACCAGCCGTTGCCGATACCGCGGCCGATCACCGCCAGCGGTGCGGTCTGCGGTGACCGGCGCACCGGCCGGCGGGTCGCGGTGGTGCGGCCGCGCGGCGCCGATCGGGCGCGCGAGCCTCCCGAGCGAGTCCGCGCCGGAGCCCGCCCCCGGGTGGATCCCGCCCGCGAACTCGACGTCGTGGTGCCGCGGGACTTACCTGCCATGACCTCAGGCTAGCCGCAACAGCCCCATCGGGACCATCCGCAACACCCATCCCAGCCACATCATTGCCGACCTCACAACGCCGTCAGCGGCCGGAAACGATGCGCGCGACCGCCTCAGACGCTGCGATCGGAGGCGAAGACCGCGGCCACATCATCGACGCCGCCGGCGGCATCGACGCGGACCTCGTTGCGGCCGAACGCGTGAAGCAGCAGTTCGGAGGGCTGCCCGGTGAGCACCACCGCATCGCCCCCGACGTTGTGCGCCGTCACGCGTTCGCCCTCCGGCGTCGCCAGCACGACGGTGACCGGCGATTTGCGATACGCCATCCGCGCCATCCGCCGCGTCGCCGACCACAACTTGCGCTCGTCCTCGGCCGGCAGCGGGCGCGGCTTCCATTCAGGGTCGGCGCGGCGCACGTCCTCGTGATGGACGAACATCTCGGTCAGGTTGACCACGGCGTCGACCGGCTTCAGCGGCGACCACCACGGCGGACCGGTGCGGATCTGCTCCAGCAGCTCGGTGAACGGCTTCTCCGACACCTTCGCCTGCACCGAATCCAGGTATCCCGCAAGGGGTTTCAGCAGGATCCCCGGTGCGGCCGCGGGATGGCGCTCCCGCACCACCAGATGCGCGGCCAGGTCGTGCACCGTCCAGGTGCCGCACAGGGTCGGGGCGTCGGGACCGACCGCCGTCATGGTCGACACCAGGGCCCGGCGCTCCCGTTGAGCCATACTCATGGGCCGAGCGTAATGGGTCGGAGCCCGGAGGAGGTAGCGGAGTACGGCCCCGCGCGCTCCCCCGGGCGCGCGCTCAGACGCCGATAACGGTCGGCACGATCATCGGGCGACGGCGGTAGGTGTCGGCGACCCAGCGGCCGACCACGCGCCGCACGCCCTGCGCGATGCGGTGCGTATCGGTGACGCCCTCCCCGGCCAGCCGCAGCAGTTCGGCCTCCACCAGCTCCTGGGCGCCCATCAGCGCGCCCGGATCGTCGGAGAAACCGCGGCCGCTGACCTCGGGCGCGCTCACCGCCTTACCCGTGGTCTCGTCGACGGCGACGGTGATCGCGATGAAACCGCCCTCACCGAGCACCAGGCGATCCGACAGTGTCGATTCGCCGACGTCGCCGACCGACAGTCCGTCGACGTACACCTGGCCGACCGGATAGCGGCCGACGATCGAGGCGATGCCGTCGACCAGGTCGACCACCACACCGTCCTCGGCGAGCATGACCCGCTCCTCGGGCACGCCGGTCGCCACCGCGAGCGCGGCGTTGGCGCGCAGATGCCGCCACTCCCCGTGCACCGGCATGGCGTTGGTGGGACGGACCGCGTTGTACAGGTACAGCAGCTCGCCGGCCGAGGCGTGCCCGGAGACGTGCACCTTCGCGCTCTGCTGGGTCACCACGGTGGCGCCCAGCCGGGCCAGGCCGTTGACCACCGCGAACACCGCGTTCTCGTTGCCCGGGATCAGCGAGGACGCCAGCACCACGAGATCGTCGGCGCGAATGTTGATCTGACGATGGTCGCCGCGCGCCATGCGTGACAGTGCCGAGAGCGGTTCACCCTGCGAGCCGGTCGAGATCAGCACCAGTTTGTGCACGGGCAGATTCGCGGCTTGATCCAGATCGACCACGATGCCCTCGGGAATGTTCAGATACCCGAGATCCTGCGCGATCTGCATATTGCGGACCATCGAACGCCCGACGAAGCACACCCGGCGGTTGTAGCGCTGGGCCACATCGACGACCTGCTGGATGCGATGGACGTGGCTGGCGAACGAGGCCACGATGACGCGGCCCTTGGCCTTGCCGATCACACTGTCGAGAACCGGGCCGATCTCGCGTTCCGGGGTGACGAAGCCGGGCACCTCGGCATTGGTCGAATCGACCAGGAACAGGTCCACACCCTCGTCGCCGAGGCGGGAGAACCCGGCCAGGTCGGTGAGGCGGCCGTCGAGCGGCAGCTGATCGAGTTTGATGTCACCGGTGTGCAGGGCCAGCCCGGCCGGCGTGCGCACCGCGACCGCGATCGCATCGGGAATGGAGTGGTTGACCGCGAAGTACTCGCAGTCGAACGGGCCGTGAGTGGTCCGCTGGCCCTCGGTGACCTCGATCAGCTTGGGCTGCAAGCGATGTTCGCGGCATTTCGCGGCGACCAGCGCGAGGGTGAATCTCGAACCCACGACCGGGATGTCGGGACGCAGCCGCAGCAGGAACGGCACCGCGCCGATGTGGTCCTCGTGACCGTGGGTCAGCACCACGGCGGCGACCTCGTCGATCCGGTCCTCGATGGGCCGGAAGTCGGGCAGGATCAGGTCGACGCCGGGCTGCTGATCCTCGGGGAACAGCACACCGCAGTCGACGATCAGCATCGCGCCGCCGTATTCGAACACGGTCATATTGCGGCCGATTTCGCCGATGCCGCCGAGCGCGTAGACGCGCAGGCCCTGCTTCGGCAGCCTAGGCGGCAGGCCGACCGGCAATCCCGTCGAAACAGGTTGCTGCACGGACTGTTCCGCACGCCCACGGCTGCCCGACTGGCGGCCACGGCCGGAACGGCGGGAACGGCCCCGGTCACCGGCCTGTTCGCCACGCGGGGCAGCAGCCGATTCGCCACGCTGGGCGGCGGGAGCCGATTCGCGCGCCGCGGGAGCGGTTTCGCGCTGCGCTGCGGGAGCGGTCTCGCGTTGCGCTGCGGACCCGGTCTCGCGTTGCTCGGTGGCAGCGCGACGCTCGGCTGCCGGTTCGGCACGCGCTGGCTCAGGCGGCGAAACCTGCTGCACCGCAGGCTTTTCGGGTTCCACCCGCGGCGCGGGCGGCGGCGCCGGAGCCGGCGCTCCCGCCGCTCGGCTCGCGGTCCGGCGCGGACGACGGTTCACCGGTTCACTCATGCAAGCACCCCCGCCAGCCGCAGTTCGGCGACGATCGATTCCAGATTCACACCTACGGGCATCAGCTGCGGCAGCCGCGGCTCGCCGACTTCCATTCCGAGCAGTCGCAGCGACGACTTGATCAGGGCCACGCCGCCGACACGGGCCATCGCGCGGTTGACGGGCAACAGGCCGGCATTGATGTCGCGAGCCAGCGTCACCTCACCGGCGATGTAGGCATCGCGCAGCTGCACCAGCCGCTCCGGCACCAGATGGCCGATCACACTGATGAATCCGACCGCGCCCACCGACAACCACGGCAGATTGAGCACGTCGTCACCGGAGTAGTAGGCCAGTCCGGTGTCGGCGATCAGTTCCGCTCCCGCGCCCAGGTCGCCCTTGGCGTCCTTCACCGCGACGATGTTCGGATGTTCGGCCAGGCGCCGCAGCGTGTCCGGGGCGATCGGCACGATCGAGCGTGGCGGAATGTCGTACAGCGTCACCGGCAGATCGGTGGCGTCGGCGACGGCGGTGAAATGCGCCAGCAGACCTTCCTGTGACGGGCGCGAGTAGTACGGCGTCACCACCAGCAAACCGTGCGCACCCGCACGCTCGGCGTTGCGGGCGAGCTCGATGCTGTGCGCGGTGTCGTAGGTGCCGGCGCCCGCGATGACGGTGGCGCGGTCGCCCACGGCGTCGACGACGGCGTGCAGCAGGTCGAACTTCTCCGATTCGGTGGTGGTCGGCGATTCTCCGGTGGTACCGGAGATGGCGAGCAGGTCGACACCGCGGTCGACCAGGCGTGCGGCCAGGGCGACGCCGGCATCGACATCGAGCTTGCCCTCGGCGGTAAAGGGGGTCACCATCGCGACACCGACCGTGCCGGACGCGCGCAGCCCTGTTCGCGTCGATTCACCGTTCGTCATGGTCAGAAAGGCTACCCGGTCGCGGATACGACACCGAACCGTCGTCCGTGATATCGGCGGACATTCCGGTCACATTCCAGCAATGACAGCAACGGTGACGGCATTCCGGCACTGGCGCGATGTCATAGATGACGTCATAATGATGTCATGGATCTGAACAAGTACACCGCCCGGCTGCGCGACGATCTGATCGCCGCGGCCGCCCTGGGCGACGAGAAGACTCAGGCCACCGCCGCGGCATTGGCCGCCGCCACCGAGAATTCGCTGCGGCTGACGCTGCTGGCCGCGCTCTCGGATCTGGCGGACGAGATCAACGCGACCCTCGACGATCGCACCGTGCACGTGTCCCTGTCGGGGACCGACGCACAGGTGGAGGTACGCCGCACGGCGTCCGAGGAGTCGCATCCGACCTTCGAGGAGATGACCGGCGACATCAGCCGCGTCACCCTGCGCATGGTCGAGAACTTGAAGGCCCGCGCCGAGGAGGCCGCCACCCAGAGCGGTCAGTCGCTGAACTCCTGGCTCGCCGGCGCGGTACAGGGCGCCTTGCGCGACCAGATGCGCAAGGGCGGCCCCGGCCGCTGCGACAGCTGAGTCAGTCCATCACCGTCACGGTGCCGGTGGGACCGATCTCTGTGCGGCGGTCCCGATCGGGCGCCTGAGCGAGGACCGTCGACAGCACCCGCCGCCCGGGTGGCAGGATGCGCACCGTCACCGAGCCGGCGTTCGCCGCGTCCAATTCCCTGGTGGCGACGTCGATGACGCGCTCGCGCAACCATTTCGGCGCATCGGTGAAACCGCCGTCGTCGAGGAGTACGACCTCCACCCCGCGCGCCCGCGCGCCCCGCGCGGCCCCGCTGAGTTCCTCGGTCACCAGCTGCGGGGCGCGCAGACCGTCGCGCAGTTCCGCCTCCAGCAGCCGGCACTGTTCGCGTTCGCCGACGGTGAGGACCGCGCCCTCGGCGATGCGTTCCAGAATCGGGCGGGCCACCCGGTCCAGGCGTTCCAGCTGCCGGGTGCGTTCGCCGTCGGCGGCCGCCATCGTCGCCTCGGCGGCGGCCTGGGCGCTCGCCTCCTCGCGCAACATCCGCAGCGACCGCTGGGTGGGCCGCATGATCTGCGCGAACACCGAGATGGCGATGACGGTGCCGATGGGCACGATCGCGGCGACGATGGCGCTCGCGCTCAGCCAGGCCCGCGCGCCGTCGACACCGATGACGACCGCGACTCCGGCCACGCCCAGCCACGCCGTGCCCATCCGGCCCCGCAGTACCAGCACGGCCAGCACATACGAGGTCGCGAAGGTGGTCCACACCATGTGCCGGGTTTCCGGTGTGCCGGGATCGGCGGAGGTCAGCGCGGTGGCGACCGGCCCGGCGGCGGCGACGAAGATCGTCACGGTCCAGGGCAGCGGATCACCGGGAGCCACCAGCACCAGCGCACCGGCCACCACCATCACGATCAGCGCGGTCACCGCGGGCAGCGCATTCGTGGTGTCGAGGTTGCGGACCATGTAGAGAGTGATGGTCACTTCGAGAAGGACCAGGAACAGCCAGGCGGTACCGCCGCGCAGCCCCAGCAGCTCGCGCAGACCGAACGCTTGCTCCCGACCGGTTTCAGTGCGCACCGTCACCACCCCAGACCAACGTCACCGCGGTGCCCTCCCCGGGTTGCGATTCCACGAATCCGGCGCCGCCGGCCAGCTGGCGCATGCGGCCCAGAATGCTCACGGAGATGCCGAGCCGGTCCGCGGAGACCGCGTTCACATCGAATCCCGCACCGTCGTCGGCGAAGACGACCCGAATGCTGCCCGCGCTGATCGTGCAGGTCACCGTGCGCGTCACCGCGCGACCGGGCACCGGGGCGTGACGCAGACTGTTGCGGATCGCCTCGGCCAGGGCGGCGGCGAGGGTGCGTGCGGCGGCGGCGGGCATGCGCAGGTCGTCGAAGCCCGGCCAGGTCCTGGTGGTGAAGCGAACGCCGGCGTTCACCTCGTGCACCGAGGCGCGCAGGAAGTTCACGGCCGCACGGGCGTCGAGCACATCGGGTTCGCGCGATTCGACCCGGATCTCGTCGAGTTGGTCCAGGGTGCGTTCGGCCTGCCGTCGCAACACGTCGGAGGGTTCGCTGCCGCGCGAGGCGTCCAGCAGCGTGGACAGGACGGCGTCGTGGATGAGGGCGGCGAAGCGGGCGCTCTCGTTGTCGCGCGCCGCGGCCGCGGCGGCTTCGGCGGCCTGTCTGCTCGCCGCCACCGATTCGCGGTCCACCCGGGCCGCGGCCGACAGCGCCGAGACCACGCACCACAGGAACAGCGCCGACAACCCGACCGCGCGGGCGAACGCGCTGAGCACCGACGCTGCCGTGAACTGTTCGGCCAGATAGATATTCGTCGACGCGACGGCCGCCGACCCGAGCAGCAGATAGGCGATGGCGACGAGCGTCGGCCACGCCAACGTCGCCGCGAGCACCCCGAGCGGCAGCATCCGGTACAGCCACACCGAATTCGCGCCGATGCTGTGGGTGTCGAGTCCGATCAGCATGGTCGCCACCGCGGACAGGAAGGCCACCGCGGCACAGCCCGACATCAGCCGGATGGTGCGCGGGCTCGACCGGATCGACAGCAGGGCCAGTACCGGGAACAGTCCGAACGCGAGCGCGCCTGCGGCCGGCGTCCACCAGGCGGGCGTGAACTGGGCCTGCTCGGTGATCTCCGGAACGTCGGCGAGGCCCATGATCACCCCGCCCGCGCCGACCGAGAGACCCAGCCGGCGCATGACGCGCTCCACCGCGGGAGTATCGGCGCGCACCTGGGCGCGGCTGGGAACCCGGATGCGGGCCGCGGCCGCGGTGCGGGCGAAGACTCCGGGTGCGTCGACCGCGATCATGCCTGGTTGTTGCGCTCGGGCACCGGCAGCCACCCGTCCTCCACCGCACGCTTGTAGAGGTCGGTCTTGGTGGGCGCCGGGCGACCGGCGTCGGCGTACTTCTGGCGGATCCGGCCCAGATAGTCGTTGACGGTCTGTTCCGAGAGCCCGGTCAACCGCGCCACCCGCGAGGCCTTCTCGCCGGACGCGTAGAGGGTCAGCACCTCCTGCTGGCGCGGGCTCAGGCCGACATCGGGCAGCTGCGGATCTCCGTCGATGGCGGCGGCCCAATCGGTGGTGACCACCTGTTCGCCGCTCGCGGCGGCGCGCACCGCGGCGACCACGGTCTGCACATCCTCGGATTTGCGAACCACGCCCAGCACCCCGGCCCGCGCCGCCGAGCGCACCAGGAACGGATTGTCGGCTCCGGTGAACACCAGCACCTCGACCCCGCGGTCGCGCAGGGCCTGCACGTTGGACTGCGGGGTGGAGCCGTCGGCGAGCCGTAGATCGAGAATCACCAGATCCAATTCCGGTGCCGCCGAGAGCAATTCGGACACCGTTCCGGCGGTGATGACCAGTTCCAGATCGCTTTCGCCGGCCAGCATGCTGGCCAAGCCGAGCGCGACCGACTCGTGGTCCTCGACCAGACCGATCCGCCGCGATGGCGTCATATGGTCCTCACCCTTCCCGAAACCCGAACACCACACCGCGCCCCACCAGTGAGCGCGACGTCCTGCCGTCGAGTATGACGGTGCCGGTGATATCCGTGTGAGACACCAGAAATCGGGTCATCGGCTCACGCGGTCAACTGCGCCGCGATCGTCGCCCCCAGTTCCCAGCACTTCTCCCGGTCGTCTTTGCCGGGCTGACCGGTGACGATCACCGGTGCGGCGGCCTGCTGCCATCCCATCCCGGTCGTCACGGTCGTGATGCTGCGCTCGGCCCCCTCGGTGCCCTGATTGCCGTGGATGTACACCCCGAACGGCCGGCCGCGGGTGCTGTCCAGACACGGGTAGTAGAAGGTGTCGAAGGCGTGTTTGAGCGCGCCCGACATGTAGCCGAGATTGGCCGGCGTGCCCAGGACGTAGCCGTCGGCGGCGAGCACATCGCTCGCGGTCACCGCCAGCGCCGCCCGGCGCACCACCTCGACCCCCTCGATCTCGGGGTCGGTCGCGCCCGCGACCACCGCTTCGAACATGTCCTGGAGGAACGGCGAAGGCGTGTGGTGGATGATCAGCAACGTCGGCACCCAGGCGAGCCTAGTGGGGCCGATGGGGTGTCAGGACCCGGTCCGGCGTTCGACGCGCTCGAGTTCCACGGCGCGGCGCATGATGTCGCGGGCGCGGGAGCGATCGCCGGCGTAGTCGTAGGCGCGGGCGGCGCGGTAGTTGGTGCGCCAGTTGTCGGGGTCGGCTTCCCACTCCTTCTTGACCTGTTCGAACAACTCGTCGGCCGCGGCCTTCTCCAGCCGGCCGGAGGGGCGGCGAGGCAGCTCGGAGACGTCGAGTTCGAGGCCCTCGTCATGGATGCGCCGGGCCAGGTGCTGGTGGGCGAGCGCGGCGCGAATGCTGGTGGCCATCACCCACACCCCGAGAATCGGCAGGATCAGCACGCCCACGCCCATCGCGACGGCGGCGGCCTTGCCCGAGGTCAGCAGTTCGATCGCGATGCGGCCCAGCAGCAGGAAATAGAAAGCCAGCGCGATGACCAGGAAGGCGATGAAGGCGACGATGCGCAGCACCTGCCGCCCGCTGTCGCGCTCGTTCACAGGTCCAGCAGCGGATCGAGCCCGACGGTGAGTCCCGGGCGGGCGCCGATCTGCCGCACACCCAGCAGCACGCCCGGAGCGAAGGAGGTGCGGTCGATCGAGTCGTGGCGGATCGTGAGCGTTTCGCCCTGGGTGCCGAACAGCACCTCCTGGTGCGCGACCAGCCCGGCCAGCCGCACCGAATGCACCCGCACCCCGTCGACGCTCGCCCCGCGCGCGCCGTCGAGTTCGGTGGTGGTGGCGTCGGGGCTCGGGCCCACACCGGCCTGTTTGCGGGCTTCGGCGATGATGCCGGCGGTCCGGTAGGCGGTGCCGGAGGGTGCGTCGGCCTTGTTCGGATGATGCAGTTCGATGACCTCGACCGAATCGAACCAGCGCGCGGCCTGTTCGGCGAACCGCATCGACAGCACCGCGCCGATCGCGAAGTTGGGGGCGATCAGCACGCCCACCTCGGGATTGCTCGCAAGCCAGGAGCGCACCTGCTCGAGCCGGGCTTCGTCGAATCCGGTGGTGCCGACCACGGCGTGAATGCCGTGTTCCACCAACCACTTCAGATTCGGCATCACCACATCGGGATGGGTGAAGTCGACCACCACCTGGGCGCCGGCCTCGGTGAACGCATCCAGCGCGTCGTCCTTGTCGACGCCGGCGACCAGCTCCAGGTCGTCGGCTGCCTCGACCGCCGCGCAGATCGCCTGCCCGACCTTGCCCTGCGCGCCGAGTACGCCCACCCGGATCCGGTTCGTCGCCACCGTGAACTCCTCACATACCGTTCGATGCCCGTTGCGCTCAGAGCCTATCGGCAGGGGCACCGGCCGCCGCCACACCGGTCACCCGGAAGTCGCGTAGGTCACCCCGGGTCAGTCGAACATGATCACCTGGCGCAGGGCGTGGCCGGCGGCCAGCTCGTCCATCGCGTGATTGATCTCGTCGAGCCGGATACGCGAGGACACCAGTCGTTCGACCGGCAGCCGCCCCTCCCGCCACATCCGCACGTATTCCGGGATGTCGCGCGCCGGAACCGCGGAGCCGAGGTAACTGCCCACGATCGACCGTCCCTGCGCGACCAGCCCGAGCGGCGAAATGCTCGCGCGCGCTTCGGGATTGGGCAGTCCGACGGTGACGGTGGTACCGCCCGGGGCGGTGGCGGCCACCGCGGTCTCGAAGGCCCGCACATTTCCCGCGGCCTCCACGACAACCTCCGCGGCGATTCCGCGCTCGGCCACCTCGGCCGGGGTGTACACCTGGGTGGCGCCGAGTTCACGTGCCAGCGTGAGCTTTTCGGGCACGGTATCGACGGCGATGACCTCCGCGCCGAGGCTTTCCCGCAGCGAGGCGGCGACCAGCACCGCGGCCATCCCGACGCCGCCGAGCCCGACGACCATGATGCGATCACCCGCGCTGGGCCGGGCCGAATTCAGCAGCGCTCCGCCGCCGGTGAGGACCGCGCAGCCGAGTACGGCGGCGATCTCCGGCGGCACGTCGTCGTCGACCGGCACCACCGAGCGCCGATCGACCACGGCGTGGGTGGCGAATCCGGAGACGCCGAGATGGTGGTGCACGGCACCGTTCGCGCCGCGCAGCCGCCGCCCGCCGCCCAGCAACTCGCCCTCGTTGTTGGCGACGCTGCCCGGTACGCACGGGGTGCGGCCGTCGGTGGCGCAGCCCTCGCACTGCCCGCAGCGCGGCAGGAAGGTCATCACGACGCGCTGGCCGACCCGCAGATCACTGTCACCCGGGCCCACCTGCTCGACCCGTCCGGCCGCTTCGTGCCCCAGCAGCATCGGCACCGGCCGCACCCGGTTTCCGTCGACCACCGACAGGTCCGAATGGCACAGTCCGGCCGCCTCGATCCGGACCAGCAACTCGCCCGGCCCCGGCTCCGCCAACTCCAGATCCTCGATCACGATCGGGGTCGAATCGGCGTAGGGAATCGGGTCGCCGATCCGCTCGAGCACAGCACCACGAATCTTCATGGCACCGACGGTACCGGGCGAGCGCGGAGCGGAGTATCACTCGGCGGACCGTGATCATCCGGAGCCGCCGCGGGCGCGGTGCACCCGATTCGCCGTCAGCGCCTACCGGCCGCAGTTACTCACGTGTCCGGTTGTCCGGCGACGACAGGACGGCGCCGTCAGGTTCTCGGACCCCCTGCGGTGCCGGCGTCTCCTCCGGCGCCGCGGGGCCGAACGGGCAGCCGGGGATCGCAGCACCCTCGGTCGAGACGCTGCCGCGACAGGTGGCGCCACGGAAATCGGCGTGCGGCGAGTCACCATCGGCGCCGATGCGGGCGTTGTCGAACACCGTGTGGGAGGCATCGAAACGGGTGTCGGCGAACGTGATGTGCGAACCGCGGATCACGGCGTCGTCGAAACGGGTGTCCGCGCCCGCGAAGCGGACGTCGTCGAAATGCGTTCGGCCGCCCTCGAAGCGGGTCTCCCGGAAATCCGTCATATCGGCCCCGAAGCTCGCGCCACTGAGCGACGTCGATTCGCCGGCGAAGCGGGCGCGCAGGAATCGTGTTCCCGGACCGAGGAATTCGGCGCCGGTGAAGTCGGCACCCCGATGGAAGACCGCGTCCACGAAACTCGTTCCGGCCCTGGCGGTGTGGTCGGTATAGGCGGTGGTGGCGAAGTGCGTGTTGTGGAACAGCACATCGTTGTCGAATTGCGCGGCATGGAAGGTGACATGCTGCCCGACGAATTTGACGTCGGTGAAATTGGCCGAGCGGCTACCGGTGAAACGCGCGCCGCGCAGATGCGTATGCCGGCCGGCGAAGACCGCGCCACGGAAGTCCACATCCTCGAGCACCGCGTCGTCGAAGTTGAAATTATATGCGGACCAGGATATTTCGGCCGTCGGGCGCAGCCGCGAGGCGATCACCGAGACGATGGTGCGACGCACTTCACGATCGTTCTGACGCAGTTGGTAGGCCCGCTCCACCTGGGAGCTCCCCGCCTCCTCGGTGACCTTGCGGGAGCTCAGGTGGGTGGCGCCCTCCTCGGGATCGTAGGGCAGGCGCAGATAGCCGCACAGCACGTCGATGCACTGCTGCCGCATGCCGCGTGTCGCGAATTCGTCGGCCACCCCGGCCATCGCGTAGACGCCGGCGATCCGCACCGCGACATCGGCATTGCCCAGTTGCGCCGCGGCGGCGCCGAACAGTTGCGCGAAGCGGCCGCGTTCGTTGTCGCGCTGCTTGCGATAGGCCACGACCAGGGCCACCGCACCGCCGACGCCGGCCGAGACCGACAACGCGATCTTGGTCAGATCGAGCTGATTCGGCGTATCGGCCTTCGCGCCGAGCACGAGCCACAGCGCCCACCAGGCGATACCCGCGATCGCCAAGCCGCCGAGCACCACCGTGACGACCGATACCAGCAATGCCGAGCGCTGTATCCGCTGAGCCTGCCGCTGCAGAAAAGTCCCCCGCCGAGCCATGGGCGCATAGTAACGAGAATTCGAATCCGCCACACCGCGTCGTCTTGTCCGGCAACCTGTTTCGCGGCGGTCAGGCCGCCGCGCGACTCCCGCGGACACCGATCGCGGCCGCGGCCAGGCACGCCAGCGCGACCACCACCACGAACCACGGGAAGATCGTGCCCATCCCCCACTGGGTGGCGGCCCAGCCGGCCAGGACCGTCGGCAGCGCCATCGCGGTATAGGCCAGCAGGTAGTAGGCGGACATGGTCTCGCCGCGCTTGTGCTGCGGCACCACATTCGACAGATGCCGCAGCGATCCGCCGAAGCCCAGGCCGAAGGTGGTGCCGAGCAGGACTCCGGCCAGCAGGACGACCACCCAGTTGTGAGTCGCCAGCGCCGGAAGGGTCAGCAGCAGGGCGATCGCCATCCCGGTATCACCGCCGATGGCCGCGCGTCGCGCCGGAATCGCGGTCGCGAACAGCTGCGCCAGGGCCCCGGCCGTCGCGGTGGAGGCGACCACGGCACCGCCGAAGACCAGATTGTGCACGCCGGTCTTCTCCGCGGCCAGCGAGGGATACAGCGACAGCAGTACACCGAGCACCGACCAGGCCGCCATCACGCCGAGCGCCGAGAACCAGAAATCGG
Source organism: Nocardia violaceofusca NBRC 14427 (assembly GCF_963869435.1). Taxonomy (NCBI): domain Bacteria; kingdom Bacillati; phylum Actinomycetota; class Actinomycetes; order Mycobacteriales; family Nocardiaceae; genus Nocardia; species Nocardia violaceofusca. Next base: position 54,996 of record NZ_CAWMPM010000043.1, read on the forward strand.
CCCGGATCTCCTGCGGTACCGCCGGTTTCGCGATCCGGATCGGACCCGACATCCGCGCGGTGTGGGTTTCGGTCATCACCACCACGCCGACGCCGATCAGCAGGCAGAACACCGTGATGACCACATACGGCGTGCGCAGCGGATGCGGGACGTACTGCGCCAGCAGTGCCGAACCCAGAATGGCCACGGCCATACCGACATTGAAGGCCACACCGGTCAACTGTCCCGATCGCGCACCGTGCTGCGGACGCAGATCCAGCAGTGCCGCCGCCCCGGCCACCACGGTCGCGCCGACGGCCACACCGTGCAGCGCCCGCGCGACCAGCAGCATCGCGACATTGTCGGCGAACAGGAAGACGACCAGCCCGAGCACCATCGTGGCGAGTGCGCCCAGCAGCACCGGTTTGCGGCCGACCACATCGGAGATCTTGCCCGACACCAGCACCGCGGCCAGGGCGGCGACGGCGTAGACGGCGAAGACGATGGTGGTGGTCAGCGGCGAGAAATGCCACTCCTTCTGGTACAGGCCGTAGAGCGGGGCGGGAACACCGGACACACCGAGCGCGACTCCACTGGCGACCAGAATCAGTGCATAGGCCCAGGACTGTGTGGTCCGCTGAGCCGGTGCAACCGTGACAGTTGCGGCCATCGATTCTCTCCATCAGGTAAGTTTGATTGCGATCGAACTCAACCACCGTAGCGATGGTTTGATTCCCATCAAACCGAATTTCCCGTGAGAAAGATCATGAGCGATAGCAACAAGACCGTGGAATCGCATCCGGTCGCCACCGTGCAGGAGGTGCTCGGTGCCCTGCACGACCCGGTACGACTCGAGATGGTGCGCAGGCTCAGCAATGCCGGCGGCCCGGTGCGCTGCGGCATGCTCTACGACACCATCAACAAATCGACCGCGACCCACCACCTGAAGATCCTGCGCGAGGCCGGGGTCACCGAACGTATCGTCGCCGACGGCCAGACCTATGCCCGGCTGCGCTCCGAGGAGGTCGAGCACGCCCTGCCCGGACTGCTCGCGGCGGTGGTGGGCGCCGCCAATCGCGCGGGCGACTCCGGCGCCGCACCGCGCGACTGACTCAGTCCACCAATCGCTTCACCGCACCGGGCAGATCGCGCGCGCGCCGATACGGTCCCGCCACCGACGCCGCGTACGGCCGCGCCAGCAGGGTGCGGGCGATCGCGGAGACCTCCGCGGTGGTGACGGCATCGATACGTGCCAGCGTCTCCGAGACGCTGCGGTGATTGCCGTAGCTGAGTTCGCTGCGGCCGATGCGGTTCATCCGCGAGCCGGAATCCTCGAGGCCCAGCACCAGCCCGCCACGCAGCGACCCCTTGGCCCGGGCGCATTCGGCATCGGTGATCCCGTTGGCGGCAACATCTTCCAGCACCTCACGCGCCAATGTCGTCACCTCGCCGAGGTTTTCCGGCTGACATCCCAGATAGACCGAGAACGCGCCGGTGTCGGCGAAGGTGTCGACACTGGAATACACCGAATACGCCAGGCCGCGTTCCTCCCGAATCTTCTGGAAGAGACGGGAACTGAGCCCACCGCCGAGCACGGTGTTCAACACCGACAGCGGCCAGCGCTTATGCCCTTCGTGCCGGCCGAAGGCGCGCATTCCGAACACCAGATGCGCCTGTTCGCTGTCGCGGTAGGTCCACTGCAGCTGCGGTGCGGTGCGCTTGCGGAAGTGGCCCTCCCGGCGCGGCGCCGGTTCCCGTAACGGATCGAGCCGGTCGGCGAACGCACGCTGCACCAGCTCCACGGTGTGTTCGTGCTCGATGTTGCCGGCCACCGCCACCACCATCCGGTCCGGACGATAGCGCCGTAGATGGAACCCGCGCAGCTGCGCGGCCGTCATCTGCTCGATCGAGTCGACGGTGCCGATCACCGGCCGCCCGATCGGATGATCGCCGAACAGCGCGGTCAGGAACGAGTCGCCGACCAGGTCCTCCGGATCGTCGTCGCGCATCGAGATCTCCTCGAGCACCACCTGACGCTCCACGTCGACGTCGATCGGACGGCACAGTCCGTTCAGCACCACGTCGGAGACGACGTCGACCGCGAGCGGCAGATCGTCGTCCAGTACGTGCGCGTAGTAGCAGGTCTGCTCCTTGGCGGTGAACGCGTTGAGTTCTCCGCCGACCGCGTCGACGGCCTCGGCGATGTCCAGCGCCGTCCGGGTCGGGGTCGCCTTGAACAGCAGGTGTTCCAGGAAATGCGCGGCGCCGGCCACGGTGGGGCTCTCGTCGCGCGACCCCACACCGACCCACACGCCGATCGATGCCGATCGCACGGCGGGCACATGTTCGGTGACCACCCGCAATCCGCCGGGCAGTACCGTACGCCGCACCCCCGTGTCGGAGAACGAACCGTCCTCGGCGAGCACCAGCGAAGAGCCCCCCTGCTCGAGGGCGAGCAAGGGGGCGTCGGCGCTGGGGGTATTCGCCGGGGTCCTCGCGCGCGAGGCTTGCTTCGTCTTCGTCGCGCGAGCTGTGCTGCCCGGCGCGCGCGTCGAAACCGAGGGCTTCGCGGCGCGCGCCGAGGACTTCTTCTTCGTCACATCCAACTATTTACTCGGCCGCGGCCTCGGCTGCAGCCGGAGCCTCGTCGGCGGCGGGGGCGGATGCCTCTGCGGTGTCTTCTTCGGCGACCGGGACCAGCGAGATCTTGCCGCGGTTGTCGATATCGGCGATCTCGACCCGGATCTTGTCGCCGACGTTCACCACGTCCTCGACCTTGCCGACCCGCTTGCCGTTGCCCAGCTTCGAGATGTGCACCAGACCGTCGCGGCCCGGCAGCAGCGAGACGAACGCGCCGAAGGCGGTGGTCTTGACGACCGTGCCCAGGAAGCGCTCGCCGACCTTCGGCAGCTGCGGGTTGGCGATGGCGTTGATCGCGTCGATCGCGGCCTGCGCCGACGGGCCGTCGGTCGCGCCGACGAACACGGTGCCGTCGTCCTCGATGGAGATGTTTGCGCCGGTGTCCTCGGTGATCTGGTTGATGACCTTGCCCTTGGGCCCGATCACCTCGCCGATCTTGTCGACCGGGATCTTGATCGCGGTGACGCGCGGCGCGTAGGGGCTCATCTCATCCGGGGTGGCGATGGCCTCGGCCATCACGTCCAGGATGGTCAGGCGCGCGTCGCGAGCCTGGTTCAGCGCACCCGCCAGCACCTTCGACGGAATGCCGTCGAGCTTGGTGTCCAGCTGCAGCGCGGTGACGAAGTCGCGGGTACCGGCGACCTTGAAGTCCATATCGCCGAAGGCGTCCTCGGCGCCGAGGATGTCGGTCAGCGCGACGTAGCGGGTCTCCGACTCACCGTTGTCGCCGGCGACCTCGTCGGACACCAGACCCATGGCGATACCGGCGACCGGCGACTTCAGCGGCACACCCGCGTTCAGCAGCGACAGCGTGGAGGCACACACCGAACCCATCGAGGTGGATCCGTTGGAGCTCAGCGCCTCCGACACCTGACGGATGGCGTAGGGGAACTCCTCCTGGCTCGGCAGCACCGGCACCAGCGCCCGCTCGGCCAGCGCGCCGTGGCCGATCTCGCGCCGCTTGGGCGAGCCGACGCGGCCGGTCTCACCGGTGGAGAACGGCGGGAAGTTGTAGTGGTGCATGTAGCGCTTGCTGGTCTCCGGGCCGAGCGAATCGACCTGCTGAGCCATCTTCACCATGTCGAGGGTGGTGACGCCCAGGATCTGGGTCTCACCGCGCTCGAACAGCGCCGAACCGTGCGCCCGCGGCACCACGGCGACCTCGGCGGACAGCGCCCGGATATCGGCCAGGCCACGCCCGTCGATGCGGAAGCCGTCGGACAGGATGCGCTGGCGCACAAGCTTCTTGGTGACCGAGCGGAACGCCGCGCCGATCTCCTTCTCGCGGCCCTCGAAGTCCTCGGTCAGCGCCGAGAGCACCTCGAGCTTGATCTCGTCGATGCGCTCCTCGCGCTCCTGCTTGCCGGCGATCGACAGCGCCTCGCTCAGCGGGTTCTTCGCGGTGCCCTCGACCGCGGTGTAGACGTCGGCCTCGTACGGCGGGAAGAGCGGGAAGTCCTCGGTGGGCTTGGAGGCCAGCGCCGCCAGATCGGCCTGCGCCTTGCACAGTCGCGCGATGAACGGCTTGGCCGCCTCGAGGCCTTCGGCCACAACGGTTTCCGTCGGCGCCTGCGCACCGTCCTCGACCAGGGCGATGACCTTCTCGGTCGCCTCGGCCTCGACCATCATGATCGCGACGTCGCCGGATTCGACGACGCGGCCGGCGACGACCATGTCGAACACGGCCTCCTCCAGCTGCTCGACGGTCGGGAACGCGACCCACTGGCCCTGGATCAGGGCCACCCGCACACCGCCGACCGGACCCGAGAACGGCAGTCCCGCAATCTGAGTCGAGGCCGAGGCCGCGTTGATCGCGACCACGTCGTAGAGATCGTTGGGATCCAGGCTCATCACCGTGACCACGACCTGGATCTCGTTGCGCAGGCCGTCGACGAACGACGGGCGCAGCGGGCGGTCGATCAGGCGGCAGGTCAGGATCGCGTCGGTGGAGGGGCGGCCCTCGCGACGGAAGAACGAGCCGGGGATGCGGCCCGCGGCGTACATGCGCTCCTCGACGTCGACCGTCAGCGGGAAGAAGTCGAACTGGTCCTTGGGGTGCTTACCGGCCGTGGTGGCCGACAGCAGCATGGTCTCGTCGTCCAGGTAGGCGACGACGGAGCCGGCGGCCTGCTTGGCCAGACGCCCGGTCTCGAACCGGACGGTGCGGGTGCCGTAGCTCCCGTTGTCGATCAGGGCCACCGATTCGAACACACCGGGTTCGACCTCGATGGCGGAGCTCGTCTGGGATTCGGTCATATTTCTGTCTCAACCTCTCGTCTCGCCGGATCGAACGCCCTCGCGGCGCGATCCGGCTGGGTGTCCCTGCGCTGTTTCTCCCTGCCCGGAGGCAGCGGCTTCCCTGCACAGGGGCAGCCGTACCCGGGTTCGGGCGCGCGACAGCCCTCCTGGCTGCGGCGCGACACCCGGCCGATCCCCCATGGAACCGGCGACGCGGAGGCGGTCATCGATCGAAGCCCGCCGGCAACTCTCGCCGAAAGGCCACTACCGAAGACCGACGCCACGCGTGCGGGTGCATACGGCTGGTGCGGTGCCGATATACGACTAGCCGACGGGGAGATTCTATGCCTCCCCATCGGCTGCGCGTTAACTACCTGTGATTGTCAGCGCGTCTGTCTCGCGTCCGTGCGGGCGCGAACAGATCAACGCCGCAGTCCGAGCCGCTCGATCAGCGAACGGTAGCGCTCGATGTCCTTGTCCTGCAGGTACTTCGACAGCCGCCGACGGCGACCGATCAGACCCAGCAGGCCGTGGCGGGTGTGGTGATCGTGCTTGTGCACCTTCAGGTGCTCGGTGAGGTCGGAGATCCGCTTGGACAGCAGCGCGATCTGGGCCTCCGGCGAACCGGTGTCCTTCTCGTGCAGGCCGTACTCCTTGAGGATGGCCGACTTCTGCTCGGTGGTCAGAGCCACGAAACACTCCTTGATTCTCAGTCCGCGCTCGAGGAAACCGGGAAATCCCGGGCGGGCGCCACCGCGGACCGCAGCAGACCCGACGAGCCAGCCTACCGGATCAGCGCAGCCGGACCGAATCGGGCCGACCCGGATTCGCTCAGCGCTGCGCTTCGCTCGCCTCGGCGGCGGCGAGCACCTGCCGCGTCTGCTCGACGTCCTCGCCCATGGCCCGGACCAGATCGTCGATCGAGTCGAAGCGGCGCATACCGCGCAGATGCTGGACGAAGTCCACCGCGACATGCTGGCCGTACAGATCCGCCTCGGTGTCCAGGACGAAGGCCTCGACCGTGCGGGTGCGGCCGGAGAAGGTGGGGTTGGTGCCCACCGAGATCGCGGCCATGGCCCGCTTGCCCGGACGCGTGACGCCGACCGTCTCGCCGGCGGCCAGCACGGTGAACCACCCCGCGTACACACCGTCGGCCGGGATCGCCGCATGCATCGGCGGAGCCACGTTGGCGGTCGGGAAACCGAGTTCGCGACCGCGACCGTCGCCGTGGACCACGACACCCTCGACCCGGTGCGGACGCCCGAGCGCGTCGGCCGCCGCGGCCATGTCACCGGCGTCGACGCAGGCGCGGATATAGGTGGAGGAGAGTGTGACCGCGTGTTCGCCGAGCAGTGTCACGCCGTCGACCTCGAAACCGAACCGGCCGCCCAGCTCGCGCATGGTCTCCACGGTCCCGGCCGCCTTCTTGCCGAAGGTGAAGTTGTCGCCCACCACGACCTCGGCGACATGCAACTTCTCGACCAGCAGGTCGTGCACGTAGCGGCCCGGGGTGAGTTTCATGAAGTCCTGGGTGAACGGCATCACCAGGAAGACATCGATACCGAGTTCCTCGACCAGTTCCGCGCGCCTGGTCAACGTGGTGAGCTGCGCCGGATGCGATCCCGGACGCACCACTTCCATCGGATGCGGGTCGAAGGTCATGAGAACCGAGGGAACACCGCGCACCGCAGCGGATTTCACCGCACGGCTGATCAATTGGGCGTGACCGCGGTGCACACCGTCGAACACGCCGATGGTGAGCACACACCGGCCCCAGTCCGGTGGCATTTCCTCGAGACTTCGCCATCTCTGCACACACCGAAGCCTACGCAAACACGGTCACGAACCGGGATTCGGCGGGGCGGTTGTTCACCCGACCGTCACCCACCCGCGGCGGCCTCCGTGGTTACGCAGGCTGCCTCCTCCGGCCGCGTCGCTCCCGCTCTACCTGATCGGCGGGGTCCGCGGCGGCCTGCGTGGTTACGCAGGCTGCCTCCTCCGGCCGCGTCGCTCCCCCCGCTGTGCCCGATGGCGGGGTCCGCGGCGGCCTGCGTGGTTACGCAGGCTGCCTCCTCCGGCCGCGTCGCTCCCCCCGCTAAGCTCGATACGTGCCCGGAAAACGTGATGTCGCCACCCGGCGTGAGCTGGCAGATTCCGCTGCGTCACAACCCGATGGGGGTGTGGCCGGGCGCGCGGCGAATGTGGCTCCCTCGCTGTCGTCGGTCGCTCAGGATTATCTGAAGGTGATCTGGAGTGCGCAGGAGTGGTCGCAGGAGAAGGTGTCGACCAAACTGCTGGCCGAGCGGATCGGGGTGTCGGCGTCGACGGTGTCGGAGGCGGTGCGCAAACTCGCCGATCAGGGCCTGGTCGAACACGCCCGCTACGGCGCCATCACCCTGACCGACAACGGCCGCCGGGCCGCCGTCGCCATGGTGCGCCGCCACCGGCTGATCGAAACGTTCCTGGTCAGCGAGCTCGGCTACGGCTGGGACGAGGTGCACGACGAGGCCGAGGTGCTCGAGCACGCGGTGTCGGAGACGCTCGTCGAACGCATCGACGCCAAACTCGGCCATCCCGACCGCGATCCGCACGGCGATCCGATCCCCTCCGTCGACGGCGCGGTCCCCACCCCGCCCGCCCATCAGCTCAGCGACTTCCAGGCCGGACAGTCCGGCCGGGTGGCGCGCATCTCCGATTTCGATCCCGCCATGCTGCGGTATTTCGATTCCGTCGGCATCGCGCTGGACACCGTGATCACCGTGGTGGAGCGGCGCGATTTCGCCGGCACCATCGCGGTGCGGATCGGCGAGCAGACCATCGATCTGGGAAGCCCTGCGGCAGAAGCGATCTGGCTGACATCCTGACCTTGTGTATCGCCGTCCCTAGTGCGTGACGAGGGCCGCGGCCCGCTCGGCGATCGCGGTGCCGAGATCGGCCGTGGTCGCCGTACCGCCCAGATCCGGTGTGAGGACCTTCCCCTCGGCGAGCACATCGCAGACCGCGCGGTCGACGGCCGCGGCCGCCGCGGATTCGCCCAGGTGGTCGAGCATCATCGCGCCGGCGAGGATCTGCGCCACCGGATCGGCGATACCCATCCCCGCGATATCGGGCGCGCTGCCGTGCACCGCCTCGAACATCGAGGGCGCGTCCCGCTCGGGATTGATATTCCCCGACGGGGCGAGCCCGAGCCCTCCGGTGACGGCGGCGGCGAGGTCGGAGAGGATGTCGCCGAACAGATTCGAACCCACGATCACGTCGAGCCGATCCGGATGCAACACGATCTCGGCGGCCAGCGCGTCCACATGCATCTGCCGCGTCTCGACATCCGGATACTCGGCGGCGATCCGCTCGAAGACGCTGTCCCAGTACGGCATCGAATGAATGAGGCCGTTGGATTTGGTGGCCGAACACAGTCTGCGGTCGCGCCGGCGCGCCTGTTCGAAGGCGTAACGGATGATGCGTTCACATCCGGTACGGGTGAATATCGATTCCTGAACCACGAATTCGTCGGGCCGCCCGGGGTTGTGCATTCCGCCGATCGCGGAATACTCGCCCTCGGAATTCTCCCGCACGATGAGAATGTCGAGATCGTCCGCGCCGCGCCCGCGCAACGCGGATTCGGTGCCGGGCAGCAGCCGGACCGGGCGCAGATTGACGTACTGCCCGAAGGCGCGGCGCAGCGGGATCAGCAGGCCCCACAGCGAAATATGGTCGGCGACACCGGGAAATCCCACGGCGCCGAGCAGAATCGCGTCGAAATCGGCGAGCTGCTGCGGACCGTCGTCGGGCATCATGGCGCCGGTGCGCAGATATTGCTCACAGGACCAGTCGAATTCGGTCCAGGCGATGCCGGGCAGCACCGCGTCGAGAACCTTGACCGCCTCGGCCGTGACGTCCACGCCGATACCGTCGCCGGGAATGGTGGCAATGCGATACATCGGCATCACAGTGCCACACCGATGTATTTGGTCTCCAGGAATTCGTCGATGCCGCCGAAGCCGCCCTCGCGTCCGAGACCCGATTCCTTCACCCCGCCGAACGGCGCCGCGGGATTCGACACCACGCCCTGGTTGAGTCCGACCATTCCGGTGTCGAGCGCCTCGCTCACCCGCAATCCGCGCCGCAGATTCTCCGTGAACACGTAGGCCACCAGGCCGTACGGGGTGTCGTCGGCGCGTTCGATCACCTCGTCCTCGGTGTCGAAGATCGACAAACCCGCTACGGGGCCGAAGATTTCGGTGCCGAACATCGCGGCGTCGTCCGGGACGCCGGTCAGCACCGTGGGCGGATAGAAATATCCGGCCCCCTCGGCGGCGGTTCCACCGAGCAGGACGGTGGCGCCGCGCCGGCGCGCGTCGGCGACCAGTTCCGATACCTTCGCCACGGCGGCGGCGTCGATCAGCGGTCCGACCACCACGCCCGGGTCGGCGCCGCGTCCCATCGGCAGCGCCGCCATCCGCTCGGTGAAGCGGCGGGTGAACTCCTCGGCGATGCCGCGCTGCAGATAGATTCGGTTCGCCGCGGTGCAGGCCTGACCGATGTTGCGCATCTTCGCCGCGAGCGCCCCTTCGACCGCGGTGTCGAGATCGGCGTCGTCGAACACGATCAGGGGTGCGTTGCCGCCCAGTTCCATCGAGGTGCGCATGACCGACTGCGCGCACTGTTCCAGCAGGATCTTGCCGACCGCGGTCGATCCGGTGAACGACAGCTTGCGCGAGCGCGGGTCGGCGATCATCGCGCCGGTCACGGCCGCCGGATCGGAGGTGGTCACGACATTGACCACCCCGTCGGGAACGCCTGCGGCGGACAATATTTCGGCGATCGCCAGGGTACACAACGGGGTCTGCTCGGCAGGTTTGACGACACATGTGCAGCCCGCGGCCAGCGCCGGGCCGATCTTGCGGGTCGCCATCGCCATCGGAAAATTCCACGGGGTGATCAGGATGCTCGGTCCGACCGGCCGGCGCGCCACCACGAAGCGGGACCCACCGGCCGGCGCCGGCATGTATCCGCCGTCCAGCCGCACCGCCTCCTCGGCGAACCAGCGGAAGAACTCCGCCGCGTACGCGACCTCGCCGCGCGCCTCGGCCAGCGGCTTACCCATCTCGGCCGTGGCGATGCGGGCGAGCCGCTCGGTGTCGTCGAGCAGCGCCCGGTGGGCGCGCATCAGGATCTCGGACCGGGTTCGCGCGGGCACATCCGCCCAGGCGGCCTGCGCCGCCGCGGCGGCGGCCAGCGCGGCGACGCCGTCCTCGGGCGCGGCGTCGGCGACAGCGGTCAGCGTCTGCCCGGTGGCCGGATCCTCGACCGGCAGCCGCGCGGCGGTCTCGCGCCATCGGCCGCCGATGAACAGGCCGGTCGGCACGCTGTCGATCGCGGCGATCGTCGCCTCGTCCGAATCTGTCACCGTGTGCGTCATCGCTCGCCCCTCAGCTCGGAACAGCATCTCGGATCAGCGCTGTCATTGCCGTCACCATCGCGGTCATGTTATACACATTGTCAACAATCCGACAATAAGAATCCGGCCGTCGCACGCGCCGGATTTCCCGTCGCCGGGAGGCGGATCACCATGACTGCACTTTCCCCCGCACTCCGGCAGGCCACGCCGGTCACCGTGGATCACGGCGAGGGCTGCTACCTGTACGGCACCGACGGGCGCCGGTACCTCGACTTCACCGCCGGGATCGGCGTCACCAGCACCGGGCACTGTCATCCGCGGGTGGTGGAGGCCGCGCGCGAGCAGATCGGCAGCCTCATCCACGGCCAGTACACGACGGTCATGCACCGGCCGCTGCTCCGGCTGACCGAACGACTCGCCGATGTGCTTCCCGCGCATCTGGATTCGGTGTTCTTCGCCAATTCCGGAAGCGAGGCGGTGGAGGCGGCGCTGCGGCTGGCCCGGCAGGCCACGGGCCGGCCGAATGTGGTGGTCTTCCACGGCGGCTTCCACGGCCGCACGGTCGCCGCCGCGACCATGACCACCTCCGGAACCCGGTTCTCGGCCGGCTTCAGCCCGCTCATGGGCGGCGTCCACGTGGCCCCGTTCCCCACCGCCTACCGCTACGGCTGGTCGGAGGAGGAAGCCACCGACTTCGCGCTGCGCGAACTCGACTACATCCTGGCCACGCTCACCGCGCCCGCCGAAACGGCGGCGTTCGTCGTCGAGCCGGTGCTCGGCGAGGGCGGCTACATCCCGGGCAACACCCGGTTCTTCCAGGGCCTGCGCGAACGCGCCGACCGGCACGGCATCCTGCTGATCTTCGACGAGATCCAGACCGGTTTCGGACGCACCGGAAAGTTCTTCGGACATCAGCATTTCGACGTGCGGGCCGATGTCATCACCATCGCCAAGGGATTGGCGAGCGGATTCCCGTTGTCCGGAATCGCCGCGCCGCAGGAACTGATGGCCCAGGCCTGGCCCGGGTCCCAGGGCGGCACCTACGGCGGCAATGCCGTGGCGTGCGCGGCCGCGGTCGCCACGATCGACGTCATCGAATCGGAAGGATTGGTGGACAACGCCGCCGCCCGCGGCACGCAACTGCTGGCCGGAACGCGGGCGGCCGCCACCAAGGCGATCGGCGACGTGCGCGGCCTGGGACTGCTCGTCGGAAGCGAATTCACCACGGCCACAGGCGAACCCGACACCACGACGGCTGCGGCCGCGCAGCAGCTGGCGGCGCAGCGTGGCCTGCTCCTGCTGACCTGCGGCGCCTACAGCAATGTGGTGCGGATGATCCCGCCGCTGATCGTGACCGCCGAACAGGTCGACGAGGCACTGGCGCTCTGGAACGGAGTCCTCGACGAGCTGTAGCGCCGCACCGGCATCCGATCGGAACAGGAGATCCCGATGGCCCGATACCTCACCATCACCCTCACCAAGGCCGGCGTGCGCTGCCGGGCGCGACTACTGGACGACCAGGCGCCCCGCACCTGCGCGGCGGTCTGGGACGCGCTGCCCCAGGAGGGCGACGCGTTCCACGCCAAATACGCGCGCAACGAGGTGTACACCCTGGTGCCGCGCATCACGGCGGCCCCGCATCGCGAAAACCCCACGGTCACACCGATTCCCGGCGACGTCTGCCTGTTCGATTTCGAACCGTGGGAGATCGGCAATCCGGCCTACGGCTACGAACCCGGTTCGGCCGCGCACGCCGAACAGGGCGCCACCGACCTGGCCCTGTTCTACGACCGCAACAACCTGCTGATCAACGGCGATATGGGCTGGGTACCCGGCAACGTCTTCGCGACCATCGAAGAGGGCCTGCCCGAACTGGCCGCGGCATGCAACGCGCTGTGGCTACGCGGCGTCGAGGGCGAAACCCTGTCCTTCACACGGTCTCTCAGCACAGACAAAGACATCTGATCCGCACCACCATGCCGGCAACCGAATCGTGGCCGGTCGGAAATTCGATCGGCGGATCTCGTCGACAGTCCTACTCTGATCCGTGGAGTCACCGCAGGGGGCGGTGGCTACATGGATCGGCACCGATCGGTGCGCGATGGAGGGGGACGCAAGTTGAAGATTCGTGCATGCTCCGGCAAGTACTGTCACACCGGCCAAATCTATCTGGTCAACCATGTCACTGGAGCGATCGTGAAGACGGCCCAGCCGACCGTGATCGTGGCCGAGAACGGGCAAGTGGTCACCGCTTTTCCTGGAGGAGCATGCCGTGGACAAGTCTGAACCGAGTGCCGACGAACTCGTGGAGTCGGTGATTCGTGCCGGTGCGGAAGCCGGGTATCGGGTCGACCGGGATGAGGCGGGGCTATTGCGAATAACGGCGGTCCACGAGGCGCCGGTCGACCCTGCCTTGGTATTCAGGGTGACCGACGAGGAGTTGCGCGATTACTACACGCGGTTGTCGGCGGAATCGGGTGGCCCGTTGGGGGCGGGCACTCCGTAGGAGGCATGGATGCTTCTGATGTCGACCCATCTCGATGAGGCTATTTACGAGGCAGAACGGTTGGACGGTCCCGGCGTGATCGTGATCGGTGACACGGGTTTCCGGGCCGTGTCTCGGTCTACCACCGACTAGCCCAAAACCAGTTCGGCGAAGCGGGCCAGGGCCAGGACGAAATCGTCGGAGTGGCGCGGGCCGACGATCTGCAATCCCACCGGCATCCCCGCGGCGGTCGTGCCCGCCGGAATGCTGATCGCCGGTTGCTGGGTGAGGTTGAACGGATAGGTGAACGGCGTCCACTGCGGCCAGCTGTCCATCGAACTTCCCGGCGGCACATCGTATCCGGCCTCGAAGGCGGTGATCGGCATCGTCGGTGTGATCAGCACGTCGTAGACGGTATGGAAGGCGCCCATGGCGATTCCGATCTCGGCGGCCACCGCGCGGGCGTTCAGATAGTCGACCGCGCCGAGCGCCAGACCGCGATCCCACATGGCCCCCAGTCCGGGATCGACGCGGTCGCGCGAACCCGGCGGGAAGGTCGACAGCAGGGTCGCCGCGCCGGCCGCCCACATCTGTTCGAACGCCTCGCGCGGATCGGCGAAGCCCGGATCCGCCTCCACCACCCGCAAGCCGGCCTCGTCCAGCTTCCGCACGGCGGCCCCGACGACCGCCGCGACCTCCGGATCCACCTGGGCGAAGCCGAGATTCGCCGAATAGCCGACCGTCGCTCCGCGCACCTCACGCTGGAGCTCACCCCGGAAGGTCGTCAGCGGTGGTGCGCCCGCGGTCGGATCCCGCGGATCGGGCAGGGACAGGATGTCCATCAACAGCGCCACATCCTCCACCGTTCGGGCGATGGGCCCGGCATGTGCCAGCGGTCCGAACGGACTGGCCGGATACAGCGGGATGCGCCCGTGTGTGGGCTTGAAACCCACGACACCGCAGAACGACGCGGGGATCCGCACACTGCCGCCGCCGTCGGTGCCGATCGATACCGGCCCCATCCCGGCCGCGACCGCCACCGCCGAACCACCGGAGGAACCGCCGGACGTCATAGCGGGATCCACCGGATTGCGGGTGATGCCGGTGAGCGCGCTGTCGGTGGTCGCCTTCCAGGCGAGCTCCGGCGTGGTGGTCTTGCCCAGGAAGACCAGTCCGTCCTCGCGCAGCCGCGCGGTCGCGGGGCTGTCGACCGGCCACGGCGCGTCCGGCCGGATGGAGGTCGAGCCGCGCAGGGTGGGCCATCCCTGGGTGAGGAAGACGTCCTTGATCGAGATCGGCACGCCGTCGAGCAGTCCCTGCGCATGTCCGTTGTGCCAGCGGGCCTCGGATTCCTTGGCCTGGATCAACGCTCGCTCGGAATCGACCAGGCAGTAGGCGTTGAGGGCGTCGTCGCGCGCGGCGATCGCGTCCAGCGCCGCCTGCGTGGCCTCGACGGGAGACAACGCCCCGGCCGAATAGGCGGAGGCCAACTCGGCCGCGGTCATCGCCGCGGGGTCGGTCCCGGTTCCGGGGTGGGCCATCGTGACTCCCTTCAGCTGGGCACGTAACCCAGCTTCTTGTCGACCACATTCTGTAGGGGCTGACCGGTGATCCAGCGCTGGAAGTTGTCGGTGAACGCGGCGACGATCTCCGACCGCCAGCCGATGAAGTCGCCGCTGTTGTGCGGGGTGACAACCACATTCGGCAGATCCCACAGCGGATGACCGGCCGGCAGCGGTTCCGGATCGACCACGTCCAGCGCCGCACCGGCGAGCGCGCCACCGCGCAGCGCGGCGACCAGATCGTCGGTGACGACCGATTCCCCCCGGCCCACGTTGATGAGACGCGCATGCGGTTTCATCGCCGCGAACGCGTTCGCGTCGAACAGATGCCGGGTCTGCGGCGTCAGCGGCGCCACGCAGATCACGTAATCGGCGCCGGGTAGTTCGGCGTGCAGATCGGTTGCGACGGTACCGAAGTCGGGATCGTCGGTGCGGGCGGTGCGGCCCAGCCCGCGGACCCGCATACCCGCGGCCCGCAGCAGGCGGGCGATGGCGCGCCCGATGGAGCCGGTGCCGACCACCAGCGCCGCGGCTCCGGCGACACGCTCGGATTCGCGATGGTGCCATTGGTGGCGCTGCTGCAGACGCAGCGATTCGGGCAGATCCTTGGCGAAGGCGAGGATCTGTGCCAGCACATATTCCGCGATGGGCTGATCGAACAGCCCGCGGGTGTTGGTCACCAGCACATCGCTGTCGATCAGCTCGTCGAACATCACGGCATCGACGCCGGTGGCTCCGACATGAACCCAGCGCAACCGGTCGGCGTGAGGCCAGGCGCCGGGCAGAGCCGTGCTCTGGAAGTCGTAGACGAACAACGCCTCCGCGCCGGGCAACGCGTCCGCGAGTTCCGCACCGTCGGCGAAGCGAACGCTGGCCTGCTGCGACACCGGACGCAGATATGCCGCGTCGGGCTCGACGCCGTCGTGCAGGACGGTGACAACTGGGCCCGCGTTCATATTGACAGGCTAAAAACCCATCGTATGCTTGTCAACAATCCGATTGTGTGCGGAGGTTCGTCGCCCGAACGCGAGAGGGGCCCTCGTGGAACTGAATTTTCCCGAGTTGGACGGACCTGTCGCGCAACGAGGTATCGGGATCATCGCGCCGTTCGACCTGGCGCTGGAGCGCGAACTGTGGCGGTGGGCGCCACTCGAGGTGAGCCTGCATCTCGCGCGCACGCCCTACGAACCGGTGCCGGTCTCCCTCGAAATGGCCGAATTGGTTTCCGACGCAGCACATCTCACCGCCGCCACCCGCAACGTCCTGCACGTCGAGCCCGAGGTCATCGCCTATCTGTGCACCTCGGGCAGCTTCATCAAAGGGCTGGCCTACGAACGGTCGCTGCGCGACACCATCTGCCGGGCCGGCGCCCGGGACGCGATCACCACCTCCGGCGCGCTGATCGAAGCGGTGCGCAAATTGGAATTGTCCCGGCTGTCGGTCATCACGCCCTACGACGACATCCTCACCGGGAAACTGCACGAGTACCTGCACGAGGCCGGCTGCGAGGTGCTGCGGTCGGACCATCTCGGACTGGGCGGCGGCATCTGGAAGGTCGGCTACCGCACCATCGCCGAACGCATCATGGCCGCCGACGATCCCGCCGCCCAGGCCATCTTCGTCAGCTGCACCAACCTCCCCACCTACGACCTGGTCGAGCCGCTGGAACAACTTCTCGGCAAGCCGGTCCTGACCGCCAACCAACTGACCATGTGGGCCTGCCTGGGACGGATGAAACTGCCGATGATGGGTCCCGGCAAATGGCTGCAGAACGTTTTCTAGGAGGCGCTGTGCAACGGCTACCGACCGTCGGCTTCATCTACCCCGACCACGCCGCCGAGGACGAATACCCCTGGGCCGCGGCACAACTCGGCGCGGATCTGCGGGTCGCGCACATCTACGGCACCGATCTGCACGCGGTGCCGGAGCTGCTCGACCTCGGCAGCCCGGAGAAGTTGTCCGAGGGTGCGCGACTGCTCGCGCCCTTCGAACCGCGGGCGGTGGTGTGGGCCTGCACGTCGGGCAGTTTCGTCTACGGCCCGCAGGGGGCGCGCGATCAGGTGGACCGGCTCGCCCGCGACTGCGGAGTTCCCGCGTCGAGTACCAGTTTCGCGTTCGTGGACGCGGTGCGCGCGATCGGTGTCCGCGACGTGGCGGTCTGCGCCAGCTATCCGGACGAGGTGGCCGCCCTGTTCGTGAACTTCCTCGCCGCGGCGGATATCCGGGTGGTCTCGATGTCGAGCGCCGGAATCGACACCGCCGCCGAAGTGGGCACTCTCACCCCGGAGCAGGTCCTGACGCTGGCAGCGGCGAACGATCATCCCGACGCCGAGGCGTTGCTCGTTCCCGATACCGCGATGCATACGATACAACTGCTTCCGGAGCTGGAATCAGCGCTCGGCAAGCCGGTACTCACCGCGAACCAGGTCACCGTCTGGCAGGGGTTGCGACTGGCGGAACTGCCCGCCGTGTCGCCGCCGTCCGGACCGGGGCTCGGGACGCTCTTCTCGGAAAGGCCGATTCATGTCGGTGATTGAGTTCGAACCCGTGAATCGGCAGTCCACGGCGGAAATGATCGCCGACCGGCTGCGCACGGCGATCATGCACGGCACGGTCGCCCCCGGTACCCAGCTGGTCGAGGCCGATCTGGCCACGCAGTTCGACGTCTCCCGCGGTCCGGTGCGCGAGGCCATGCAGCGGCTGGTCTCGGAGGGGCTGCTGCACAGCGTGCGCCACCGCGGCATCTTCGTCATCGAACTGAGTCTCGACGACGTCGTGGACATCTACCGGGCCCGCACCGCGATCGAGGGCGGCGCGCTGGATCTGATTCTGGACGGCCGCCGCGAGATCGCCTACGCGGCACTGGAAACCAGTGTCGCCGACATGCAGGCCTGCGCCGCGCGAGGTGATGCCACCGGCGTCACCGAGTCCGACCACGCCTTCCACCAGGCCCTGGTGA
This sequence comes from Nocardia violaceofusca NBRC 14427, assembly GCF_963869435.1. Taxonomy (NCBI): domain Bacteria; kingdom Bacillati; phylum Actinomycetota; class Actinomycetes; order Mycobacteriales; family Nocardiaceae; genus Nocardia; species Nocardia violaceofusca. The sequence goes on from NZ_CAWMPM010000043.1 coordinate 72,257, forward strand.
CCAGCGCCGACAGTCCGCGGCTGGTGCGCGCGGCACGGACCCTCCTGATCGAGACGCGAATGTGCCTGGGCGCGTTGCAGACCACCTACACCGACCTCGGCGAGCAGGTCCGTGAACACATCGCCCTGCGCGAGGCGATCGCCGCCGGCCCGGCGGACCACGTTCGCGAATTGCTGGCCGGGCATATGCGCGATGCCGTCGAACGACTCCGGGAGCAGGCCGGCGGCGAGGAGTAGCCGCCGTCTCAGTCGATGAGCCCGCGCGGGCGCACCACGAAGACCGGTGAGGAGCGCTTCCCCTTCTCCTCCAGCAGGGCGATGGTCCGGCCGTCGGCGGTCGTGGCCGCGTGCACGCCGCGCACGCCGACCGGGTCCAGCCAGCGACCGTCGCGCAGCGATTCGGCCTGGTCGGCGTCGATCTCCCGATGCGGGAAGGCAAGGCGCACAGCGACATCGACGTCGAGATTCAGGCTCGGATCGTCGGCGAGCTGATCCACGGTGCGGGCGTGTTCGAGCGTGAACGGGCCGACCCGGGTCCGACGCAACGCGGTCAGATGTCCACCGACCCCCAGCGTGGCGCCGAGATCGCGGGCCAGGGCACGGATGTAGGTGCCCGAAGAGCAGTCGACCTCGACGTCCAGATCGACGAATGTCGTTGCGCCGGTGTCGATATCACGACGACCCAGAATGTCGAACCGGGAGACCGTGACCGGTCGGGCAGCCAGTTCCACCTGCTCGCCGGCCCGGGCGCGCGCGTACGCTCGTTCGCCGTTGACCTTGATCGCGCTGACCGTCGAGGGCACCTGTTCGATATCGCCGGTGAGCGCGGCGACGGCGGCGGCGATATCGACGTCGGCGACATGGGCGGCGGGGATGGTGGCCAGCACCTCCCCCTCGGCATCGTCGGTGACGGTGGCCTGGCCGAGGCGGACGGTCGCGGCGTAGGACTTGGTGGTCAGGCTCAGCAGGCCCAGCAGTTTGGTGGCGCGCTCGACACCGAGCACCAGCACGCCGGTGGCCATCGGGTCGAGGGTGCCGGCGTGGCCGATCTTCCTGGTGCGCAGGATCTTCCGGCAGCGCGCGACCACGTCGTGGCTGGTCTGCCCGCCGTCCTTGTCGATGATGAGCAGCCCGCCGAGCGGATCGACGACCGCCTCGCGTTCGGCCATCAGCCGGCCACGATCGCGGTCAGGATCAGCCCGTCGGTGATCGTCCAGCGTCCGTCGAAGGCGGTCAGCGGCGCACCGCCGTCGACGGTCTGCCCGGGAACCAGCAACGCACTGCGGAAGGTGCCGGCGGTACCGGTGTCGTCGACGGTGAAGGTGATGTGGGCGTCCTCGAAACCGAGCCAGCGCTGCGTGAGCGGGAACCACGCCTTGTAGGTGGCCTCCTTCGCGCAGAACAGCAGCCGGTCCATATGCAGTCCGGTGGCGGGGATCGCGCCGCGCAGCCAGTCCCGCTCGGCGGGCAGGCTCACCGAGTCCAGCACGCCTTCGGGCAGCGTGTCGTGCGGTTCGGCGTCGATGCCGACCGACCGCCAGCGCAGCCGATGTGCCAGCACCGCCGCCCGGTAACCGTCGCAGTGGGTGAGACTGCCGACCACCCCGCGCGGGAACAGCGGCATCCCGCGCTCGCCCTTACCGATCGCCACCGGTGGCTCGCCGAGCTGGGCCAGCGCCAGCCGCGCACAGTGCCGGGCGCCGATGAAATCGCGCCGCCGCTTCTCGACGGACTGCGCGATCAGATGTTCCTCACCGGGATGCGGTTTCAGATCCTCCGGATACCGCAACAGCTCCGCCGCGGCCACTCCCGCGGGCAGAATGCTGCCGATGACGCGCGCCTGTTCCTCGATGACCGCCTCCTGAGTCGCCCCTGTCTGCGCTACGAGCCTAGCCGGACTCCGCAGAGCCGCCCGTCGCAGCAGGGGTATCGAAAGTATGTTCGAAGTGGAGTAGTCTCCCGCGCATGGAGCTCACCCCGCTGGAGTACGCACGACTGAACCTGGAACAGGTACGAGCCCAACTCGTCGACGCGGCGGCCTTCGACAAGGCTCTGACCCCCGATCAGCTCGAGCGGGCCGCGTGGAAAATTCGCGAGGGCCTGCGAATCTATCGCGAGCACACCGAAACCCACCCGGCGAGCCGGCCCGGCGGCGGCTGCCTGGACTATCGGGGAGCACGCCGGCGGCCGTGGTGAAGCGCCAGGTCAGCGCACGCCGCGGCGGCGGTCGGCGAGACGGCGCATCTCCGCGGCGGCTTCCCGCATCTCCGGGGTGATCTTGAAGTGGCCACCCCATTCGTTGAGGTCGCCGGGACCGTATTCGGGGGCGGGCAGGATCTGGCGCAGTAGTTTGTCCGGGAGTCCGCGGCGCTGCCATTCGCGCGGATAGCCGAGGGAGACCTCTTCGAACCGGACACCGTCGTAGAAGGTGGTGCGCGGAATGTGCAGGTGGCCGTAGACCGAGCACACGACGTTGTAGCGGGTATGCCAGTCGGCGGTGTCCTCGGTGCCGCACCACAGCGAGAACTCCGGATAGAACAGCATCCGGGTGGGTTCGCGAAGCATCGGGAAGTGATTGATCAGCACCACCGCGGTGTCGGGCTCCAGCGCGTCGAGCCGGCGCTTGCTGTACTGGACGCGGGCCCGGCACCACGCGTCGCGCGTCAGATAGGGGTCGCTGGCCAGCAGGAATTCGTCGGTGGCGACCACATTGCGGTCCCGGGCGATGGTCAGGGCCTCCGCCTTGGTGTGCGCGCCCTCGGGCATCCACGAATAGTCGTAGAGGATGAACAGCGGCGCGATCGTCACCCGTCCGCCGTACTGTTCGGCGCCCGCGCCCTCCCACACCGGGAACTCGTCCTCCGGGGTCACCACATCGAGGTCGCGGCACAGGGCAACCAGATAGTCGTACCGGGGAGCACCCTTGATCTGCACGGGATCCTTGGTGGTCGTCCACAATTCGTGATTGCCCGGAACCCAGATCACCTTGGCGAAGCGTTCGCGCAGGATGCGCAGCGCCCAGCGAATGTCGTCGGTCTTCTCCCCCACGTCGCCGGCGACGATCAGCCAGTCCTCCGGCGAATCCGCGCGGATCTGCTCGACCACCGGCTTGTTCCCCTGATGACCGACATGGATATCGCTCACCGCCATCAACTTAGGCATCACCGTTCCACCATCCCATGATCATCGTCGTGCCAGCACACCCGGCCCACGCGTGCGGGCATACCCGCCCCCGGAGTCGGCGAACAGGCGCCGCGACCATCGACCGGGCTCGCGATGCGCGGTCATACCGACCGGGGAATCTCGGTTCCGGTCCGGGCCCAGCGTCCCGACAGCGCGCGAGCGCCGACCGCGATCATGCGCAACAGGATGAACGCGCTCAGCCCGGACCAGATTCCGGCGATACCCCAGTCGAAACTCAGCGACAGCCAGATGGCGGGCAGGAAACCCAGCAGCGCCGCGGCCATCGTCGTGTTGCGCAGATATGAGGCGTCGCCCGCGCCCAGCAGCACGCCGTCGAGTGCGAAGACCACCCCGGCGGCGGGAATGAGTGGCACGAAGAACCACCAGATGACACGCACCCGATCCAGGACCGCCGGATCGTCGGTGAACACCTGCGGGATGACGGTGTACCCGGCGGCGAAGACCACCGCGAGCACCACCGCGAAGAGGGTGGACCACAGCGTGATCCGGCGCGCCAGCACGCGCGCACCGGAGGCGTCACCGGAGCCCAGCGCCGCACCGGTGAGGGTCTGCGCCGCGATGGCCAGCGAATCCAGCGTCAGGGCAAGGAAATTCCACAGCTGCAGCACGAGCTGGTGGGCGGCCACCGAGGCGGCGCCGAACCGGGCGGCGACCGCGCCGGCGGAGACGAAACATGCCTGGAACGCCAGGCTCCGGACGATCAGATCCCGGCCGAGCACCAGCTGCGCGCGCATGACCCGCGGATGCGGGCGCAGCGGCACCCGCCGGCGCACCAGCGCGGCCACGAACAATCCGCCCGAGACCATCTGCCCGGCCACATTGGCCACTGCCGAGCCGGCCAGTTCCATCCGGGGCGCGCCCAGCAGGCCGTGCACCAGCAACGGGCACAGCAGTGCCGAAACAAGCAGTCCCGCAATCACATACACCAACGGCCGCCGCGTCTGCTGCACACCGCGCAACCAGCCGTTACCGGCCATGGTCAGCAGGATCAACGGGACCCCGAACAGCGCGATCCGCAACCAGCGCAACGCCTCGTCCGCGATATCGTCGCCCCCGGCGATCACATCCACGACCGGTCGTGCGAACACCTGCAGCACAACGACGATCGCCAGTCCGGCCGCCACGGCGAGCCAACTGGCTTGCACCCCTTCGGCGACCGCGCCGCGTTCGTCACCGGCGCCGTGGCGGCGCGCGGAGCGGGCGGTGGTTCCGTAACTCAGGAACGTCAACTGCGTGCTGACCTGTCCGAGTATCAGACCGCCCACGGCGAGGCCGGCGAGCGCCAGCGCCCCCAGCCGACCCACCACCGCCATATCGAACAGCAGGTAGATCGGTTCGGCGACAAGCACTCCCAGTGTCGGGATCGCGATGCCGAGAATGCGGCGCGGACCCGCATCGTGAACGGTAGAGCTGCCGACGGCGTCGTCCACCGCCATGGTCAGCTCTCCCGGCCGAGCGCCAATTCCGCGAGCAGATCGCCCACCACGTTCTCGGCGGTGCCGTGGGTGGTGTAGCCGGCGGCGTAACGGTGGCCGCCCCCGCCCAGACCGGTCGCGACGCGGGCGACGTCGACGGCATCACCGGTGCCGACACCGCTGTCGCGCGAACGCAGCGATACCGTCCAGCAGCCGGCATCGGTGCGGGACTGTTTGAAGACCGCCGCCACATCCGCCTCGGCGGTGGTGCGGACGACGTCGATGACGCTTTCCACCTCCTCCGACCGCAATCCGTCGGAGTCGTCACTGTGGACGAAGGCGTAGACGAGTCCGGCGCCGCCGGCCGCGCGCGGTTCCAGCCGCGCCGATCCGAGCACTCGCGACAACATCGGCAACCAGCCGAAGGGATGGGTGTCCATCAGCGTGCGCGTGATTCCCGCGCCGTCGATTCCGGTGGCCAGCAAACGATCGGCCAGCAGATGGGTGCCGGGACCGCCCCAGCGGAAACACCCCGTATCGGTGACCAGACCGGCGAACAGGCAGTGTGCGATGTCGCGGTCGATCTCCTCACCCCAAGCGTCGAACAGCCGCGCCAGCACACTGGTGGTGGACTCCGCGGTCTCGTCGATCAGGTTCACATCGCCGAAGCGGGTGTTGGAGCGATGGTGGTCGATCACGACAGTGGTTGCGGCGCCGTCGATTCGGTCCGCGAGCGCCCCGAGGCGCCCGACGCTGCCGCAGTCGACGGTGACCAGCACATCCACCTGCGCCGCGACCTGTCCGGCCGGCACCAGATACTCCACGCCCGGCAGCGAGCGCATCGATGCCGGAAGTTCGGCCGGCTCGGCGAACGACACCTGTACCGGCACCCCGCGCCGATGCAGCACCTGCGCCAGCGCCAGCCCGCTGCCGACGGTGTCGGCGTCCGGCTGCACATGACACAGCACGGTCACCGATCGCGCGGCCGCCAATACCTCGACGGCCGCGGCCGGATCCGCCGACGACGTCACAGCTGTCATCTCCAAGCTCGATTCTCCGGCGACAGAACCGGGACGCCGCGTCGCGAACCCGGCCCGTCCACCGCATCGACCGCCGTGGCGGTCAGTCTTCCTCGTCGGGGTCGGGTTTATAGGGATCGGCGTCGCCGGCATGGGTGGCATTGGCCGCGACCTGCGCCACCTTCTCGTCGGCCGCACGGGCCTTCGCCAGCAGCTGTTCCATCTCGCGCGCCGCATCCGGCACGGTGTCGAGGACGAAACTCAGCGACGGCGTGAACTTGATCCCGGTAGCCGCGCCCACCTTGGAGCGCAGCACCCCCTTGGCCTTCTCCAGTCCGGCCGCGGCGCCCGCGAAATCCGGTTCGGCGGCGAGGGTTTCACCCATCACCGTGTAATAGACGGTCGCCTCCCGCAGGTCACCGGTCACCTTGGCATCGGTGACGGTGACGAAACGCAGCCGCGGATCCTTGATCTCGTATTCGATCGCCGTCCCGACGATCGTGACGATCCGCTTCGCGAGTCGGCGTGCCCTGGCCTGATCCACCATGGCGGGCCCTCCTCACTTGTCATTCAGTCTTCGGGTCCGAAGATGCGGCGGCGTACTGCCAGCAACTGTAACTCCGGACGGGCCGCCACGTGGCGTTCACACTTGTCCAGCACCGCTGTGAGATGTCCCATCTCGGAGCTGACCAGCGCGACACCCAGCTGTGAGCGGCGGTATTGATCGTGATTCCCGCCCTCGACCGCGCTGACGCCGAAGCGCTGCAGTTCGGCCAGTATCGGGCGGATCACCGACCGCTTTTCCTTCAACGAGTGCACATCGCCGAGCAGGATGTCGAACTCCAATGCACCGACGAACAACGGCTCACCTCTTCACATGTCGCGACGGGCGCCCGGCGAAACGAACGTCACGTTCGGTCGATGTCTGCACCGAACGTGACGTTCGTTCACCGTGGACGACTCAGTCGCGCGGCTTCTCCCGAAGCTCGTAGGCCTCGATGATGTCGCCTTCCTTGATGTCGTTGTAGCCCAACGTCATACCGCATTCGAAGCCCTCGCGGACCTCGGTGGCGTCGTCCTTCTCGCGACGCAGCGACTGGATCGTCGTATCGGCGATCACCACGCTGTCGCGCAGCAGGCGGGCCTTGGCGTTGCGCTTGACCGTCCCGGAGGTGATCATGCAGCCGGCGATGTTGCCGAACTTCGAGGAGCGGAACACCGCGCGGATCTCGGCGCGACCCAGTTCGGCCTCTTCGTAGATCGGCTTGAGCATGCCCTTGAGGGCCTTCTCGATCTCGTCGATGGCCTGGTAGATCACCGAGTAGTAGCGGATGTCCACACCCTCGCGGTTGGCGAGTTCGGTGGCCTTGCCCTCGGCCCGGACGTTGAACCCGATGATGATCGCGTTCGACGCCGAGGCCAGGTTGACGTTGGTCTCGGTGACACCACCGACACCGCGGTCGATGACCCGCAGCCGGACCTCGTCGCTGATCTCGATGCCGAGCAGCGCCTCTTCGAGGGCCTCGACCGTACCGGAGTTGTCGCCCTTGAGGATCAGGTTGAGCTCCGAGGTCTCCTTCAGAGCGGCATCCAGATCTTCCAGGCTGATCCGCTTGCGGCTGCGCGCGGCCAGAGCGTTGCGCTTGCGCGCATTGCGCCGGTCGGCGATCTGGCGGGCGATGCGGTCCTCCTCGACGACGAGCAGGTTGTCGCCCGCGCCCGGCACCGAGGTGAAACCGATGACCTGCACCGGACGCGACGGCAGCGCCGCGTCCACATCCTCGCCGTGTTCGTCGACCATGCGGCGGACGCGACCGTAGGCGTCACCCGCCACGATCGAGTCACCGACGCGCAAGGTACCGCGCTGCACCAGCACAGTGGCCACCGGACCACGGCCGCGGTCCAGATGCGCCTCGATGGCGACACCCTGGGCGTCCATATCCGGGTTGGCCCGCAGGTCCAGTGCGGCGTCCGCGGTCAGCACCACGGCCTCGAGCAGGGCTTCGATATTGGTGCCCTGACGCGCCGAGATGTTGACGAACATGGTGTCGCCGCCGTACTCCTCGGCCACCAGGTTGTATTCGGTGAGCTGCTGGCGGACCTTCTCCGGGTTCGCGCCTTCCTTGTCGATCTTGTTGACCGCCACCACGATCGGCACGTCCGCGGCCTGCGCGTGGTTGATGGCCTCCACCGTCTGCGGCATGACGCCGTCGTCGGCGGCGACCACCAGGATCGCGATGTCGGTGGCCTTGGCACCACGGGCACGCATGGCGGTGAACGCCTCGTGACCCGGGGTGTCGATGAAGGTGATCAGGCGCTCTTCGTCGTTGACGTTGGTGAGGACCTGGTAGGCACCGATGTGCTGGGTGATACCGCCGGCCTCGCCCTCGCGGACGTTGGTCTTGCGGATCGTGTCCAGCAGTCGGGTCTTACCGTGGTCGACGTGACCCATGACGGTCACGACCGGCGGGCGGACCTGCAGGTCCTCCTCGTCGCCCTCGTCCTCGCCGTAGCTGAGGTCGAAGCTCTCCAGCAGCTCGCGGTCCTCGTCCTCGGGCGAGACCACGTGCACGACGTAGTTCATCTCGCCGCCGAGCAGCTCGAAGATCTCGTCGTTGACCGACTGGGTCGCGGTGACCATCTCACCGAGGTTGAACAGCACCTGTACCAGCGAGGCCGGGTTGGCGTTGATCTTCTCGGCGAAGTCCGACAGCGAGGCGCCGCGAGCGAGACGGATGATCTCGCCGTTGCCGCGCGGCAGCCGCACACCGCCGACCGACGGTGCCTGCATGTTCTCGTATTCGGCGCGTTTCGCCCGCTTCGACTTGCGGCCCTTGCGGGGGGCGCCACCGGGACGGCCGAAGGCACCCGCGGCACCGCCGCGACCACCGCCACCACCCGGACGACCACCGCCGCCACCGGGACGACCGCGGAAACCACCGGCCACGGGCGCACCCGCGCCACCGCCGCCACCGGCACCGCCGCCGCCGCGGTAGTTACCGCCGCCGCCACCACCGGGACGACCGCCGCCGCC
>NZ_CAWMPM010000044.1:0-75840 GCF_963869435.1 Nocardia violaceofusca NBRC 14427
GGCCGCGGCGGCTGACCCGCCGCACCCGGCTGACGCTTGAGCATATTGGCGGCCAGACCCGAGGTCGGCTGCGCCGTAGGGGAGCCGCCGCGCTGGGGCAGATTCGCGTTCGGCTGCGCCTTGGGCGCCTGCGGTCCGTTGGCACCCGGCTCACGCTGCGGCAAGCCCGTGCCCGGCTCGGCGTCGGCGAGCGGATGACGCGCGGTCGGTCCGTTGGCCCCCGGCTGCCGCTGCGGCAGCCCGCCCGGAACCGCACCGCCCGGCTGGCGCTGCGGAAGTCCGCCCGCGGCCGAACCGTTCGCCGCGGCGGCGGCACCGTTGGTGCGCACCGTGCGGTCGTCGCCGGCATCCGCGGACGGCGTGATCGGAATCGGCCCGCTCACGCCCGGATCCACGGTGACCATCATGTTGCCGCTCGGAGTCCGGGTGACGCCGCGCATCTGCATCGACGACGCCGCGGACGGCCGCTGGGTCGGCACCGACATCTGCTCACCGGACTGATCCGGCAGCGAGACCGTGCCGCCCGCCGGCGCCACGATGATCGCCTTGGGCACGTGCACGGTGACGGTGACGCCCGGGTCGCGGGCGGTGTCGAAGGTCGGGCGCAGGCGCACGTTGAGGCCGTGCCGCTCGGCCAGCCGGCTGACGACGAACAGGCCCATGTGACGTGCGGTGTCCGCACCGACCTCGGCGGTCGTTTCCAGGCGCCGGTTGATCGATGCCATCTCCGCGGGCGGCATACCGATACCGCGGTCGGCGACCTCGATCAGCAGACCCTGGTCGTGGGCCTGGGCGAAGGTGAACTTGACGTCGGTCTCCGGCGGCGAGGCCCGCAGCGCGTTGTCGAGCAGCTCGGCGAAGAGGTGCGCCAGGTCGGAGGCGGCCGGTTCGGTGATGGCGCCGCGCGGGGTGGCGCCCAGCTTCACGCGCTCGTAGTCCTCGACCTCGGAGATGGCGGCACGCAGCACGTCCGCGATCTCGACCGGCGCGGACTTGCTGCGCCGCTGCCGGGTACCGGCCAGAATCAGCAGGTTGTCGCCGTTTCGGCGCATACGGGCGGCGAGGTGGTCGAGCCGGAAGAGGTTCTCCAGCAGGCGCGGGTCCTTCTCGTCGTACTCCATCGCCTCGATCAGCGAGAGCTGATGGTCGACCAGCGACTTCGACCGGCGCGCCAGGGTTTCGAACATATCGTTGACCTGGGTACGCATGGAGGCCTGGTCGGCCGCCAGGCGCAGGGCCTGACCGTGGATGTCGTCGACCGCGCGAGCGAGCTGGCCGACCTCTTCCTCGGTGTGCACCGGCATCGGCTCGAGCGGCACATCCTCGGGGCTGGCACCGTCACGCAGGCGCGAGACCTCGTAGCCGAGGTCGTGCTCGGCGACGCGCAGCGCGGCCAGGCGCAGCTTGCGCAGCGGCACGATCATGGCCCGCGCGACCAGCACGGCGAAGATCAGCGCGGCCAGAATCGTCAGGACGACGATGACGGCGTACTGAATGGCGCCGGCCCGGGCGTTACCGGCCAGGTCGTTCACTCGCGAGGTGATGTCCTGGGTCGAGGAACCGACGATCTTGGTGTAGCCGTTCAGGCTGTCGACCAGCGACTGCTTGATATCCATCAGCGGCAGCTGACCGACGTCGACGTTCGGCCCGCTGGTCATGGTGATCCGGTTCTGCAGCAAGCCGTTCAGCTCGGCGATCGTCGGATCGTTCTCGGGCAGGCGCTTGGCCAGCAGGTCGAGCATGTACTTCTCGGTGTTGCCGGCGACCTGGAAGTCGTGCAGACCGCCCTTGGCGTCACCGGTCAGGGTCTTGGCCGAGGCCGCGATCTCCTGGACCATCACCGCGCGGGTGTTCAGCGAGTCGACCAGGCGCAGCTTCGCCGCGTCGACGCCGGGGTCGGAGATGGTCGAGACGATCTCCTCGACCGTGCGGACGCTGTTCTGACGGATCGCCTCTTCCTGGGCGATCGCGTCGGCGAGGACCGGCGAGGGTTTGGTGCCCTGATCGCGCACCGCCTGGGCGCCCTTGATCATCTGCTCGATCGCATCGCGCGCACCCGGAACGCCGTCCAGCTTGGCCGTGGCCTTCTGCGCGGTCTGGATGGCGCCGTCCAGTCGGGTCAGGTCCGCGTCCTGCACCAGCGACTGGGTCGGGCTGATCGCGGCCATCTGACCACCGGCGACCGTGGCCGCGGCACCACTCAGGCCGGTGACGGCCGGAATCGCCTCGACGTGCTCGACCGCCCGATCCAGGTGGCTCGAGTCACTGAACTCGGACGCGATCCTGGAAGCACCGAGTACCACCGCGACGAGCAGCGGCACGGCCAGCACGGCCGTAACCTTCCAGCGCAGGTCCCAGTTGCCGAGCGCCCAGCGCTTCCCAACGGGCCTAGCGGCGTCACGCATCTCCAACTCACTTTCCAAACTGGCCCCAGCCACGCGCCATCGGCGAGCCTCCACGATCGCACGCGCGGCTCGATAAGCAGAACGGGCCGGGAACTGCGGCTGGCCGAGAAATTGCGTCCATGACGGCCGAAATAGGTGACATGCGATTCTAACGGATCAATAACTTCTTGTGTGACCTCTTGGCAACCACCAGCCGTTGACCTGGCTGTTCCAGCCAAAATCAAAGGTCGCGGCGGCCGCCCGGACGTCGCGTGAAGTCTGCCACAATCAGGCTGATCTATCGAGGCGGGCATCGATGCGAGGCAGGGAGTCATACGGTTGAACGCGAAGCAGGAGTACCGGCCCACCTACCAGACCAGCCTGGTCGACCCGTCGGACTTCTGGCGTAGCGCGGCCGAGGCGATCAGCTGGGACGTTGCGCCCGAACAGATTCTCGATACCACGGCACGACCGACGGCTCGGTGGTTTCCCGATGCTCGCCTCAACACCTCCTACAATGCCCTCGATCGGCATGTGCGCGATCTCACAGCGGAACCCGCCTCGACGAACGACGATACCGATACCGCCGCCGAAACGGGCATTTCCGAAAAAACGGGCGGTCGCGCGGATCAGCCCGCCTTAATATATGACTCCGCTATGACGGGCGCCACAGTCGTCTACACCTACGCCGAACTGCTGGCCGAGGTCGCCCGGTTCGCCGGCGCCATGCTGCGGCTCGGGGTGCGTACCGGCGACCGCGTGGTGATCTACATGCCGATGATCCCCGAGGCCGTCATCGCGATGCTGGCCTGCGCGCGGATCGGCGCGGTGCATTCGGTGGTCTTCGGCGGATTCGCCGCGCACGAACTGGCCGCCCGCATCGACGACGCCGAACCCGTCCTGATCGTCACCGCCTCCGGCGGCCTGGAACCGAACAAGCGCCTCGAGTACCCGCCGATCGTGCTGCAGGCACTCGACCAGGTGCAGACCACCGCGCCGCGGAATGTGGTCGTGAAGCAGCGCGAAGGCTTTCCGACCATCCGGTTCGCCGCCCCGCAGCCGGCCACCGACACGCTGCCGGATTCCACCGCCACCATCGCGGCCCGCTGGCTGGATTGGGAGGACATGGTCCGCGACGCGGAACCGGCCGACCCGGTGCCGGTGGCCGCGACCGATCCGCTCTACATCCTCTACACCTCGGGCACGACCGGAAAACCCAAGGGCGTGGTGCGCGACAACGGCGGCCACGCGGTGGCGCTGGCCTGGTCGATGCGCAATATCTACGACGTCTCCCCGGGGCAGGTGATGCTGACCACCTCCGATATCGGCTGGGTGGTCGGCCATTCCTATATCGTCTACGCCCCGCTGCTGGTCGGCGCGACGACCATACTGTTCGAGGGCAAACCGATCGGTACGCCCGACTCCGGCACCTACTGGCGGCTGGTCGAGCAGTACGGGGTGCACGTGATGTTCACCGCCCCCACCGCATTGCGCGCGATCCGCCGCGCCGATCCGGATGCCGCGCTGGCCCGCCGCCACGATCTGTCCTCACTGCGCGCGTTGTTCTGCGCCGGCGAACGGCTCGACCCGGCCACCTACGAGTGGACCCGGGAGACGGTGCTGGCCGACCTGCCCGACTGCCCGGTGGTCGACCACTGGTGGCAGACCGAAACCGGCTGGCCGGTATGTGCCAACCCGCTCGGTCTACAGGAGCTGCCGATCAAACCCGGCTCGGCCTCGGTTCCGGTCCCCGGCTACCGGCTGCGCGTCCTCGACTACGAAGGCGATGCGGTGGCCACCGGCGCCGAGGGCAATATCGTGATCGGGCTCCCGCTCCCGCCCGGCTCGCTGACCGGCCTGTGGCGCGACGACGAGCGCTTCGGCCGCTCCTATCTCTCGGCCTATCCCGGGCACTATCTGACCGGCGACTCCGGCTATTTCGACGAGGACGGGTATCTGTACGTCCTCGGCCGCAGCGACGATGTGATCAACATGGCCGGGCATCGGCTCTCGGCCGGCGGCATCGAGGCCGCGATCTCGGGACATTCGGCGGTCGCGGAAACCGCGGTGATCGGAGTGCCCGACGAACTGAAGGGACAGCTGCCGATCGCCTACGTGGTGCTCAAGAACGGCGTCGACATCGAACTGGCGCAGCTGCGTGCCGAGATCATCGCCCGGGTGCGCGAGCAGATCGGCGCGATCGCGACCCTGCACGACGTGACGGTGGTCCGGGCGTTGCCGAAGACTCGATCCGGAAAGATCCTGCGCCGCACCATCCGCCAGATCGCCTCGGGCGAGACCTGGGAGATGCCCGCGACCATCGAGGATCCCGCGGTGCTCATCGCGCTGGAGGATCAACTGCTCGCCGGGACCGATCCGACCGCCGACCCGGCGGCGGAGACCACGGCCGACCCGGCGGCGAGCACGAACGGCTCGAGTATCGGTTCCTGATCGGGGCATCCGAGTGCAGGGCGCGCGCCCGGCCCGGTTCAGAGTCTTCTCAGAATCGGTTCACGCACGCCCCAGACTCCGGCGATACCGTGCCGGACACGTACGTGCCGACGCACAGGGAGAAAGAAACATGCGCATTCGCGGATTTGCCGCAACCACCCTCACCGCCGCGGGCCTGGCCGCCGGGGCCGCCCTGCTGGTCCCCGCCACCGCATCGGCGGGTCCGACCGAACTGGTTGCGCCGCTGCTGAATTCGACCTGCAGCTTCGCTCAGGTCGACGCCGCCCTGCACGACAAGGCGCCGCAGCTGGCCTCGATCCTGGACAACAACCCGGACCAGAAGGCCGAGCTGAAGGCGAAATTCGATCAGCCCGTGGAACAGCGCCGGGCCGAATTCCAGCAGTATCTGGCCCAGCATCCGGACGAGGCGCAGCGCGCCCAGCAGGACCCGCGGGCCGCCGGCCTGAGCCGGACGATTCAGGAAGTCGCCGATTCCTGCCACAACTACTGACCCGGGCACCGGGCAACTCGCGCGGGCCTCGGGCCACCCCCCGGGGCCGCGCGGTCAAATTACACTGCACACCGTGGCGAGCAGCGAGAATCCGACGGTGCTGGTGGTCGACGACGACGAGGATGTGCTGTCCTCGGTGGAACGCGGTTTGCGACTGTCCGGATTCCGGGTGGTCATCGCCCGCGACGGCGCCGCGGCCCTGCGCAGCGTGGCCGAACAGTCGCCCGACGCCATCGTGCTCGATATGAACATGCCGGTGCTCGACGGCGCCGGCGTGGTGACCGCGCTGCGTGCGATGGGCAACGAGGTGCCGATCTGCGTGCTCTCGGCGCGCAGTTCGGTCGGCGACCGGATCGCCGGACTGGAATCCGGCGCGGACGACTATCTGGTGAAACCGTTCGTCCTCGCCGAATTGGTGGCGCGAATCCGGGCGCTGCTGCGCCGCCGCACCGATACCGCCCCCGCCGCGGCGCCGGGCTCGATCACCGTGGGCCCCTTGGAAATCGATGTGGCCGGCTATCGCGCCCTGTTGCACGGTAACGAAATCGAGCTCACCAAAAGGGAATTCGAACTGCTGTCCACTCTGGCCCGCAATGCCGGGGTGGTGTTGAGCCGGGAACGACTGCTGGAGCTGGTGTGGGGGTACGACTTCGCCGCGGACACCAATGTGGTGGACGTCTTCGTCGGCTATCTGCGCCGCAAACTGGAGGCCGACGGCACGCCCCGGCTGCTGCACACCATCCGCGGCGTCGGTTTCGTGCTGCGGATGCCGAAATGACCGGTGCGCCCGCCGAAACGACCTGTGCGGGTGCGGGATGACCGCACCGGGACGGCGGCGCTTCGGGCTGCGACACTCCTATTCGCTGCGCACCAGGGTCGCCGGGGCGGCGGCATTGGGCGCGATCATCATCACCGCGGTGTTGAGCTGGGTGTCGGTGGTGGCGCTGGGCCGCAACAATCTCGCCCAGGCCGACCAGGAATTGAACATCGCCTCGCGCATCGTGCTGATGCAGCCGCTCATCGCGGTCGGAGTGCTGTCGCTGGTGACGCCGAACAAGGATATGGCGGTGACGGTGCGCGACCACGGGGAGATCATCGCCTCCACCAGCGTGCGCCTCCCGGCCGAGGACCCGGGTTCGCATACGGTCACGCTGGGCGGCACTCCGTTCCGGGTGCTGACCACGACCGAGAATCAGCCCGAGGGACGGACCGTATCGATCGCGATCCCGCTGACCGACGCCTATCACACCATGTCCGAGCAGCG
This sequence comes from Nocardia violaceofusca NBRC 14427, assembly GCF_963869435.1. Classification (NCBI taxonomy): domain Bacteria; kingdom Bacillati; phylum Actinomycetota; class Actinomycetes; order Mycobacteriales; family Nocardiaceae; genus Nocardia; species Nocardia violaceofusca. The sequence continues at coordinate 6,611 of NZ_CAWMPM010000044.1, forward strand.
GCGCTGGGTGCTGTTCGCGGCCGGGCTGGCGGTGGCCGCGGCGGCCGGGCTGGGCTGGGTGTTCGGTGGTGGCGCGGTGCGCCCGATCCGCGATCTCACCCGGCAGGTGAGTGCGCGCAGCGGCACCAGCACGGCCGAGGTCCGGGTGGACGGATCCGGCGTCTGGGAGGCCGAAAAGCTCTCCGAGGCAGTGAATTCGCTGCTGGAGCGCGTGCAGTTCGCCCAGGCCGAAACCGCGGCGGCACTCGAGACGGCCCGCGATTTCGCCGCCGTCTCCGCGCACGAACTGCGTACTCCGCTCACCGCGATGCGCACCGACCTCGAGGTGCTGCGCACCCTGCACCTCGACGAGCAGCAGCGGGCGGAGATCCTCGACGATCTGCAGCGCAGTCAGGGCCGGGTGGAGGCCACGCTGGCCGCGCTGGAACGGCTCGCCGCCGGCGAGCTGACCGACGAACGCGACCATGTCGAAACCGATGTCGGCGATCTGGTCGATCACGCCGCCCACGATGCGATGCGCCACTTCCCGGAACTCAGCGTCCGCATCGAGACCGATCCCGAACTGATCACCCGCGGCCTGCCGACCGGACTGCGGCTGGCGGTCGACAACGCGCTCACCAATTCCGCCCGCCACGGCGGCGCCACGCAGGCGCTGGTGTCGGCCCATCGCCGCCCCGACGGCTGGATCGTGATCTCGGTCGACGACAACGGCGCGGGCATCCCGGCCGAGGAACGACGGACCGTCTTCGACCGCTTCATCCGCGGCGCCAACGCCACCAAGGGCGGCTCCGGTCTGGGCCTGGCCCTGGTCGCGCAGCAGGCCCAATTACACGGTGGGCGAGCCTATTTCGACGACGGCACCCTGGGCGGGGTGCGCTTGGTGCTGGAATTGCCGGACCGTCGGATGTCCGCGCCGCCACCGCCGGAATCCTGATTCGCCCGAGTTCCCTCACAGAACCCTCAGATATCGGCCAGTACTCGCGCATTCATCGTCGCTACCGTCGAACGGCGTGGCAGATAGACGTTTTCGCTGGACAGTGCTCGGTGTGGTGACCCTGGTGGTCGCCGGCGCGGTGACGGGCGGGGTGATCGCCGCCACCCGCGGTGGCGCCGCGCCGACCGATATCGCGATCGTCAACGCGGATACCGGCCCCGCCGGTGCCCGCATCGTGAAGGCGCTGCAATCCGAGGACGACACCTGGATCGTGGCCGAACCCGGTGCCCGCACCACCGATCATGCCGCGGTGATCACCCTGCCCGCCGACCTCAGTTCGTCGTTGGCCACCCTCGCCACGGCGCAACCGCATCGGGCCCAGCTGACCGTGGCCACCAACGAACACGCCGACACCGCCGCGGTCGACGATGCGGTCGCGGCGGTGACACGGCGAATCGCGGCCGCCGGCGTGGATCAGACCCTGGGCGCGGTCGCGAACGCGCGCGGTTCGATGCAGCAGGCCGCCTTCACATCCCAACTGCTCGACGCGGGCGTACGGACGGCCTCCGACGCCGCCGGACAGTTCACCGGCGGCGCCCAGCAGATGCTGGGTTTCCTGGATTCCGCGAAATCCGGTGCGGCGACGCTGACTTCGCAGCTCGGCCAGGTACACAGCACTCTGGGACAGGCGACGAATCAGGCCGAGAACATGGCCGGCGCCGTCGATGCCACCGGACTGACCATCGGGCAGATCAGTGCCGGTGCGAACACGATGAGTACCGGGCTCGACCAGGTCCTGCCGCTGCTGCGAGCGCTGCCGTTCGCGGCGGATCCTCAGCTCACCGACATCATCGGCAAGCTGGAGGCGCTGCGCTCGATCGCCGGCCAGGCCGACACCCAACTGGCGGGCGTGGCCCGGCTGACCGGGAGCAGTACCGATCCGAACACCGGCCTCGGCACCATTCTGCGCGATGCCGCGAACCGGCTGACCGCGGCCACCGCCCAGCTGGACCAGGGCGCCGCCCTGGCCGGGCAGATTCCGCAGCTCGCCGATCAGGCGAGCACGCAACTGCAGGGTGCGCTGCGGGCGGTGACCGGCGGGGTCACCCAGATGCAGCAGATTTCGACGAATCTGACCGATCAAACCGGCAAGGCCCTCACCGCGTTACCGGCACACAGCACATCCCAGCAGTCCGTCCTGGCGACGAATCTGTCGGATCCGGTCGAGATCGTCCGGCAGTGAACGTCCTTATTCGACGACGTTCAGCAGATCGATGACGAAGATCAGCGTCTTGCCCGACAGCGGGTGGCCCGAGCCCTCGGGACCGTAGGCCAGCTCCGGCGGGATGGTCAGCTGGCGGCGGCCGCCGACCTTCATGCCGGGAATACCGTCCTGCCAGCCCTGGATCAGGCCGCGCAGCGGGAACGTGATGGATTCGCCACGGTTCCAGGACGAATCGAATTCCTCGCCGGTGTCGTAGGTGACGCCCACGTAGTGCACCTCCACGGTGCCGCCGGGCACGGCTTCGGCTCCGTCGCCCACGACCAGATCCTGCACTTCCAGCGTGGTGGGCGCGGGGCCTTCCTGGAACTCGACTTCCGGCTTGGTCATGCGTCCTCTTCCGTTGCGATGGATAAATCGTTCTGTGGATAAACCAATAAAGAGTTCACCATAGCGTTGCCCGCCAAACCGTGTTTCACACGACAGTTGGCTCGGCCGAATTCGCGGCCAGGGTGCAGGATAGGTTGCCGTGGCCCACGTGATCGATATCGTCGACCCCGGCGACCCTCGGGTCGCCGACTTCCGCGACCTCAACTCGGCCGACCGGCGGCCCGACCTTCCGGGCGGGAAAGGCCTGGTCGTGGCCGAGGGCGTGGTGGTCGTGCAGCGCATGCTGGCCTCGCGTTTCCAGCCGTTCGCCCTGCTCGGGGTGGGTCGCCGATTCGATCAGCTCGCCCCCGACCTCGCCGGTGTGGACGTCCCCTATTACCGGGTCGGCGCCGAGGTGATGGCCGAAATCGTCGGATTTCACCTCAATCGCGGCGTCCTCGCCGCCGCCTGCCGACCACCGGAACTGCTGCCCGAGGAAATCCTGGAGACCGCTCGCACGGTCGCCGTGCTCGAGGGCGTCAACGATCACGAGAACATCGGCTCGATCTTCCGGAACGCGGCCGGACTCGGCGCGGACGCGGTGTTGTTCGGCGACCGCTGCGCCGATCCGCTGTATCGCCGCGCGGTGCGGGTGTCGATGGGGCACGTGCTGCGCGTACCGTTCGCGTCGCTGCCGACCTGGCCCGACGGCCTGCATACGCTGCGCGAGCTCGGTTTCCGGATCATCGCGCTGACGCCGAATCCGGCGGCGGTGAATCTGGCGACCGCGATGACCGGCGACCGGGTGGCGCTGCTGCTCGGCGCGGAAGGCCCCGGGCTGACCGAGGCGGCCATGCGCGCCACCGATATCCGCGCCCGGATTCCGATGACCCCCGGCACCGATTCGCTCAATGTCGCGACCGCGGCCGCGATGGCTTTCTACGAAAGGGTGCGGACCTCGTGAATCGACCGCTGGGCCGCCCGGAAGCCACTCCCGGCGAACCGACACCGTGGGCGGCGGGCATCGCCGTGGCCGTCTTCGTCGCCGCGCTGACCGCCGCCGGGGTGTACTCGTTCGGTGTCGCACTGGCCCATGTCCATTGGACGCTCGCGGTGGCGGTGAACGTGATTGCCGTCGCCGGTACCGCACCGACCGCGTGGCGCTGGCGCCACACCCCGGTCACCCGCTGGGTGCTCGCCGGACTCGGCGCCGGGGTGCTGATCGGCTGGGTCGTGCTGCTGATCGACGCTGCGGCCCACTAGATTTCGCGCTCGAGGTTTCGCGATCACAACACGCGGTCGCGGCCGCGCAGCCAGCCGAACCAGCGCTTACTCGCCGGAATCGTCACCGACGTCTCCCGGGTCGCCGGTGCGGGCGCCTGCCCGGCGGGATAGAGGCTGAATCCGCACACCTCGATCCGGTCCGGAAGCAGTGCGTCGCCGCAAGCGCCGGCCCGATAACGGAATCCGAGCCACTCCTCGTTCGCGGCGTCGGCGAATTCCGGCGGGTCGAACGGCAGGATCTGCGGATCGGGAAAATCACCGGGCCGCAGCCGGACCGGATGGTCGCCGGCCCAGTACTGGCGCTCCCACACCAGCGGCAGCCCTTCGTCCTCGACGATGTCGACCCGGGTGGCGCTGAAGGCGCGGCGGAATTCCCCGCGCTCCCAATGCGCGAACGCACCCCAGCCCAGTGCGACGTCATAAGACACCAGATAGGTGTGCTCGGAGGCCAGCGGCCGGATGAGCAGTTCCGGCAGCCGGGTCGGGTGGCTGCGCGCCGCCTGCACGGTACAGACCACGGTGACGCCCGGGAAGCAGCCGATGTACATCGAGCCGGGATCGGGGCCGGCCCAGACCTTCAGGGTGCCGGAGGCGGCGGGCACGACGTCGTGGTCGGGATTGAGCTGTTTGGCCAGTGCGAGCGCGGCCTCCGGGTCGGGATCGGGGTGGGAGCGCAGGACCGCAGCCGGGTCCGGGTCGTCGACGTACCAGATCGACGAGGCTGTGGATGGCACCTGCGACACCTCCCGAGCTCGAACGGGTAAGCGTGGTTACTCCCGAGCAATCGCGGGAGCCGAACCACATCCGCCGCCGCGGCCTGCTCGCTGTGCGCCCGACGAGAATCGGACGCATACGAAAAATCTACTCCCCCAACAGCGGAAACACCGACGCTTCTGACTTCTGCCGCGCGTGTCAACCCCCGTTTCCCAACATTCCGGCGACAACGCGCCCGAACGAGGGTGAATACGCCGAACGGACTTCGCGGCGGAGACCGATGGCCTCCGCCGCGAATTCGATGTGACCGGCCGGGATTTCGTACCCGGCGGGGGACTCAGTGTCCGGAGCTACGCACGCCGAGCAGCACATCCTCCCAGGACGGCATCGGCGCCTTACCCCGCTTGGCCCGGGCCGTCTTCTGCGGTGCGGGCTTGGTCTCGGGCTTGGTGTTCGCTGCCGCGGCGGTGGACTTCGCGGCCGGGACCGTCTCCGGCTCCGCCGCGACGGCGGGCTCGGGATCCGCTGCCGGAGCGGCGGGAGCGGCCGGTTCGGACGGCTCGGCCGGAGCCGTGGGCGCCGCGGCGGCCGGCGCGGCCGGGAGCGCCGGGGTCGCGGGAGCCGTCGGCGCCGTCGTGCTCGGCGGATTCGCCGCCACGGTGCTCTTGGCGCTGACCGGAACCGCCGTGCCGCCCACGGCGGCCCGCTGCTCGAAGTACTCGTCGAAACCGGCCTCGCCCGTCTCGGCCACCGCGGTGGTCTGAACGGGCCCCGCCGACACCGGTTCCACCACCGGGGCGGGCTCGGGCGCCGGCTCCGGCAGGATGGTGGCCAGCCCGCGCAGCGCGCGGCCGAAATCGGGATCGATGAGGTCCGAGGCCGGATCGTCGAGCGGCACCACCGAGCCGCCGTGCGCGTCCGGCTGGTAGCGCCAGTGCGCGGCGATCACCGAACGGCCCGCCTGCCACTGCAATTGGGCCACCCAGTAGTTCTTCTCGTCCTTCCAGGCGTCCCATTCGGCGATATCGATATTGTGGCCGCGCTCGGCGAAGGCGGCCGAGACGATCTCGATCAACGTCTCCACGGCGGGACCGTCCTTGCGCACCGGATGCGCCTTCTGCGCCAGCTCGGCCGCGCGGGCACGCTCGAGCAGCACGGGGTAGGCGAAACGCTCCACCCGGCTGGCCGGCATACCGGACTCTTCGGTGACCTGCTCCACCGACGCACCGGCACGGATCCGAGCCTGAATATCGCGAGGACGCATGGTCGCCTCCGTTTCGATCTCGATCTGGCCGAATCGGGCAAGGTCTCCACGCGCGGCGGCACGCAGCTTCTCGTCGGCGGCGAGCCGGTACTTCTGACCGGTCTCGGCATCGACGCACACGATGTGCGCGGAATCGGGCGTCAATCCGATCACTCGAAGTTCACGCACCGTTACCTCCTTATCGCTGCGTCGATCACAGCTGCGCCGAGCACCGACTAGCTCGCGACACCGCCCACGTTCTGGAACAGTAGTGCACTTCTGAGATTCGTGTGGCAAGACACGCGGCCTGAAATCTACCGCCGCGGTGCTGGGGACGACTAATCTGCTCTGTTTCCACGCTCACCGGCCCGCGCCCCGGCAAACTTCCGGCACGATTTCGGTTGGCGCACACCAACACAGCGTAAACGCGAAAGCCGCGGATTTCGGTGACGAAATTCCGCGACTTTCGCGAGCTTTTTATCCGAGGGCCGTGGCGATCAGGCGCTGATCTGCTGCACCACCCAGTCGATGGAGCGGGTCAGCTGCGACACGTCCTCGGGGTCGATCGCCGGGAACATGCCGACGCGCAGCTGGTTGCGGCCCAGCTTGCGGTAGGGCTCGGTGTCGACGATGCCGTTGGCGCGCAACACCTTTGCGACCTGCGCCGCATCCACCGACGGGTCGAAGTCGACGGTGCCGACCACCTGCGAGCGGTGCGCCGGCTCCGCGACGAACGGGGTGGCGAATTCGCTGGACTCGGCCCAGGAATACAGCCGCGACGAGGAATCGAGGGTCCGCTTCACAGTCCAGTCCAGACCGCCGTTGTTGTTCATCCACTCGATCTGATCGGCGAACAACAGCAGGGTGGCCAGCGCCGGGGTGTTGTAGGTCTGGTCCTTGGTGCTGTTGTCGATCGCGATCGGCAGCGAGAGGAATTCGGGGGTGTAGCGACCCGAATCCTTGATTTCGGAGACTCGCTCCAGCGCCTTCGGGCTCATCAGCGCGACCCACAGGCCACCGTCGGAGGCGAAGCATTTCTGCGGCGCGAAGTAGTACACGTCGGCATCGGCGATATTCACCGGCAGACCGCCCGCACCGGAGGTGGCGTCGATGGCGATCAGCGCGTTGTCCGAGCCGGCGGGCCGCTGCACGGGAACCGACACACCGGTGGAGGTCTCGTTGTGCGCCCACGCGATCACGTCGGCGACCGGGTCGGAGACCGGCTCGGGCGCGGTGCCCGGGTCCGAGGAGACCACGATCGGATCGCCGATGAACGGGTTGCGCTTGGCCACCGCGGCGAACTTCGAGGAGAACTCGCCGTAGGTGAGGTGCAGCGAACGGTCCCGGATCAGGCCGAAGGCCGCGGCGTCCCAGAACGCGGTGGTGCCGCCGTTGCCGAGCACGACCTCGTAGCCCTCGGGCAGCGAGAACAGGTCGCGCAGGCCCGAACGGACGCGCGCGACGACGTCCTTGACCGGCTTCTGACGGTGGCTGGTACCCATCACGGACGCGCCGACCTCGACGAGGGAGCGCAGCTGTTCGGGACGGACCTTGGACGGGCCGCAGCCGAACCGTCCGTCGGCGGGCTTCAGATCGTCGGGAATGCTCGGAAAGGCAGCGGTCATGGGCTCAAGCCTAGAGCGTGATGTAGGTCTCGCGCGTGGGTGGGTCGAGGTTGTGCACACGGGTGCGACGGGCTCGCCGGAACCGCGCAGATGTCCGTAACGCCGTGTCGGCGCACGGCCGCCCGTTACCGTTGGGCAATGAGCATGACAGGGCGGGAGCGACCGGACTCCACGGGCATCTCCGCCGCATCCGCGGCATCGGGGCCCACCGCGGTTCCCCAGGATGACGCGGACGGATCGACCCGGTCCGGTAGCGGGGGGCCCGGCCTGCGCGCGCGCCTGGTCAAGCGGCTCGAGGGGGCCGGATTCATGCTGCGTACGGGCATGCTCTCCGATGGAGCGCGCCACGAATTGCTGTTGCGCGGCCTGCCCGGGAAGGCCACGATTCTCGGGGTCCGGCCCTGCCGGACCCCGACCTCGGCCCTCCCCGTCGACGGCGCGCGGAAACGGACGGCGGCCGCGGGCCGGATCGATACCGGCTATCGCTTCTGGGTCCGGATCCAGCTCGACGGCGCACCGCCGTACGAGACCCGGGTGCGGCAACGAGTGAGCGACGCCGACCGGGAGTCCATGCAACCCGGCGATGTGGTCGGCTGCCGCGTCGATCCGGGTGATCGGGAGCGGCTGGTGCTGTACGTGCCCGGCGTCACGGAGGCGACGCGGGTCAGCATTTCGAAGATCCTGTCCGCGGGCCGACGCGCCGACGCGACCGTGCTGGCCGCCACGCCGATCGCCGCCGACTATTCGGGCCGCGACGATCCGGTGCTGCGGCTGGATCTGGAACTGCGCGCCTGGGACGAACCGCAGCCGTGGCGAGTTCGGATCGTGCAGCCGGTGCCGCTACCGGCGATCGAACTGGTCGATCTGGGCCGGCATCTCGAGGTCGCGTTCTTCGCCGTGGACCGCGGCGAGTCGGTAGCCGTGGACTGGGAGGCCTCGGCCGAACTCTGAGGCGCGCAACGTGCGGCTCAGGGCAGTTTGACGAATTCGAAACCGCGCGAACGCAATACCGGCAGCACCACCGACATGCCCTCGGCGGTACCGGATTTCGGGCGGTGCATATGGGCGATCGAGATCGCGCCGGGCTGCGCCGCCGACATGGCGGTGCGCACCTGCGCGGCCGAGAAGGTCGCGCCGGCGTCACCGTTGATGCTGAAGCCGACCGGTGTCTCCCCCAGATCCCGCACGATGGCGACCGCCACATCGTCGTAATGCGCGGTGCCCGCGCGGAAGAACCGCGGCGGATGCCCGAGCAGCCGGGTGAGCCGCTCGTGATTGCCCCACACCTCGTCGATCGCCTGCTGCGGGGACGCGGTGCCGGCGATGCCGTAGGCGGTGTGGCCGGTGACCGAGAGCGGACAGTGCCGGGTGCCGTGGTTGGCGAGTTCGAACAACGGATTGGCGGCCAGCTGCTCGGCCCGGCGCGGGTCGGCGTCGATCCAGCGCTTGTTGAGAAACAGCGTCGCCGGAATGTCATGGGCGACGAGGTAATTCATCAGCTCGGTGTTGATCTCGTCGTTGTCCGGTCCGCCGCAGGCGTCGAACGTCAACGCCATCTGCTTACCCTGCGCCGGGATCGAGGTGATGATTCCGGGCAGGTCCATCCCCCATCCGGTGGGCTGCCGTCCGGCATAGCGCGCGGCCACGGCCACCGGATCGGGCTGTGCGGACAGCGCCGCCGTCACCGGACTCGCCGCCGGCGGAACCGAGGGGTGCACCGGCGCGGGCGGCGCCGTGGAGATGATCGTCTTGACCGACGAATTCCCTTCGGCCGTAGCGCATCCCGCTGCGGCGAAACCCGCGGCTACCGCCGCGCCCGCTGCCAGAAGCCGACGTCGCGACAGTTCTGCACCACCCACGCGAGCAGATGCTACGGCAGAGAAGCGACGAGCGCCTCCGCAGAAACCGCGAAGGCGCTCGATCGGTGGTGGGCCGGAGCTACCGGACGATGGTGTCCCAACCCGGCACGGATTCCGCGGTGCGCGGCGCCGGTCCGGTGTAGATCGCGGCGGGGCGTACCAGCTTGCCCAGCTGCTTCTGCTCGAGGATGTGCGCACACCAGCCCGCGGTGCGGCCACAGGTGAACATGGCCGGCATCATGTGCGCCGGCACCTCGGCGAAGTCCAGGATCACGGCCGCCCAGAACTCGACGTTGGTCTCGATGGCGCGATCGGGGCGACGTTCACGCAGTTCGGCGAGCGCGGCCTGCTCGAGCGCGGCGGCAACCTCGTAGCGCGGGGCGTCCAGCCGCTTCGCGGTGGCGCGCAGCACCCGGGCACGCGGGTCCTCGGCCCGGTAGACCCGGTGGCCGAAGCCCATCAGCTTCTCCTTGCGATCGAGGATGCCCTTCACCAGACCGCGTGCGTCGCCGGTCTTTTCGACCTCTTCGATCATCGGCAGCACGCGCGCGGGCGCACCGCCGTGCAGCGGACCGGACATGGCGCCGATCGCGCCGGAGAGGCTGGCGGCCACATCGGCGCCGGTCGAGGCGATCACGCGCGCGGTGAACGTGGAGGCGTTCATACCGTGTTCGGCGGCCGACACCCAGTAGGCGTCGATGGCCTCGACGTGGCGCGGATCCGGGTCACCCTTCCACCGCCGCATGAAGCGTTCGGTGATCGTGCTCGCCTCGTCGATGTCCTTCTGCGGCACGGCCGGCTGATAGATGCCGCGGGCGGACTGCGCGACATAGGACAGGGCCATCACCGACGCGCGCGCGAGGTTCTCGCGCGCGGTGGCGTCGTCGATGTCCAGCAGCGGCTGGTAGCCCCAGATCGGGGCGAGCATCGCCAGACCGGCCTGCACGTCGACGCGCACGTCGCCGGTGTGCACCGGCAGCGGGAACGGCTCGGCGGGGGGCAGTCCCTGCCCGAAGCGGCCGTCGACCAGCAGCGCCCAGACGTCACCGAAGGTGACGTGGTTACCGACCAGATCCTCGATGTCGACACCGCGGTAGCGCAGCGCGCCGCCGTCCTTGTCGGGCTCGGCGATATCGGTGGTGAACGCCACCACGCCTTCCAGACCACTGACGAAATCGGGGGGTACGGCCGGACCAGTAGGAGCCGCAGCGCTGGTAGTCATGTTGTGACTCTCCTTGCAAATCGGGCCGCACGATCTGTGGGCGGCCACGCGATGGTGCTTTCCCGGCTCGGCCGGGTGCGGCCGTATGCCACTCCGGCCGATCACCTGCAACCTTATCCCCCCAGTACTGGGGAGTAACGTTTGGACCATGCGCGAGGAGGAGAATTCACCGGGCTCAGCGGGGGGCGAATCGGGTCTTCCGACCGCGAATTCATCGACTTTGCCGGACCGCTTCGGGGCCGTACCCCGCGTCGATGTCGACATCGCCGCGATGCGGGCCGAATACGGCGGCGATCCGGACCTGACCGAGAGCTGGCCGGTCGACGGCTGGGAACCGTTGCTGCGCAACTGGATCGAGCTCGCCACCAACGCCGGTATCACCGAACCCAACGCCATGGTGCTGGCTACCGTCGAGCTCACCGACGCCGGACCGCGCCCCGCCTCACGCACGGTCCTGTGCAAGGGAGTGTCCGCGGAGGGTGTGACTTTCTACACGAATTACGACTCCGCGAAGGGTGATCAACTCCACGCGGTGCCGTATGCGTCGGCCACCTTCGCCTGGCCCAAGGTGGGCCGGCAGGTGACGCTACGAGGCCCGGTGGACCAGGTCTCCACGGAGGTCACCACGGCGTACTGGCGCTCACGCCCGCGCAATTCGCAACTCGGCGCGTGGGCCTCGCACCAATCGCGCACGGTGGCCTCGCGGGAGGATCTGGATCGGGCATTGGCCGACGTCACGGCCCGTTTCGACGGCGTGGAACAGATTCCGGTCCCGGCCAATTGGGGCGGCTACATCCTGCGTCCGGAGCAGATCGAGTTCTGGCAGGGCCGGCGCAGCCGGCTGCACAACCGCATCCGGATCACGCTTCCGGACGGACCGGCCGCGATCGGCTCCGCCCGCATCGAACGCCTGCAACCCTGACCCGGAATCCCCGCCGCGACGGGCGATATGCCCGAGTCGCGGATCGGCCGGCACCGGCTATATTCATGGGATGATTTCTCGAAGACACCGCGCCATGGTGAAAGCCCGGCCGTGGTGAAGGTGCTCGCCGATGTCGCACCGCTGCGCGACATCGATTTCCGGCGGCTGTGGGTCACCAATATCGTCACCGTCATCGGAGCCCAGCTCTCGGTGGTCGCGGTTCCACAGCAGATCTACCAAATCACCGGCAGCTCCGGATATGTCGGCCTGGCCGGGATCTTCGGCCTGGTGCCGCTGATCGTCTTCGGCCTGTGGGGCGGCGCGGTCGCCGACGTCATGGACCGGCGCACCCTGCTGCTGATCACCAGCACCGGCACCGGGCTGACCTCGGTGGCGTTCTGGCTGCAGGCCGCGGCCGGGGTGAACAACGTCTGGCTGGTGCTCGGACTCTTCGCGGTGCAGCAGGCGTTTTTCGCGATGAACCAGCCGACCCGCGCGGCCATCATTCCGCGCCTGCTGCCGGGTGATCTGCTCCCGGCCGCCAACTCGCTGAACATGACCGTGATGCAGTTCGGCGCCATCGCCGGGCCCGTTCTCGCGGGCGCGCTGATTCCGGTGACCGGACTGTCGATGTTGTATCTGCTCGACTCCATCGCCCTGCTGGCCACACTGTGGGCGGTGTGGCGGCTGCCCGCCGTCCCGCCGACCGGGGTGGCCCGCAAGGCCGGATTGAGCACGGTCGTCGAGGGTTTCAGCTATCTGGCCACCCAGCCCATCCTGCTGGCCTCCTTCGCCGTCGACATCATCGCGATGGTGTTCGGCATGCCGCGGGCACTGTTCCCGCAGATGGCGCACGACACCTTCGGCGATCCGGTGACCGGCGGTGTGGCATTGGGCCTGCTCTTCGCCGCGATGTCGGCGGGTGCGGTCGCCGGTGGCGTGTTCTCCGGATGGCTCGGACACGTGCGGCGCCAGGGCATGGCCGTGGTCGTGTGCATCGCGCTGTGGGGTGTGGCGATGATCGGCTTCGGACTCGCCGTCGGCGCCACCGGCCATCAGCTGAGCGTGGGGGTCGGACTGTGGATCGCCCTGGCCTGCTTGGCCTTCGGCGGTGCGGTCGACATGTTCTCCGCGGCGCTGCGGACCAGCATGTTGCAGGAGGTGGCGACCGACGAGATGCGCGGGCGGCTGCAGGGTGTGTTCACCGTGGTCGTCGCAGGTGGGCCCCGGATCGGTGATGTTGCCCACGGTTTCACCGCGGCGGCCATGGGTACTGCCGTCGCGGCGGCCGGTGGTGGGGTCCTGGTGGTGATCGGCGTGCTGATCGCCGCGGCCGTCTTCCCCGCCTTCGTCCGCTACCGCGTTCCCCGCGTCCACGCCGAGATTCCGGCCGATCAGCACTCGTGAGTACCGCGCGGGCCATTAGCACGAGCGGGCCCGCGAGCTCACATCGCACACATGTGACCGTGAGGTAGCAGATGACGACCCTCACGGATCGGCGCTACCGGTGAGCGGCTAGCGTTGAGGTAAGTGCGCCGGACGCCGACCGCGCCCGACGCCTACGGTTCTAGCCTGAGAGGGATCCTTCCGTGCCCGCTGAGAACATCAAAGTCGCGCAAACGCCTTCGGACGCCGACGGCGCAGGCGACGCCAAGCCGGTACTTTCCTACCCTGGCGGCGAATACGCCATGACTGTCGCCCAGGCCGTCGAAGGCAACGACGGAATCGATCTGGGCAAGCTGCTGGCCAGCACCGGGTACGTCACGTACGACCCGGGCTTCACCAACACCGCGCCCACCAAGTCGGCGATCACCTACATCGACGGTGAGGCCGGCATCCTGCGCTACCGCGGCTACCCGATCGAGCAGCTGGCCGCGAGCTCGAACTTCATCGAGGTCAGCTACCTGCTCATCTACGGCGAGCTGCCGACCCAGGCACAGCTGGAAGACTTCACCGACCGGATCCGCCGCCACACACTGCTGCACGAGGACCTCAAGCGCTTCTTCGACGGCTTCCCGCGCAACGCGCACCCGATGCCGGTGCTGTCCTCGGCGGTCAACGCGCTGTCGGCCTACTACCAGGACTCGCTGGACCCGCGCGACCCCGAGCAGGTCGAGCTGTCCACCATCCGCCTGCTGGCCAAGCTGCCCACCATCGCGGCCTACTCCTACAAGAAGTCGGTCGGCCAGCCGTTCCTCTACCCGGACAACTCGCTGAGCCTGGTGGAGAACTTCCTGCGCATGACCTTCGGCTTCCCGGCCGAACCCTACGAGGTCGACCCCGAGGTCGCCGCCGCGCTGGACATGCTGCTCATCCTGCACGCCGACCACGAGCAGAACTGCTCCACCTCGACCGTGCGCCTGGTCGGCTCCTCGGACGCCAACCTGTTCACCTCGGTATCCGGCGGCATCAACGCGCTGTGGGGCCCGCTGCACGGCGGCGCCAACCAGGCCGTGCTGGAGATGCTGGACGGCATCAAGGCGAACATCAACGGCGGCACCGTCGACGCCGCGGTCAAGGACTTCATCCGCAAGGTCAAGAACAAGGAAGACGGCGTGAAGCTCATGGGCTTCGGACACCGCGTCTACCGCAACTACGACCCGCGCGCGACGATCGTCAAGAAGACCGCCGACCAGATCCTCGGCAAGCTGGGCGTGCAGGACCCGCTGCTGGACATCGCCAAGGCGCTGGAAGAGGCCGCCCTGACCGACAGCTACTTCGTCGATCGCCGCCTGTACCCGAACGTCGACTTCTACACCGGCGTCATCTACCGGGCCATGGGCTTCCCGACCCGCATGTTCACCGTGCTGTTCGCGATGGGCCGGCTCCCCGGCTGGATCGCGCACTGGCGCGAAATGCACAGCGAGCCTTTGAAGATCGGCCGCCCGCGCCAGATCTACACCGGCTACGGTGCGCGCGACTACGGCGATATCGCCGGTCGCTGAATCACCTGACCCGAAGCCCGCCTTCCATTCGGAAGGCGGGCTTCGTGCATGTCGAGGGCGGTTGCCGCGCACGGCTTTTCGCTGGCCCGCATCGGTGGACGCTGCGCCGCAAGCGGATTCGCGCACGATTACAAGCGCACGTTAAGCGGCTCGCCGGCGCTGCCCGGCACCATTGTTCTCGCAGCCCGGAAATGACGCCGGGCGCCGGATCCGGGCCTGCCTCGGAGGGGACGGCAGGCCCGGATCTGTATTTTTGGCCTCCGCTTCGCTTCGGCGCCGTCTCGGAGATGTCTTTTGTCTCCATGCATGGCACCTCGTGAAAATCCTGGTGCGCCGGGTCGTGCCGGCGTGCGATGGTCGAGGTATGGCGATCGCATCGGAGGTCACGCTCAGGCCCGCTACCGAGGAGGACATTCCCGGTATCGGCTTGCTGTTGTCGAACGCTTTCGGCGCTTCGCCCCGCGAGGACCCGGTCGTCACCGCGCAGCGGTTGAAACTGTTCCCGATCGAACGTGCGCTCGTGGCCGTGGACGGCGACCGGATCGTCGGGCATACCCGGGACACCACGATGACGCTCACGGTGCCCGGTCCCCATCCCGTCGAGGTCTGCGGGGTGGCCGGTGTCGCGGTGGCGCCGACCCATCGCCGGCGCGGGATTCTGCGCGCGATGTACACCGAATTGCACGAGCGCATCGAGGCCGCGGGGCTGCCGCTGACCATCTTCACCGCCAGCCGGGCCACCATCTACGGACGGTTCGGATACGGGCCGTGTGTGGTGGAGAACCGCGTCACCATCGACCGGCGGTTCGCCGAGTTCCGGCCCACCGCGCCGGATCCCGGCGGCGTGACCCTGAGCTCGCTCGACGACGCGATCACCGTGGCTCCCGGCATCTACGACCGCTGGCGGCGACTGGTCCCTGGCGCCCAGGCCCGCCCGCATTCGGCGTGGCTGATCCAGTTGGTCGGCAGCGGGGGCCAGGCCGCCCTGTACGCCCTCACCCATCCCGACGGGTACGCGCTCTACCGCTACGACAACCCCGAGCCCCGCGAGCTCACCGCCGAGGTGGTGGAACTGCGCGCGGTCACCGTCGAGGCGCATGCCGCCCTGTGGCGTGCCCTGCTCGGTCTGGACCTGGTGGACACCGTCACCGCCACCATCGGTGACGACGACCCGCTGCCCCACCTGCTCACCGACTCCCGCCTGGTCCGCACCGTCAGCCGTCACGACGGGCTGTGGGCCCGGCCGATGGACGTCCCCGCCGCCCTGTCCGCGCGCGCCTACGAGACGGATCTGGATGTCGTTGTCGCCGTGGACGATCCGTTCCGGCACGCCGGGGGTACCTTCGCCCTGCGCGTGCGTGACGGGCGAGCCGAATGCGAACCCACCAGCCGCACCCCCGACCTCGAGCTCGGCATCGACGTGCTGGGCAGCCTCTACCTCGGCGCGTACTCCGCCCGCACCTTCGCCGGCGCGAACCGATTGTGGGCGAAGGACTCCCGGATCGTCGCGGATGTGGACCGCGCTTTCCGGGCCGAACGCGAACCGGTCCTCGGCTGGTTCTTCTGAGCTGTCGTCCACCACTGTCGTCCACCACTGTGGGCCGACACTCGACCGGCTCGATCCGGTGCGGCCGTCGCGACCTTCGACACCGCCCGATTCATCGACGGACGGAGCCGCCGGTCACGCATCGGTGGACCGCTCGCGCCGGTGCCGGGCAGCAGGGCACGCTCGAGGGGAAGTTCCGTCGTCTCTGGTGAGGAGGGCACCGCCCTGGCATGCTGGGGAGGTGACCCTCATCCGGTTCGTACTGAATGTGCTCTGGTTGATTTTCGCCGGGTTCTGGCTGGCGGTGGGCTATTTCCTGGCCGGAATCGTCTGCTGCATCCTGATCATCACCATCCCGTTCGGGATCGCGTCGTTCCGGATCGGCGCCTACGTGCTGTGGCCGTTCGGCCGGGAGGTGGTGGCCAAGCCCGGAGCGGGGGCTCCCTCGCTGATCGGCAACATCATCTGGGTGATCCTCGCGGGATTCTGGCTGGCGATCGGGCACCTGGTCACCAGCATTCCGCTGTTCGTCTCGATCATCGGGATTCCGTTCGGCTGGGCGAACCTGAAACTCATCCCGGTCTCGCTGATGCCGCTGGGACGTGAAATCGTCTCCAGCGACCACGCTTTCGTGGCCTGAGCGCCCGCATCCGGACGCCGGACGGGCCCTACTCCGAGTCGGCGACCAGCTGCTTCATGATCGAGACCGCGTCGTCGAGCACCCGCAGCTGATCGGGGGTCAGACCGGACAGCTGATCGAACATCCACGCCTCGCGGGCGTTGTTCTCGTCCTGGATCAGCGCCTTGCCGGCGTCCGACAGCGACACGATGACCTGACGGCCGTCGGTGGGATGCGGATCGCGCTTGACCAGCTGCAGTTCCGAGAGCGAGGCGATCACTCGCGTCATCGACGGAGGTTGCACCCGCTCCTTGGCGGCGAGCACACCGGGAGTCATCGCCCCGTCCCTGGCCAGGGTCGCCAGAGCCGACAGTTGAGTGAGCGAAATCTGCGCGTCGGCGCGCCGGCCGCGCAGATGGCGCGTCAGCCGCACGACCGCCAGGGACAGTTCACCGGCGAGCGCGCGGATATCGGAAGGCGTTGTCACAGAGGCAAACGATACGTGACACCACATATGTGGTTCGCCGTTCCCGCCGCTATCGTTGACTTCGTGACCCCCGAGGTGCCCGAGATCCCGCCGCGGCTGACCGATCCACGTCCCGTGCTGGCCGTCGGCTCGCTGGTGTGGCTGGTGGCCACGATCGTGGTCTGGTGCAACGACAGCTGGGCCGACGCGCGGCCGATCTGTCTGATGGGGCTCGGCGTGGGACTGCTCGGCTACAGCATTTTCGTGATTCAGCGCCGCGGCGCCCGCAGAGGTGACAAAGGCGCGCAGAAAGGGCTGTGACACCGGCCGGCACGCGCCACGCCCGAGCGCGCCGACTTTACAGTGTGCGAATTGACTCATCGCGTCCTGGCGGCTTAACTCGCTTCCGTGTCCTCCCGATTGAGCGTCGAAGAACGACGAGCCCACCTCATCGAGGCCGCCATCGGCCTCGCGGAGAAAAAGGGCGTCGCCGGGGTAACTACACGCGATGTCGCGCAGGCGGCCGGGGTATCGCTCGGTGTGGTGCATTACTGTTTCGAAAACAAAGATGCGCTGATGACCGAGCTGGTCAAAGCATTGTCGATGGAATTGCGCGATTCCGTCGAGACCAATGAAACGGTCTGGCAGGAAGTCGGAAGTGGAAAAGAATCCCTTCAAAATTTGGTGCGCGCCAGCCTGGAACTGCTCTGGCTGAACATCGAATCCACACCGCAACGACAACTGCTCACCTACGAAACCACCACCTACGCTTTGCGTGAAAGTGAGCAGACCCCAGCGAAACTCGCGATCGCGCGCGAACAGTATCTGTTCAACGACGCCACCGTCGCCGACGTCCTCGAGCACGGGCGCGTGGCCACCGGAACCGAATGGCGAATTCCGGTTCAGACGTTGAGCCGATTCACCCTGAATGTCATCGACGGAATCGTTTTGCGCTGGCTCGTCGACGACGACAGCGCGGCGGTGCGCACCCAGCTCGACGTGCTGGCGGAAATGATCACCACCTACGCGAAATAGCCGCGTCGCGTATCACGAACTCGGCTGCCGCTGCACGTGGGTGGTGTCGCCCGAACGCCACCACGGCACGGCCACCGTCGCCTCGTAGGCGCCGGTGAGCCGGACCTCCAGACGATCGTGCAGCACCAGCTCACCGGCCGGTGCCGGCAATCCGAACTGCAGTCGCAACAGCACGCCCAGCGGCTCGTCCGCCCAGGTCGTGCGTTTTCCGGCGCCGAGCACCTCGGCGTGGACGGCCTCCGAGGCGGCGGCCACGTCGAGCAGCGTCGCCAGCTCGCCCGCATGCTCGATATCGCCGGCCACCAGGCGATCCGGCGGCAACGCCAAGCCGAGCCATGGCCGGTCCAGGACCAGCGCCCGATCGGGATCGATCACCGCTCCCGACAAGGCACGCACCCGCTCCGGCACGCCGATCGCGTCGAGATCCAGCTGCGGCACGGCGGCGGCGAGTCGGCGGTGGGTCTGCGAAACCGCTTCCGGTGTGGGCCTTTTCGCCGGATCGGCCAGTGCCTCGAGCAGAGCCACGGCCAGGTCCGCGGTGATGTTCGCCGGGTCGGCGAGCACCGCGTCGAGCGCCGCCAGATCGGCCGTGGAGAAACCCGGCAGCTCGGGCAGCAGATCGATGAACACCGGATCCGCGCCGGCCCGATACACGCCGAGCGGGCGGCCGTCGACCCGTGCGTGCCGGCGCAACCACCACGCGGTGTAGCCGTCGCGGTCGGCGAGCAGGCCGCGGGTGGCCGGTTCGGACAACAGCAGCCGCAGCGCCTGCGGCCACGCGTCGTCGGCGACCAGATCCAGATCCCGCACCGCCGCGAACTCCGGCGGATCTTCCGGCAAACCCTGCCACCAGCGGTCCTCGTCGTCGAGGTCGTGGTCGGGGCCGGTGGGATCGGTTTCGGTGACGACGGTGAACCCCCAGCCGACGCCGATCGCACGCAACGCCGTGGCCGGATGGTGTTGCGCGACCTCCGGGTCGAGGGTGCCGAACGGGGAATCGCCGACCAGCACCCCGGCCAGCGGGGCCCCCGGGAGCAGCAGTTCGTCGGCGGGGCGCAATTCGCCGGTGCTGTCGGGCAATTCGAGCGCGCCGAGCCACGTCGGCAACGTGACGCCGGCCGGCAGGTGGGCGGCGAGACCGAGCACGGCCTCGCGCAGATCCTCGTCGTCGGGGCGGTAATCCAGTTCGGCGCGCAGCGCGGTGTCGGTCAGCAGATCCTCCACACCGGCCTGTTGTGCGCCGAGGCGGCCGAGCAGCTCGTGCGCGGCCTCCGGGTGGGCCAGCCGCGCCCACGGCACCGCCACGGCGTCCTCGAGCTGATCGTCGAGCACCACCGTGCGGGGGCCGGTGACCAGGCGGCCGTCGGAGAGCAGAACGGCCAGCGCCCCCAACTCCTCGGCGGCGAGCGGGTCGGTGACGAACGGTTCCAGCGCGTCGTAGAGCGAATACCACCATTGCGGCGGGCGCTGCACACTTCCGGTCAGTTCGGCGACGCGGGCCAGGCCGATGCGGTGGACGTCGAGCACGCCCAGCAGTTCGGCGGTGGCTCGGCCCGACAACTCCGGAACCACCAGCGGCCCCAGCAGAGTCGCCAGCAGATCGGCGAGTTCGGTGGTGACGCCCGGAAATACACTCGCACGCGACGGCGCCGCATCGGTCCGCACCGGGGCCGCCACGTCGTCTCCGGACGTACTCGCGGTGCCGCCGAAATCGGGCAGCGCGAACCCGGCATCGGCCGGGCCGTCGCTCGCACCGGCAGCCGGGGCCAGTACCGGCAACCACGGATTTTCGCGCAGTTGCTTCACCAATGCCTCACGCAACAGGCCGTCGGCCTCGCTGCGCGCGAAGCCGGGCGCCGGAACGAGGACCAGCCGATCCCCCGGCGGCAGGGCACGGGCGAAATCCGCATAGCCCTCGGCCAATTCGGCCACCCGGGCGCCGGGCATCAGTCGGCGCCGATCCGGTTGCAGGGCGATATCGGCGATCAGCAGGGCGGGCAGGGACAATTCCTCGTCGGTGCGGGTCGGTGCGCGCAGCACATCGGCGCACGCCGCCACGGCCCGGCCGTCACGCACCAGGAGCAGCCAGCGCGCCCGCTCGGTGGTGTACTGCCACCACCGGAAGTCCTCACCGGAGGGTGCGGTGATGCAGACCCGCTGCAGGCCGTTGCCGAGATCCTCGACCGCGCGCCAGGATTCGTCGTCCCCGATCCGGATCGTATGCAGGCCCGGCAGTTCCAGTAGCAGATCCACCGCCTCGGCCCGCATGGTCGCGAGCAGGTCCGCGGCGTCGACGTCCTCGCGCAGCCAGACCACGATCTCGCTGTCGAAACCGGGCTCCGGGGCGACCGCCACCGACCAGGCCAAGCGCAGCACCGGGACGGCGGGGCCGTCCGCGCCGACGGGGAGGTCGATGCCGTTGTCGCGCAGTTCGGTCAGAGTCTGTGCCCGGGAGAAGCGCAAAGATCCTGTGGTGGAACGAAATTCCACTTCGTCACCGGCGGAGAGCACCGCCGTGAACCCGACACCGAACCGGCCGACCGCCGTGCCCGTCTTGCCCGACGCGCGCAACGCCGTCAGTGCGTGCACGCCGGAAAGATCCAGCGGCGCACCCGTATTGGCGATATGCAGAGCCCGGCCCCGCAGCCACACGGAGACCCGGCCGGAGACCCCCGCCTTGACCGCGGCGTCGGCGGCGTTCTGCGCCAGCTCGGTGAGCAACCGATCGCGGTACCCGGCCCGGACCAGATCCGCCTCGGTGGCGGCGTCCTCGCGCAGGCGAGTCGGCGAATTCCGCCATGCGGTGAGTACTCCCGCACGCAAGTCCGCGGTGCCGAACGGATCCTGTGTCACCCTTACGGCTCCCCCGCTCGCGCTCGTCAGTTCTCCTCCGCCGCCCCGGATTCACCCGGCTGCACCCGCACCGCGGATACCGCCCAGGCATCGCTGTAGCGAACCGGTTCGACCCCGGCCGCGCGCTCGGCGGTGGAGTGATCCGCCTCGGCCGCGGCGGGCTCGGCAGCCGCAGGGGGCTCGTCGTCCGCATCGGCGGCTGCGGCACCCGCGGTGGCAGAGGGGGCTTCGACACGCGCCGCAGCTCCATCGGCATCGCCACCGGCTGCCGCGGCGCTCGGTTCCTGCGGCTCGACGACAGAAGCCGAAGGGTTCGAGGCGATTTCGGGCGAAGCAGCAGCCGAATCGGACGGCTCGCGCGCAGCTGTCGCGTCGGCTCCGCTGCCACCGGTCGCGGAGACGTCGTCCACGGTGGTCGACGGCGATTCGGCCTCGGCAGCACCTTCGCCGCCGGGTGCCACGGCCGCGGTCGACGCTGCGGCTGTGTTGTCGCCGGCGGGTGTGTCCTCCGCACTCGCTCCCTCGGTGGCGGCGGGAGACTGTTCCGCATCGGCGGATCCGTCCCGCGCGGTCAATTCCTCCGCCGGGACGACCTCGATCGCCGCATCGTCGTAGGCCTCGTAGAGCGGGGAGCCGGCTCCGGTGGGCATTTCGGTGTCGGAGTGGGCGCCGCAGCCGTATTCGACGTGGACCACCCGGCCGTCGGCGCCCATCGCGTTGGCGCAGACGCCGAAGGCGGCGCGCAGGGCGCCGGCGAGAGGCACGAAGAAGCCGCAGACTCCGCACGTGCCGGGGGCCGAACGCGCCATCTCGGTGTCGGGACCGAATTCGGAGTACCAGCGCTCGGCGGCCTCCACGCGGCCCTCGCGGCTGAGGACCTGGCGGCGGCCGAGACCGATCTCCTCACAGACCTCGTCGACCACCGGGTCGCCGGTCTCCAGATATCCGGGCACCAGGCGCGGATCGTCGACGCGCGGGGCGAGCAGATCGCCAGGGGCCAGATCGCCGGGGCGGATGCGCTGATCCCACGGCACGAAGTCCGGCGCCACCAGCGCGTCGGGCCCGGGCAGCAGGGCGGACTCGCTGACCGTCGCGTACTCGGCATCGGGCGCGGCCGCGACCACGACCTCCCACTGCCAGCCGCGGTACCCCGGCAGGGTCGCGGCGAAGTGATGGGTGGCCGCACACTCGTTCTCGCCGGTGACGCCCAGATGTTCGCCCACACCCGTGGGCTGCAACTCCAGGAGCGCACGGCGAGCCAGGTCGACCGCCTCCGCCAGGATCGGTCGCACGCCGGACTCCGAAACAGACACTGCGCTCACGCCCTACATTTTGCCGTATGAAATGCCAACGCCGTGCGGCGGCCGCAGCAGTGCTGATCGCGGCGGCCACAATGCTGTCCGCCACGGCCTGTGAGCGCGACGACAACACCCCGCGCCTGCGGGTCGAGGTGGTCGCCACCCGGCCGCACGACCGGGCCGCATTCACCGAGGGACTCGAGGTCGACGGCCCGGTTCTCTACGAGAGCACCGGGATGGAAGGCGACTCCGGAGTGCGGGCCACCGATCTCGCCACCGGCGCGCCGATCGCCGCCGCCACACTCTCCGGCGACTACTTCGGCGAAGGCGTCACCCGCGCCGGGGACACCGTCTGGCAACTCACCTGGAAGGACGAGACCGCCTTCGCCCGCGATCCGCGCACACTCGCCGAACGCCGCCGTGTCCACTACGACGGCGAAGGCTGGGGCCTGTGCACCCGGGGCGACCGCGTGGTGATGAGCAACGGCAGCGACACCCTCACCTTCCGCGACCCCGCCACCTTCGCGACGACCGGAACGATCCGGCTCACCAGCCATCACGACGCCCGGCTCAACGAACTCGATTGCGCCGCAGACGGTTCGATCTACGCCAACGTGTGGCCGACCGATCAGATCCTGCACATCGATCCCGTCAGCGGCGCGGTACTGGCCGAGATCGAGGCCGGCGGCCTGCTGCGCCCCACCGAGCGCACGGGAGCCGACGTCCTCAACGGCATCGCCCAGATCCCCGGCACCGACCGCTTCCTGATCACCGGAAAGTACTGGCCCACCATGTTCGAGGTCCGATTCGTCCCGATGTGAGCGCGACGGTCGCCCCGACGGCGGCCGACACGCATCGGATCACAGCCCGGCCGATGTCCACGCGTCGGCCGAGTGCGAGAGAATCGAATCGTGACTGCCTCCCGCGAACCCTCCGGCACCGAACCCGGTCCGTGGGACGGCGAGGAGTATCCCGCTACCCGGCGGCATCCCGGCTACGACCGGTACCCGCCGCCGAACGCCCCGTCGTCCGCACCACTGCCTCCGCTCCCGCGCCGCAACGGTGAACCGGACGTGCCCGAATTCGTGACCCGGCGGATGGCGTCGGGCGAACCGCCGCGAGCGCTCCCTCCGCGCGGCTCGCACGGCGACGACCGTGCCGGCGAGTCGTCCGAGGCGCCGAGCTCCCAGACCTCGAACGCGGCCGATCGGCCCCGGCCCAAGGACGCGAAAATCGCCGAACGCCAACGCGTCCCTCGCAAGATGACGGTGACGCGGGTGATGGCGATGCGCACCAGGCACCTCACCGAGAAGGGTTTCCACACCTTCCAGCGCGCGGCGCGGGCCGACGGCGCGGGCGAATCCGGGCTCACCGCACTCGTTTACGCGACGATGGCCAACTTCGCCCTCGACGCCGCGATCGCGGTGGCGCTGGCCAATACGCTGTTCTTCGCCAGTGCCACCGCCGAATCCAAGACCAAGGTGGCGCTGTATCTGCTGATCACCATCGCGCCGTTCGCGGTGATCGCGCCGCTGATCGGCCCGCTGCTGGACCGGCTGCAACGCGGGCGCAGACTCGCGCTGTCGGCCTCGTTCGCGATCCGGGTGGTCTTCGCGATCCTGCTGATCTTCAATTTCGACAGCTGGGCGCTGTACCCGCTGGCGCTGTGCATGATGATCTCGAGCAAATCGTTCGCGGTCCTCAAGAGCGCGGTGACGCCACGGGTGCTGCCGCCCGGGATCGATCTGGTCCGCACCAATTCCCGGCTCACCGTATTCGGCCTGGTCGGCGGGACGCTCGGTGCGGGCGCGGTGGCCGGAGCGGTCGCCGCGGTGGCCGGGTCCGTCGGCGCCCTGGTGTTCGCGGCGCTGATCGCGGCGGCCGGGGCCTATCTGAGCCTGCGCATTCCGTCCTGGGTCGAGGTCACCGAGGGCGAGGTGCCGGCGACCCTCGGCTACCACAGCCGCGACGGCGGCACCGAAGTGCTGGACCGCGGCGAGAAATCGACGGTGAAACCGAGCCGGCGCCGGCAGCCGCTGGGCCGGTCGGTGGTCACCGGACTGTGGGGCAACAGCGCGATCCGGGTGCTGACCGGCTTTCTCACCTTCTACGTGGCCTTCGTCGCGAAATCGACCGAACACCGCCCGGTGCAGCAGGCCGCGATGCTCGGACTGGTCGGCGCGGCCGCGGCGATCGGCAACTTCGCCGGCAACGCGACCGGCGCCCGGCTGAAACTGGGCCGGCCGTCGCTGATCGTGGTGGAGTGCACCGCGGCGTGCACCGCCGTCGCCGTCGTCGCGATGCTGCTCGACAATCTGATCGGCGCAGCGGTCGCCGCGCTGGTGGCGGCCTGTGCCAGCGCACTGGCCAAGGTCTCGCTGGACGCCTCGATCCAGGACGATCTGCCGCCGGAATCGATCGCCTCCGGATTCGGGCGCTCGGAAACGGTGCTGCAGTTGTCCTGGGTGGTCGGCGGCGCCGGCGGCGTACTGCTGCCGACCGTGTACTGGGAGGGTTTCGCGGTGGTCACGGCGGTCCTGGCGCTCGGTTTGGCGCAAACCTTCGTGAGCTACCGTGGGCATTCGCTGCTCCCCGGATTGGGCGGTAACCGTCCGCAGCACGTCAAACAGGAAGTCCCCCTAGCGACAGGAAAACAGCCACAGTGACCAAGCCCAGCACCCGCACGATCCTCGCGCTGGCCCTGGCGGCAGTTCTGGTCGTCGCCGCGGCCGTCGCCGGCATCGTGGCGGTGGCGGTGCACAACGCGCACGAGGCCGATCCCACGGTCACCGCCTACGCGCACGGCAGAACCGTCACGGTTCCGCCCTATCTGTACTGCACGATCGGCGAACCGGATCCGCACGGCCGCGTCTCGCCCGACTGCAAGCGCACCGAGATCACCGCGGAACTGAATCCGCCGCTGGGCTACCCGGTGCAGCTGTCGCTACCCCGGCACATCGCCGACGCGCCCTGGGTCATGGTGCTGGAGTACCAGCAGATCGACAATCCGGGTAAGACCGTGCAGCACCTGGCGTCGTACCGGGACTACCCGCAGGGCACCCTGGCCGTGACGGTGGACAGCCATCCCGAACCGAACCTGCGCCTGATCGGCGTCGAGGTGCAGCTGCTGCTGCTCGTGCGCGACGAGGCCGGCAACGAGGCCTTCTCGCCGTATCAGGCGTGGTCGATCAAGGCCGCGTGAGCGCGGCCCGCTCGCGAATGCGGTGCTCGCGAACTCAGTGATCGAGTTCGCGGGCCACCCCGCGCACCACTTCGGCGATGCGCTGCGCGGTCTTGCGATCGGGGTACTTGCCCTTGCGGAGCTCCGGCTGCACCGTCGCCTCCAGCAGGGTGATCATGTCCTCGATCATGCCGTGCAGGTCGTCGGGCGCCTTGCGCGGATGGGCCGGAGCTTCCTTGCGGACGCGGTCGTTGCGGCCCTGCGCGTTGCGCACCGAGGGCAGCGGGTCCAGCAGCTTCAGGCTCAGCGCCTGCGGGCCGCGGCGACCGGCGGCCATCCCGAACTCCACGCGCTGGCCGGGCTTGAGCGCGTCGACACCCTTGGGCAAGGCGGACGACCGAACATAGACGTCCTCGCCCTCATCCTGGGAAAGGAAGCCGAAGCCCTTGTCGACGTCGTACCACTTCACCTTGCCGGTCGGCACTGCGCTCACCCGTTCGTCATCGTTGTCCGGTCCGTCCGAATCCCGCGGGACGGCGAACGACCCCGGACACGGACGTAGGTCCCGGCAGAACGCCGGAACCTATCTCTGTGCGAAAAGAACGCGCCCCACACAGCTATGCAGGACGCGATTGGTTCGAGTCTACCCCGGTGGGGATAGGGCAAGCACATCCGTTTTACCGTGCACCCATGCCGGACTCCTCCTCGCCCCGCGCACCCCGGGGCTACAGTGACGTGCTGTTGCGGGTGGCCGTGGGCCTGTTCGCGATCGGCCTGCTCGCGATCGTCGCCATTTTCCTCACGCCGATCCTGACCGACGGGGACCCGCCGCTGTGGCTGTATCTGGTGGCGATGGCGGCGACTCCGCTCGGCCTGCTGCTCGCGATCGCGTTCGCGCTCTGGTCGGGCCGACGCGCTCGTTGACCGTATCCCCAACACGCCGGGCAATTACACGTGTGACCTTCGTCACATAACGGCGCGGTAACGCCACGGTCACAACCCGCACTCGGAGGTGACACGCCGCACTCACCTGCACAGACGCGGATTCGGAAGGTCTTGCGGCACAGCACGACCGGTCATACACGCCGGTTACCAAATAGTGATTTTTCCGCCGGATCGTCGTACCGTCTATCGCAGCCGGGACATCCCGGCACCACCGGCCCGCCGCACCGAGCCTCGCCCCGCGGGTACGGACCCCGACGGAAGCAGGGGCGAGGGCGGGGAACCCACGTTCCCACAGAGGTTTTCGGAGCTCAACCGGGTTTCGAAGCCTCCGCAGGGAAGCGGGAACGGCCGGCAACGACCGCTCCCTTGGGGTGAAGTCCCGGCGAGCCGGGACCGGACGGCCTCTCAGTCCGAACCCGACAGCTCACCTCGCAGGCGCGTACGAGAGGAAGACGACCCGACATGAGTGGACGCCATCGTAAGCAGACCAACACCGGTCGCACCGTCGCCAAGGTCGCTGTTTCCACCGCGATCATGGGTGGCGCGGGTGTGGCTCTCGCTGGACACGCCGCCGCGGCTCCCGATTCGGAGTGGGACCGCCTCGCACAGTGTGAATCCGGTGGTAACTGGGGCATCAACACCGGCAACGGCTACCAGGGCGGTTTGCAGTTCTCGCAGTCGACGTGGGCCGCTCACGGCGGCACGCAGTACGCTCCGTCGGCCAACCAGGCCAGCCGCGACCAGCAGATCGCGGTCGCCGAGAAGGTGCTCGCGACCCAGGGTTGGGGCGCGTGGCCTTCCTGCTCCTCCAGCCTCGGCCTGCACGGCAGCGCGACTCAGCGCGATCTGCCCGCCTCTCCCGCCCAGACTCCGCGCTGGCAGCCGGTTGCCCCCGAGAGCGAGGCCTCGACCCAGGCCCCGGCCGACGGCAACCAGCAGGTGTTCTCCGCCGTCGACAAGGCCGTCACCGTCGCACAGGCGCAGGGCGTGCAGCTGCCGCAGCCGGCGCTCGACGCGTACAACGCCTTCAAAGCCAGTGGCGCCAAGCTGGATCCGTCGATCGTGAACTTCTACGAGGCGAACAAGGGCCTGCTGCCCAACTAGACCACTCACATAGTTTCCCCCTGCAGAGAAGGCCCGCATCTCGCGATGCGGGCCTTCTCTGCGTACCCGGGCGGCGAACTCCACGTTCCCGATGCGACCCCGGATACGAAGAAGGCCCGCACTCCTACCGGAACGCGGGCCTTCTTCGTGTTCGCGTCAGCGGTTGACCACCGTGTGCGGATGCACGTAGGGCAGGGTGTCAGCCGGCACCGGAAACTCGGTGTCCTCACCGTAGGGCGACAGGCCACCGGAACGGGTCGACGACAATTCGGTGACCGCATGGTCACCGTGGTCCACCTGGGGCCAGCCGTTGTCGACGTAGGGTTTCTTCGATTTGTTCACCACGGCCTCATTCTGGCATGTTCGCTCGCCGTAGTCTGGATTGGATGACCACGACCGATGCCCGAGCCTCCGACGACGGCGCCGGGACGCATTCCGGGGCCGACGCCGGACCCGCCGAGCTCGGCACACTCACCGACTGGCTGAGCTCCCGCAGCGACGACGATCTCGTCCGGCTGCTGGGTTTGCGCCCCGATCTCGCCGTGCCGTTGCCCGGTTCGATGACCGTGCTGGCCGCTCGCGCGGAACAGCGGGCGTCGGTACTGCGCGCCGCCGACGATCTGAACACACTCGAGTTCGCCGTGATCGAAACCCTCGCCGCGCACAACGCATTCGGCAGCGGCCGCCAGGAGCGACCGCTGCCCCGCGGACGCCTGCACGAACTGCTCGCCGATCGGGTATCCGCCGCGGCCGTCGACACCGCGCTCGCGCGCCTGATCGAGCGCGCGCTGGTGTGGGGCACCGACGATCTGTTCGTCGTGGCCGCCGCGCCCGAGGCGCTGCCGTGGCAGATGGGCGCCACCACGGAACTCCCCGACGCACTGACCGAACCCGAGATCGAGGCGGCGCTGCGCGAGATCGGCGGCGCGGAACGCGCGCTGCTCGACAAACTGGCGACCACCGGCCCCCGCGGCCGCACCCGAGACGCCGCGCCCGGCACCGATCCGGAGCGGCCCATCCAACGGCTGCTGGCCCGCCGGCTCCTGATCTGGATCGACGACGAGACGGTCGAACTCCCGTCTGCCGTCGGCCAGGTGCTGCGGCGCGAGCCGGTCACCGATCCCCATGTACTCGAACCCCCGCAGCCGCAGACTCGCGAGCACTCCGCCGCCGATGTCAACGCCGCGGCCGCCGGTGAGGTCGGCGAGTTGCTGCGCCACGCCGGCGACATCCTCGAGGTTCTCTCCCAGTTGCCGGCGCCGGTGCTGCGCGCGGGCGGCCTGGGGGTGCGGGAACTGCGGCGCATCGCCAAACAGACCGGACTCGACGAGGCCCGGGTAGGGCTGCTCGTGGAGGTGCTGGCGGCGGCCCGGTTGCTGGACAAGGGAATTCCCGAACCTCCCCCGGACAACGACGCCGGTGAGGACTACTGGGCGCCCACCATCGCCTCGGACGGCTGGCTGGAGGCCCCGGCGGCGCGCCGATGGGCGGTGCTCGCCCACGCCTGGCTGGAGCTGGACCGATTCCCCTGGATGATCGGCCTGCGCGATGTGAACGACAAACCGCTGGCCGCCCTCTCGGCGGAGCTGCGCACCGCACACGCCGTCCCCGATCGACGTGCGATTCTGGCGGTGACCGCGGAGTTTCCCCCGGGTACGGCGATCACGGCCGCCGATGTGGCGCGCGTGCTGAGCTGGCGAATGCCGCGGCGGCGCAGACATTTCCGCATCGAGGCGGTCGAGCGCACGCTGTCGGAGGCGGCGGCGCTGGGCGTCGTCGGCCGCGGCGCGCTGACCTCCGCGGGCCGGGCGCTGCTGCACGGTACCGTCGCCGACGCCGAGGCCGAAATGGACGCGGCACTGCCGGAACCGGTCGATCACGTACTCGTCCAAGCCGATCTGACCGTGGTCGCCCCGGGACCGCTCGTACCGGAACTGCGTGAGCGCATCGCCCTGGTCGCCGATATCGAATCCGCGGGCGCGGCCACCGTCTACCGCATCGGCGAAGGATCGGTGCGGCGCGCGCTCGACGCCGGCATGACCGCCGCCGAACTGCATCAGCTGTTCACCGCCCATTCGCGCACCCCGGTCCCGCAATCGCTGACGTACCTGATCGACGATGTGGCACGCCGGCACGGGCGCTTGCGTGCCGGGATGGCGCAATCGTTCGTGCGCAGTGAGGATCCGGCGCTGCTGGCCGAGGTGCTGGCCGCTCCCGTGGCAGCGCAGCTGGCGCTGCGGGCCGTCGCGCCGACGGTGGCGATTTCGCAGGCGCCGCTGGGCGAGGTGCTGGAGCGGCTGCGTGCGGCTGGTTTCAGCCCGGCCGGCGAGGATTCGTCGGGGGCGATCGTGGATCTGCGCCCGCGCGGGGCGCGGCTGTCCACCCGGCCGAACGAACGCCACGCCTGGCGCCCCACTCCGCCCAGTGCCGAACAGCTGCGGCTGCTGGTGGGCGAACTACGCGCCGGGGAGAAGGCCGCCCGCAGCCGGTCCGGGCAGCGCGTCCGCAGCGACGGCACCCGCACGAGTACCGCGGCCACGCTGGCGCTGCTGCAACTGGCGGCGCGGGTGCGCCGCCCGGTGCACATCGGCTACGTGGACGCCCAGGGCGTGGCCACCCAGCGCATCGTGGAACCGGTGCGGGTGGCCGGCGGTCAGCTGGATGCGACCGATCCGGACACCGGCGCGATCCGGCACTTCACTTTGCACCGGATCGCGTCGGTGGCCCTGGTCGAGTCGTGACCCGCGGCTGAAAGCGGGCGCGCCTCCGACCGCGGGCTCAGCTCTTGGGGTTGGCCAGACAGAACGTGGTCTTGGGCTCCGAGAGCGTCAGGAAGGTCGAATTCGCGTCGCACAGGAATTCGTCGTTCTGACCGTCGACCCGCTTCACGACCTTGACCGTCGCCTCCGCCGAGTCGCATTCGGCATAGGAGTATCCGGTCGTCTTGTCCTCGTGATAGCAGTTGCCCTGTTTGAGATTGGGCGCCAGGCACAGGAACGCGGTGGTACCGCCGTTGAAGGTCTCCTCGTACGAGGAGTATTCGGTCCCGCAGTCCTGCTTCTTGTCGGAGGTCGATTTCACCGTGTAGACGGCCTTGGCCGAGGAGCAATCCACCGGCTCGGTCCTGGAATCTGCGGGCGATCCCTCCAGCACATTGATGCAGTCACCGACCTTCGCGCGGGCGGTATCGGATTTTGCCGCATCGGAAAACATCGAACAGCCGGTCACAGTCAGGGCGGCGACCGCCATGAGCGCCAGCACGAGACCCTTGATCGGTCTCGGTCCTGCGAACTTCACCTACGAAAACCTTTCTCGCCGAGCCGCTCACCTATGGCGAACGTGGTGGGGAGGATACCCGCCCGCCCTGCCGGGCGGGTCCTGCCTCACATGTGCAGCGAGTGCAGGCCGTACAAACCCATCAGCGAATAGTTCACGATGCTGGGCAGCAGGTGGTTGAGTAGCAGAAGCCCGAAGGAATTCACGATCCGATACACCTTTCGACAATCCGCGGGTGCAGCCGCACACGCGCGATCTGTAGTCGATATCCTCGCCCGAATCGTTACGCTCTGCAGCATGAAGCTCGAGCAGACAACCGCAGAGCTCTACGCCCTCGACCCCACCGAATTCGTCGCCGCTCGCGACGAAGCGGCCCGCACCGCGCGCGCCGACGGCTCTAAACAGCTGGCCACGGCGATATCGCGGCTGCGACGCCCGACCGTCGCGGCGTGGGCGGTGAATCTGCTGGCGCACAAGGCAACCCAGGAATTGGGGGCACTGCTGGATCTCGGCGAGGCGTTGCGCGAGGCGCAGCGCACCCTGTCGGCCGACCGGATGCGCACCCTCGCCGAACAACGCCGCAAAGCGGTGAACGCGTTGACGGACAAGGCCGCTCGTCTCGCCTCCGACGCCGGGAAGAATCTCACCGAACCGGCGTTGCGCGCGGTCGCGCAGACTCTCAATGCGGCACTGGCGGATCCGGAGGTGGCCGACCAGGTCCGTGCCGGCGTGCTGGCCGCCGCGGTCGACTACGCCGGTTTCGGCCCGGCCGGGCCCGCCTTGGCGGCCGTCCCCGACGAGGAGACCGAGAAACCTGCCGACACCGGCGCCGACGAGGCGGCCACCGCCCGGGAGGCGCTGGAAGCCGCTCGTGCAGAACGAGATTCGGCGGCGGCAGACCTCGAGCGGCAACGCTCCGACGTGGCCGCGCTGGACGAGCGGATCACCGCGTTACGCGACGAACTCGCGCAGGCCGAGGAATCCCGCCGATTCGCCGCGGCGGGGGTTCAATCCGCCGAAGCGGCGTTGCGACGAGCCGACGCGGACCTCGAGCAGACGCAGCGGCGCGTGGACGAGTTGCGCTGATAACCACGAAAAGTGTTGGCGCCGAGAGCGTTCAGCCGCGCAGCGAACCCGGGTACAGGTACTGGTCCGGCGGCGGCGTGGTGGTATCGAGCCAGGCGGTGAAGAATCCGCTCAGATCCGTCGCGGTCTTCGTTTGGATGAAGCTGCGGAATTCCGGCATGGATGCGTTGCCGTAGGCATGTGACCGCACGAATTGCGCCACGGCGGGAAAGAACACGTCGTCACCGAGTTCGTGGCGCAGGGCGTGCAGGAACAGCGGCCCCCGGGAATACACCGTGGTGAATTCGTTTCCGGCCCCGGGATTTTGCAGCGGAATGTCCCAATACCCCGGATTGTCGTGGGTTTTGGCGATGGTGCTGCGGTAGAGGGCGTCCACATCCTTGCCCTCTTTCCGCTCCGGCCACAGATAATCGGCGGTATAGCTGGCGAAGCATTCGTTCAGGCAGATATCCGACCAGTTCCGCACCGACATCGAATCACCCCACCACTGATGGGTGTTCTCGTGGACGACGGTGTCGAGATCGGTCCACGGCGCGTAGATCGGCCGGGTCTGGGTCTCCAGCGAGAAATGCAGGTCGGTATCGACGTAGATTCCGCCGCCGCTCTCGAAGGGATAGGGGCCGTAGAGGGATTCGAGAAAGTCGAGCACCTCCGGCAGCCGCTGCTCGAGCGCCCGGCCCTTGTCCGCACCCGGCGCGAAGGCGCTGATCAGCGGAGTGCCGTTCGCGCGGCGCTGTTCGAGGAAATCGAAGTGGTCGATCGCGACGGTGGTGAGATAGCCGATCGACGGATGGCTCGAACTCCACTTCACCGTGCGCTTGTCCCCGGCGACGGTATCGCCGACCCGCAGGCCGTTCGACACCGCTTGCCACTCTTGCGGAATCGTCACCTGCAGATCGAACGTCGCCTTGTCCACCGGGGTGTCGTTGAGGGGGTACCAGGTGGTCGCCGAATGCGGTTCGCCGGCCGCGAAGGCGCCACCGCTCGGCGAGATGGTCCAGCCGGAATCGGGATCGTCGGATTCGGTGCCCGCGTAGTCGACCGTCACCGTGAACGGCAGCCCGGGCAGCACCGGCAGCGCCGGGGTGACGGTCAGTTCGTGTTCACCGCCGGTGGTGAAGCCCGCCGGCAGATTGTTCACCGACACCTTCGCCACCGCGGGTCCGGCGTAGTCGAGGTTGAACGCGCGCAGCGGCTGCGTCGACACCGCGTCGATCCGCGCCCTACCGGTGAGATGCCTGCTCGGCGGGTCGTAATCGATGGCGACGTCGTAGTGCTGCACGTCGTAGCCGCCGTTGCCGTCATCGGGATAGTAGGGGTCGCCGAGGCCGGGCGATCCGGTGAACGGATCGGCGGCGGGCTGGGCCTGCGCCGGCACCGGTTGCACCTGGGCGGGGAGCACCAGCGCCACCCCGCACAACGCTCCCGCCGTGAGACACCGTGCCCAGGCATGCGACTTCATCGACCCTCCACCCCTTTCGCGGCACGGCGTGCCGACCAACCGACGATGCTAGTCGGCCTCGCTGCGCGCGGGAGCCGCCACACGCGTCAACCGCGCAGTTCCTCGGGCAGCTGTTGCGGATCCAGCAGCAGCCGTTGCGAGTCGACCCGGCCCACCTTCTCGGCGAGGCCGAGGTTGTCGGCCAGCAACTTCCATTCCACATCGCTGATCGCGGCGCGGGCGCGCTCGATCACGCCGAGGTCGCGGGTGCCCCAGGCGATCGGCATGGCGCTCACCGGCTGGCGCAGGTCGCCGACCGATCGCGGCGCGCGATCGGCTCGCACGGTCACCGCCGGCACCTGTTCCCCGGCGTCGGTGTCGTGTCCGGGCAGGGCGCGCACCACCCGGGTGATCAGCGCGTAGCGCGGCACCGCGCCGGGTTTGGCGAGGTTCACCAGCGCGAGCAGGGTGATCCCTTTCGGATGCTGCCCCGACACGACGGCCGGAACCAGCTCGCCCTCGGCGTACAACTTCTCGATGCGCGAGCGGTACGGCGTCCACAGCGCGACGAACAGCGCGCTGATGGTCGCCAACGCGAAGGCCACCGCCAGCAGGAACGAGTACGGGTGATTCAGCCAGATCAGCCCGGCCGTGCCGAGGCCGAGCACGATGGCCGCGGTGAACGCCAGTATCCGCAGCCGCCGGATATCGCGGACGACTTCGTTCACCGCCCGGGCATGTTCGCGGTCGACCGCGAATTCGAAGCGTCGCACGTCTCAAATCCTCACATCTGTCCGGCAGCGGTAACCCAACGGCACGCCCACCGCCGCCGATCGGGAGCGCCTACCCGATCGCCGGGCCCAGCAGGTCGTCCGCATCGGTGATGCGATAGGCATACCCCTGTTCGGCAAGGAAACGCTGGCGGTGGGCCGCGTATTCGGCATCCAGCGTGTCACGTGCCACCACCGAGTAGAAGTGCGCCTGACCGCCGTCGGATTTCGGTCGCAGCAGCCGGCCCAGGCGCTGGGCCTCCTCCTGACGGGAACCGAAGGTGCCCGAAACCTGCACGGCCACGGACGCTTCCGGCAGGTCGATGGAGAAGTTCGCCACCTTGCTGACCACGAGAACCGGAATTTCGCCGTTGCGGAACGCGTCGAACAGCGCCTCGCGCTCCTTGGTGCGGGTCGAGCCCTGAATGACCGGCGCGTTGAGATGTTCGCCGAGTTCGTCGAGCTGATCGAGATAGGCCCCGATGACCAGGCTGGGCGCGTCGCGGTGCCGGGCCAGGATGGATTCGACGACGGGGAGTTTGGTGCGCGCGGTGGAGCAGAGCTTGTAGCGCTCCTCGGGCTCGGCGGTGGCGTAGGCCATGCGTTCGGCTTCGGTGAGCGTGACCCGCACCTCGATGCACTCGGCCGGCGCGATCCAGCCCTGCGCCTCGATGTCCTTCCACGGCGCGTCGTAGCGTTTCGGGCCGATCAGCGAGAACACGTCGCCCTCGCGGCCGTCCTCGCGCACCAGCGTCGCGGTGAGCCCGAGCCGGCGCCGGGACTGCAGATCCGCGGTCATCCGGAACACCGGGGCGGGCAGCAGGTGGACCTCGTCGTAGATGACCAGGCCCCAGTCGCGGCTGTCGAACAGTTCCAGGTGTTTGTATTCGCCCTTGGTCTTGCGGGTGATCACCTGATAGGTGGCGATGGTGACCGGGCGGATCTCCTTGCGCTCGCCGGAGTACTCCCCGATCTCGTCCTCGGTCAGCGAGGTGCGTGCGAGCAGTTCCCGCTTCCACTGCCTGCCGGCCACGGTGTTGGTGACCAGGATCAGCGTCGTCGCCTGGGCCTTGGCCATCGCGGCGGCGCCGACCATCGTCTTGCCCGCGCCACAGGGCAGCACCACCACCCCGGATCCGCCGGCCCAGAACGAGTCGGCCGCCAGTTCCTGATAGTCGCGCAGATGCCATTCGTGGGTGCCGAAGTCCAGATCGATGCGATGGGCCTCGCCGTCGACGTACCCGGCGAGGTCCTCGGCCGGCCACCCGACCTTCAGCAGCATCTGTTTGATCCGACCGCGCTCGGACGGGTGCACGACGACCGTGTCGTCGTCGATACGGGCGCCGAGCATCGGCTGAATCTTCTTGTGCCGCAATACCTCTTCGAGCACCGCACGATCCAGGCTGACCAGCACCAGGCCATGGGCGGGATGTTTGACCAGCTGCAACCGGCCGTAGCGGGCCATGGTCTCGACCACGTCGACCAGCAGCGGCTGCGGCACCGCATAGCGCGAATAGTTGACCAGCGCGTCGACGACCTGTTCGGCGTCGTGCCCCGCCGCCCGCGCGTTCCACAGCGCCAGCGGTGTCACCCGGTAGGTGTGCACGTGCTCGGGTGCGCGTTCGAGTTCGGCGAACGGCGCGATCGCCTGCCGGGCCGCATCGGCCTGCTCGTGGTCCACCTCGAGCAGCAGGGTTTTGTCGCTCTGCACGATGAGCGGTCCGTCCGTCACGGCACCTCCTCCAGATTCTCGGGTCGGCCCCCTGCGCTCGGGGAATACGTCCCACATTGTTGCCGGACCCCCCGACAAACCTTCATCAACCCTACGCGAGCTGGGCAGATGTTCGCTGTGAGCGCACTCGCACCCGGACGCGGCTCAGTGCGCCGATCCGGGCCCGCGCAGGGGCGGCCAGTCGGTGGCCGGCCCCGGCGGGTCGCCGGCCAGCCGCCCGGCGATCCAGGAATCCCTGCGCACGCCGCGCTGCACACCGGCCCAGCGCAGCAGACCTTCGTAATGGAAGCCGGTCCGCCGCACCACCGCGGCGGAGGCGAGGTTGCCGACGAACGCCCGCCACTCGATGCGGCTCAGGCCGAGCCCGTCGGCGGCGAAACCGAAATCACAGACCAACCGGACGCTGCGGGTCATCAACCCGCGACAGCGCACCGCGTCGCTGAGCCAGAAGCCGATCTCGGCGGCGCCGGGCTGCGGGCCGGCCTCGAGGCCGACCATGCCGGCCACCGGCCCGTCCGCCGCCGTGCGCACGGCCCAGACCGGGCTGTGGGCGGCCCATCCGGGCGCGACGATATCGGTCAGGAATCCCACGGCGTCGGCCCGCCGGTACGGCACCGGCACCGTCGTCCACTCCGGAATCGACGGCTGCCGGCAGCAGGCGACGATCGCGTCGATATCGGCCTCGGCCGGGCGCGACAACCACACCGTCTCGTCGGTCAGTACACAGTCCTCCACCGCTTCATGCTGGCACGCAACCCTGCGGTGGCCCAGCGGATTTCCGGCGACCGTAGAATCGGGCCAATGGTTGCCGCGTTGCTCGCCGATCTGTTCGAGTCCCATCGGGCGCATCTGCTGTCGGTGGGTTACCGGCTGACCGGCAGCGTGGCCGACGCCGAGGACGCGGTGCAGGAGAGCTGGCTGCGACTGGCCACCACCCATCAGTCCGAGATCGAGGACCTGCGCGCCTGGCTGACGACCGTGGTCAGCCGGATCTGCCTGGATCGGCTGCGCAGCGCCGCCGTTCGCCGGGAAAGCTATGTGGGGCAATGGCTTCCGGAGCCGATCGTCACCGGAGTGACCCCGTCGAATCTGCCGGATCCGCTGGAAACGGTAGTGCGCAAACAGGATTGCCGTTTCGCCGCGCTGGTGGTCCTCGACACGCTGACGCCGGCGCAGCGGGTGGCCTTCGTCCTGCGCGACGGGTTCTCGGTGCCGTTCGACGAGATCGCCCAGCTGCTCGAGGTGACACCGGAGGCGGCCCGGCAACTCGCGGTCCGGGCCCGGAAAGCACTGGCCGCGGCCCCGGAACCGGTGGCGGACACCGAACATCTCGCTGCCGTGCAGCGACTGCTCGAGGCACTGTATTCCGGCGATGTGGACGCGGTCGTCGCGGCCCTGCATCCGGATTCGGTCTTCATCGGCGATACCGGTGGCACCGCGAAGACGGCCGCGCGGGCGATCGTCGGCGCGGACAAGATCGCGCGGTTCGTCCTGGGGCTCATCCGGATGTATCAGGTGGACCGGGCCGAACTGTCGCCCACCGACTCCGATCGATTCGAATTCGTCGGCGTCAACGGCCAACTCGGGCTGCTGCTGCACGAGCGCGCCCCGCGCAACGGTGCGCCGGGATCACCACCGCGCGTGGTCGGCTTCGCCGTCCGCGACGGATTGATCTGGGGCACTTACGATATCGCCAATCCCGCGAAGCTCGGTGGCATTCGCCTGCCCCGGGATCCGGCGTAGCCGCCGGAACGCAACGAGCGTCCCGGCGGCTCGACCGCGGTATCGACGGACTACGGAGTGGACGAACCGGTCCACATGTCCGGGGTGCTCGAACCGAGTCCCCAGTTGCCCGTGGACGATCCGGTACCCCAGTTCGGCGTCGAGGAACCCCAGCCCCAGTCGTTGCTGAAGATGTTGTGCAGGGTGTCGTTGATGTATCCGAGAACCGTTCCCGCCGCCGGATGCAGCAGAAGGTCGAGATAGGAGGCCATACACCGCCCCTTTCGAGCCACCACCGAAGTGGTTGTGAGATAGAACACGGGGAGGCTAGCTGCCACCAGGAAACCGCACAACCATGCAGGTCACACGCCCGAATGAAATGTGAAACATAGCCTTTCGCTATCGCGCCGCAACCATAGCGAACGGACGGCAAGCATCGGCCCGGTCCCCGGTCCGGGGTGCGCGCCGCGGCCACGGCGGCGATATCGCTACGTTGGGACCATGTCAGCCATCCCCACCGTCGCCCGCCTGCGCCCGTTCCGCGCCACGATCTTCGCGGAGATGACCGAACTGGCCGTGCGCCACGACGCGGTCAACCTCGGTCAGGGATTCCCCGATACGGACGGCCCGGCCACGATGCTGGAGGTGGCCCGCACCGCCATCGCCGACGGGCTGAATCAGTACCCGCCGGGGCGTGGCATGCCGGTTCTGCGCCGGGCGATCGCGGCGGACCGGAAACGCCGCTACGGCGTGGACTACGACGTCGACTCGCAGGTGGTGGTCACCGTCGGCGCCACGGAGGCGATCGCGGCGGCGGTACTCGGCCTGGTGGAGGCCGACGAGGAAGTGGTGCTGATCGAGCCGTACTACGACTCCTACGCCGCGGTGGTCGCCCTGGCCGGCGCCACCCGCCGCACCGCGCGGCTGGTGCCCGACGGCAACGGATTCGTCCTCGACCTGGACAGCCTGCGCGCGGCGATCACTTCGAAAACTCGTATGCTGCTGCTGAATTCGCCGCACAACCCCACCGGGGCGATCCTGTCGCGCGCCGACCTCGAGGCGATCGCGGAGCTGGCCCGCGAGCACGATCTGATCGTGGTCTCCGACGAGGTCTACGAACATCTCGTCTACGACGGCAACACCCATATCAGCATCTCGACGCTGCCCGGCATGTTCGAGCGCACCGTCGTGATCTCCAGTGCCGCGAAGACTTTCAGCGTCACCGGCTGGAAGATCGGCTGGGCGTGCGGTCCGGCGCCGCTGATCGACGGATTGCTGGCCGCCAAGCAGTTCATGAGCTTCGTCGGCGGCGGGCCGTTCCAACCGGCGGTCGCCTACGCCCTCGAGAACGAGCAGCAGTGGGTCGCCGATCTTCGCGACAGCCTGTCCGACAAGCGCATTCGCCTGTCCGAGGCATTGGCCGACGCCGGATTCCTGGTCAAGCGCAGCGATGCGACCTACTTCGTCTGCGCCGATATCAGCCCGCTGAGCTCCGCCGACGCGCTGGTCTTCTGCCGGGAGCTGCCGCAGCGGCTCGGTGTCGTCGCGGTCCCGATCGAAGTCTTCGCCGACGACCGCGACTCGTGGAATCGCTTGGTGCGCTTCGCATTCTGCAAGCGGGACGACACACTCGACGAGGCGGTCCGCCGTCTGCACGCGGCCCATGTGTGACCGCGCGGTCACCTTCGTCCCGAGCCGCGACCGAAGGTGACCGCTACCGTGTCTCAGCCCCGGCGCCGGGCCACCGCGTCGGCCAGGCGGTCCAGCTGCGCCGCCGTGGTCTCCCAGTCCAGGCAGGCGTCGGTGATGGACTGGCCGTAGGTCAGATCGTCGGCGTGGCCGAGGGTGAGGTCCTGGCGGCCGGCGACCAGGAAGCTCTCCATCATCACACCCACCACCGCGCGGTCGCCGGCCGCGATGCGCTCGGCGATATCGGTGACCACGTCGACCTGCTTGTTGTGGTCCTTGTTGCTGTTGCCGTGGCTGGCGTCGACGACAACCCGCTGCGGCAGCCCCGACTTCTCCAGGCGCAGGCAGGCCTCGGCGACGGAGGCGGCGTCGTAGTTCGTGCCGGCACTACCGCCGCGCAGGATCACGTGGCAGTCCGGGTTGCCGCTGGTGCGGATGAGCGCCGAGCGGCCGTCGAGATCGGTGCCGGGGAAGACGTGGCTGGCACCGGCCGCCCGCACCCCGTCCACGGCCACCTGCACATCGCCGTCGGTGCCGTTCTTGATCCCGACCGGCATCGACAGCGCGCTGGAGAGCTGCCGGTGCACCTGGCTGGCCGCGGTGCGCGCGCCGATCGCGCCGTAGGACACCAGATCCGCGATGTACTGCGGGGTGATCGGATCGAGGAATTCGCAGGCCACCGGCAGGCCGAGGCCCGTGATGTCGACCAGCAGCCGCCGCCCCAGTCCGAGACCGGTGTTGACGTCGAACGAACCGTCCAGATGCGGATCGTTGATCAGGCCCTTCCACCCGAGCGTGGTGCGCGGCTTCTCGAAGTAGACGCGCATCACGATGTGCAGCCGGTCGGAGAGTTCGGCGCTCTTGGCGGCCAGGCGGCGCGCGTAGTCGAGGGCGGCCTCGGGGTCGTGCACCGAACACGGGCCGACGACGACCATCAGGCGGTCGTCGGCGCCGTCGAGGACGTCGACGGTGGCGGCGCGACCGGCCCGCACGGTGTCGGCGAGCGCATCGTCGATCGGATGTTCGCGGCGAACCTCGGCGGGCGAGAGTAGCGGGCTGATACTCAGCGTGCGCTGATCGTCGAGGTCACTGTGTGAGGCATCGACATCGGCTGCGGTGGTCATGATGGGTTCCTTTTCTCAGGCCGACCCACCGAGCGAAATCCCGTGGAGCCGGTCTGCAGTCCGGCTCGGGGTGGGAGAAGGTCAGCGCGGGTCACCGACCGACCCACCCGGGGCCGGCTTGGTAAACCAGAAATACGCGCGCTGCACGAGGGCGACTGTACCAGGGGCGCGGCGGCGGGTGGGTCCGGCCGGGTGGGCGGACGTGACGGCTCCCACAGCCACCGTGGATGCGACGGGGCCCGGCCGGGATCCGACGATCCTGCGCCGGGCCCGAATTCGCGTGCGGCGGTCAGAACATGCCGGGCTCGTAGGTGCCGGCCGGGGTGCCGGCGATGACGTTGAGGCGGTTGTAGGCGTTGATCAGCGCGATGAGCGAGATCAGCGCGCCGATCTGCTCGTCGTCGTAGTGCTTGCGCACCTGCTGCCAGGTCTCCTCGCTGATGCCGCGGTGGACATCGGCGATGCGAGTGCCTTCCTCGGTCAGCGCGAGCGCGGCCCGCTCGGCCTCGGTGAAGACGATCGCCTCGCGCCACGCGGCGACCAGGTTGAGCCGCACCGAGGTCTCCCCCGCCGCGGCCGCGTCCTTGGAGTGCATATCGGTGCAGAAGCCACACCCGTTGATCTGGCTGGCGCGCAGCTTGACCAACTCCTGGGTGGCCTCGGGCAGCGGCGAGTTGTCCACGACCTGGCCGGCGTTACCGATCCGCTTGACGAACTTGGCGGCGATCTCGTTGTTGAACAGAGCGAAACGGGGTTCCATGACCATCCTCCTGTGGAAAGTGAGCCGCGCTGCGCGGCGTCGCTACACAGAGATGACGGAACGGCCCCACCGGGTGTGACATCACCGGAAGTGATGCCGGTCACACCCGATTGGTTCGGCTCAGCGGCGGGCGAACGAGTAGTTCACGTCGGTGAGTTGTTCGGACAGGTCCCAGAGGCGGCGGGCGGTGACCTCGTCGCGGGAGGCGGCCGAGGAGCCGCAGCGCTCGGGATAGCCGCGCAGGCCGCCGAGGCGGGTCGGGCCGTAGAACGCGCCGGGTTCGACCGTCGCGGTGGCGGCGTAAAGGCTTGGCAGGGCGCCCATTTCGGCCGACTGGGCGAGAATGCGGTTGCCCAGGGCCATGATCGCGTCCAGGAACGACTCGGTGTGCGATTGCAGTTCGGTGCTGGCGTAGCCGGGGTGGGCCGCCACCGAGACCTTCGGCGAACCGGCCGCGGTGAGGCGGCGCTGAAGTTCGTAGGCGAACATCAGATTCGCCAGTTTCGACTGCCCGTACGCGCGCCAGCGCTCGTAGCGCCGGTGCTGGTAGTTCGGATCGGCGAGATCGACGCGGCCGATCATATGGGCGCCGCTGGATACCGTGACGACGCGATCGGAGATCTTGTCGAGCAGCAGCCCGGTCAGCGCGAAATGGCCGAGATGGTTGGTCCCGAACTGCATTTCGAAGCCGTCGGCGGTGCGGCGCAGCGGCAGGGCCATCACGCCGGCGTTGTTGATCAGCACGTCGGCGCCCTCGATCGTGCGCGCGAATTCGCGGATCGAGGACAGGTCGGCCAGGTCGAGCCGGCGCACCTGCACCCGTTCGCCGATGGTGTCGGCGACCGCGCGGGCCTTCACCTCGTCGCGGCAGGCCATGATCACCTGCGCACCGGCCTGCGCCAACGCCCTGGTGGTGGCCGCGCCCAGTCCGCTGTTCGCGCCGGTCACGACGATCGTGCGCCCACTCTGGTCCGGAATATCGGAGATGTTCCAACCGCTCACCCGCACGAGTCTAGGCGGGCACGGGCCGGTGCGCGCTGTTGTCGCGGAGCCGCGCCGCGGCGTTTCGGGCCACCCGGGACGCGAGGCCACCCCTTCTAATATAGGGTTGCCTAACCTATCTAATGCAGCGTCGATACTGCGCAGCTCGACCCGTGAGGCGATACCCGTGACTTCGATATCCCCCGCCCAGCAGGACCTGCTCGACGGTTTCGTACCGTTTCCGGCCGAACTCGCCGAGCGCTACCGAGCCGCGGGCTACTGGCGCGGCGAACCGCTGGGCGACCTGCTGCGCGACGCCGCCCGCACCCGGCCCGGGCGTCCCGCCCTGCACACCGACGCCGGACCGATCGACTACGGCGAACTCGATCGCCGCGCCGACCGCACGGCCTACGGATTGCTCGCCGCCGGACTCGAGCCCGGCGACCGCGTCGTGGTCCAACTGCCCAACGTGATCGAATTCGTGGAGGTGTTGTTCGGGCTGCTGCGCGCCGGAATCGTGCCGGTGCTGGCACTGCCGGCGCATCGGCAGGCCGAGATCGAACATCTGACCCGGCTCGCGGGCGCGGCCGGCTACATCGTGGCCGACAAGGTCGGCGACTTCGACTACCGCGAACTGGCGGCCGCGGTGGCCGAGCGGGTGCCGTCGCTGCGCACGATCTTCGTCCTCGGCGATCCCGGCGCCTACATCGATCTGAGAACGATTGCGCGCGACGGTGGTTCGCTGCCGGACGTCGACGCGTCCGGTATCGCGGTGATGCTCGTTTCCGGCGGCACCACCGGCCTGCCGAAACTCATCGCCCGCACCCACGACGACTACCACTACAACGCCCGCGCCAGCGCCGAGGTCTGCGCGCTGACCGCCGACGACGTGTACATGGCGACGCTGCCGGCCGCGCACAACTTCCCGCTGTCGTGCCCGGGCATTCTGGGCACGGTCGCGGCCGGCGCGTCGATCGTCATGCTGGCCGACCCGAGTCCGGAGAACGCGTTCGCGACCATCGAACGCCACGGCGTCACGGTGACGGCGGTGGTACCGCCGCTGGCCCAATTGTGGTGTGCGGCAGTGGAATGGGAGGAGGCAGACCTGTCCAGCCTGCGGCTGCTGCAGGTCGGCGGCGCGAAATTGGCCGAGGTCAATGCCCGCGAGGTGACTCCGGCGCTGGGCGCGACACTGCAGCAGGTGTTCGGCATGGCCGAGGGGCTGATCAACTACACCCGCCTCGACGATCCCGAGGAAACGATCGCGGTCTCCCAAGGGCGCCCGCTCTCCCCCGCCGACGAGGTCCGCGTGGTCGACGGCGAAGGCAACGACGTCGCACCCGAGGAGGAGGGCGAACTCCTCACCCGCGGCCCCTACACCATCCGCGGCTATTACCGTGCGCCGGAACACAATTCCCGCGCCATCACCCCCGACGGCTACTACCGCAGCGGCGATCTGGTGCGGCGACTGCCGAGCGGGCACCTGATCGTCTCCGGCCGGATCAAGGATGTGATCAACCGCGGCGGCGAGAACATCTCCTGCGACGAACTCGAGGAACACCTGCTGGCCCACCCCGCGGTCCGTCATGCGGCCGCGGTCGGCCTGCCGGACGCGGCCCTCGGCGAAAAGGTCTGTGCCGTACTGGTGATCGACGGCGAGATGCCGAGCCTGGTCGAGGTCAAGGAGTTCCTCACCGCTCGTGGCCTGGCGACCTACAAACTGCCCGACATCCTCGAGCAGGCCGACGCGCTGCCGTTCACGGCCGTCGGCAAGATCGACAAGAAGGTCCTGCGGTCCC
Organism: Nocardia violaceofusca NBRC 14427; assembly: GCF_963869435.1. Taxonomy (NCBI): domain Bacteria; kingdom Bacillati; phylum Actinomycetota; class Actinomycetes; order Mycobacteriales; family Nocardiaceae; genus Nocardia; species Nocardia violaceofusca. Next base: position 50,377 of record NZ_CAWMPM010000044.1, read on the forward strand.
GCTACGACACCGAGTCCGCGACCGCATCGCGCTGAGCCTCGTCGCCGAACAGCCTTGCCGCCGAGCCGAACTCGGCGCACGGGCCGGTACGAAGAAGCCCGGCGGGAACTCCCGCCGGGCTCGATCCGCGTTCCGTACGTTCAGGCTTCGACGACGTAAGGCGCTACGCTGCCCAGCTTTTCGCAGGTCTCGGTGAATTCGCGCTCCGGGCGCGACTGGGAGACGATGCCGGCCCCGGCGCGCAGCCAGGCGCCCTCCGTGGTCTGGTAGATCGCCCGCAGCACCAGCGTGGCCTCCAGCGCGCCGCCGGCCGAAACGGTCACCACCGCACCGGAATACAGGCCGCGGGCGTCGTGATCGAGGCGGAAGACCGCGTCCACGCCGGTGCGCTTGGGGATGCCGGAGGCGGTCACCGAGGGGAACAGCATCTCCAGCGCATCCCAGGCACTCTTGTCCTCGGCGAGGGTGCCCCGCACGGTGGAGGCCAGATGTTGCACGCTGCCGCGTTCACGTACCGCCATGAAATCGGAGACGGCGGTGCTGCCCGGCGCGGCCACCGCGGCGATCTCGCCGAACGAGGTCTGCACCGATATGGCGTGCTCGACGATTTCCTTCGGATCACCGACCAGCTCTTCGCGGGCGGCGGCGTCGGCCGTCTCGCCACGGCCGAAGGCGCGGGTGCCGGCCAGCGGTTCGGTGGTCACCACCCGGTGCCGGTCGACCGAGGCCACCAGTTCGGGGCTGAATCCGGCCGCCTCCAGGCCGCCCAGCCGCAACAGGAACGAGCGGGCGGGCGTGTTGTTGGCACGCCCGAGCCGATAGGTCTGCGGAACGTCCACGGGGAAGGGCAGATCCACCTTCCGCGACAGGATCACCTTCTGATACCGCCCGGCCCGGATCTCGTCGACCGCCTCGGCGACCCGGCCGCGGTAGTCGGTGGGGTCGATGGTGACATCCACCGGCCGCGGCGAGGCCGGAGGTCGCGCACTCGCCTGTGCGATCAGTTCGTGGATCTCCGCGGTCTCACGGGGCGTCGCACCGGACACCCGCACACCGGAGGTGTCGATGCGCACCTCGATGCGCGGAATCATCAGATGCGCCAGGGTGGTTCGGGCCGGTACGTGCGCGTCGGCGCCCAGCGCCCAGGCGCAGAATTCGAACCCGATCCAGCCGTAGGCGTTGCGCCCCTGCAGCGGGAGCGCGGCCAGCGCCGCGTCGATCACCGCGGCCGGACGCCCCTGCCACGGCTCGACGGTGGCCCGGCCCTCCCACTCGACACGCAGTTCGCCGGAGTCCAATTCGATGCTGCCGATCGGATCGGCGGCGAACACCCAGCCGTCAGGACCCTCGTACCCGACGTACTCGCCGAAGCGGTCGGCCGCGGCGAGCGCCGCCATGGCGTCGGCGGGTGCGATCGCCGACGCCGTGCCCGTCACCTCCGTCCCCGGTGCCGGCTGCCCCGTCGCCCCCGGACCGTCCCCGTAACCGTTTCGCACCCGCTCGTCCGTGGTCGACACCGTTCCTCCAAGGTTATGCTTACCTAACTATCAGAGGTGAGGTTAGCATTACCTGCCCTTCTCGGTATTGTGCCGGAGCACACATCGGACTCGCTTTGCGAGCGTCGTGGCCAACTTCCTGCGCGAATCCGCTTCCGCGAGCTTGAATGGTGGAGCGCCGTCGAGGAGGGGCCCGCCATGATCGATCACGCCGCCGGCAATCCGGCTCCGAGTACCGCGAAGGATCTGCCGCGCTCGGCGGTCGCCCTGGTCGACGCGGTGTCGCCGGTGGAACGCGAGCTGATCGGCGGCTGGCTCGCCGAGGGCGGGATCGCCGCCGAACTCGGCATCGACGCGCCCGTCACGCAGATCGACCTGGACGCCACCGCCATTGCCGCCCGGCTCGTCGGCCGCCGCGACGACCCGATCGTGATCCCGATCCGGGTGCTGTGGCTGCCGCCGGAACGAGACGGCGTGCGGCGCACCACCTTCGCCGATCTGGCGCTGCTGAGCAATCCACGCCGGCCACATCGGCTGCTGCAGCGCCGGCTGGTGAACAAGGCGCCCGACCGGCATCTCATCCTCACCGGACAGCCCGCGCGGCTCAGCGATCTGCGCGCGAACAACCCCGGGGCCGCGGAGAGTTCGGAACCGTTCGCGCGGGCGATCGTCCGCGCGGGCACGGTGGCGCTCGAACGCGCCGAACGATCGGTGATCGGCGACCGCTACAAGGTCCCCCGGATGGTGGTCGAGGAGATTCTCGACTCTCCCGACTTCCTGCGCCGCCTCGACGCCATCGCCACCGAAACCGGCACCGAACCCCGGGAGGTGTACCGGCGGGCCGAGAAGGCGCTGCGAGAACTCGTGGCCGCGCAGAGCCGGTTGATCTCGGATCTGTTCACCCAGGCGATGCGGCCGGTGCACGCCTCGGCCTGGAAGATCGACTGCGACCGGTCCGGGCTGGCCGCGCTGCGGCGGCTCAATCGCAACTACCCGCTGGTGTTCCTGCCCTCGCACCGCTCCTACGTGGACGCCTTCGTCCTCGGCGACGCGTTGGCGCGCAACGACTTTCCACCCAACCACGTGATCGGCGGCGCCAATCTCAGCTTCTGGCCGATGGGGCCGATCGCGCGCCGCACCGGCACCGTCTTCATTCGCCGCAGCTTCGGCGACGACGAGATCTACAAGGCCGTGGTCGAGGAGTACTTCGCCTATCTGCTCGCCAAACGCTTCAATCTGGAGTGGTATTTCGAGGGTGGGCGCACCCGTACCGGGAAGTTGCGGCCGCCCCGGTTCGGACTGCTGAACTATCTGGCCTCGGCCATCCGTGCGCGGCGGATCGACGATGTGATGCTGGTGCCGGTGTCGATCACCTACGAGCGGCTCAACGAACTGGGATCCATTGCCACCGAACAGGTCGGCGGTGCCAAGAAACCCGAGGGGCTGACCTGGCTGGCCCGCTACATCCGCAGCCAGCAGCATTCCGCCGGGCGGGTCTACGTCCGCTTCGGGGCACCGCTGTCGGCGCGCGACCGGCTGGCCGCCCACGGCGATCCGATGCAGCCGATCGCGGAATCCCTGGCCCCGGACCCGGAGGAAGTGTCGGACCGCCAGCGCAAAGCCGTGCAGCGCTTGGCCTTCGAGGTGGCGGTCGGTATCAACGCGGTCACGCCGGTCACGGTCAACGCGCTGGTGACGCTGACCCTGCTCGGTGTGCACGAGCGCGCGCTCACCCTCGGCGAGGTGCGTCGGACGCTGGAGCCGGTCTGCGGGTACATCTCACGCCGCGCGCTGCCGACCGGCGAGCTGGATACGCTGAGCGACGATCAGGGTCTGGCGGTGGTTCTGGAACAGCTGTCGCTGGCCAAGGTGGTGACGGTGTACCGGGGCGGGCTGGAACCGGTGTATTCGATCGAGGCGGGCGCCCATCTGGAAGCCGCGTTCTATCGCAACAGCGCCGTGCACTGGTTCGTGAACCGCGCGATTCTGGAATTGGCGATTCTGGAGGTCGCCGACCAGCAGGCCGGCGCCGCACCCGGGATCGAGGTCATCTGGGATGCCGCCTACCGGCTGCGCGATCTGCTCAAATTCGAGTTCTTCTTCCCCGACCGGATCGAGTTCGCGGCCGCGATGAGCGCGGAAATGCTTCTGCTGGACCGCGATTGGGAGCAGCGCGAAAGTGCCGCGGAACTCGTTTGCGCGCTGGCCGATTCGGGATTCATCATGGCGCACCGCGTGGTGCGCTCGTTCTTCGACGCGCAGCTCGTGGTGGCCGAGCGCCTGGCCGCCGCCGATCCGGCCCAACCGCTGGACCGCAAACAGTTCATCGACGAATGCCTGGCCGTCGGACGCCAGATGCTGCTGCAGCAGCGGCTGCACAGCACCGAGTCGGTATCGTCGGAATTATTCTCCAGCGCATTGAAACTCGCGGAGAACTACGGCCTGCTCGATCCCGGCACCCCGGATCTCGCGCGGCGTCGCCGCGAGCTGGCCGATGAACTGCGCACCATCGGCGCCCGCATCTCCCGCGCCGCCGCCCTCGACCCGTCCAATCGCGCACCGCAGGGGACAGTGTGAACCTTTCCGAAGCGATTTCCGCCATCCGGACCGGGCCACAGGGCCCGCGAGTGGCGGCCGTCTTCGACTTCGGCGGAACGGTGGTCGCGGGCTTCGCGCCCGCCGCCGCACCGCTGCGCCTGCTGCGCGGACGCGATTCGCGCCGGGCGCTGACCGACACGCTGCTGTACAGCATTCGCGGTTCGCGGACCGAGGGCGAGTACGAGCGCTTCCTGCAGCGCGTCGCCCGGGTATGGGCGGGCCGTTCCGAGCAGGAGCTGACCGAACTCGGCGAACAGCTGTTCCGCAGCACCGTGCACGGGCACGTGTATCCCGAAGCGTGGCACCTGATCCGGGAGCACGAGGCGGCCGGGCACACGGTGGTGATCGTCACCAGCCTCACCCGTTTCCAGGTGCTGCCCGTCGCCCGGGAACTCGGCGTGGACCATGTGCTCTACACCGCGATGGCCACCTCCGACGGTGTGCTCACCGGCTTCACCGAGGGAAAACCGCTGTGGCGCACCGAGAAGGCCGCGGCGGTGCGCCGCTTCGCCGCCGAACACGATATCGATCCCGGTGACAGTTACGCCTATGCCGATGCGGCCCCGGACGTTCCGCTGCTGGAGACGGTCGGCCATCCGGTCGCGGTGAATCCGGGTCCGCGGATGTCGATGACCGCCGGAGAACGCGACTGGCCGACCCTGACCTTCAAACCGCGGGACCCGGCGGGCGTCACCGACTTCGCCCGTACCGCAGTGGGTTTCACCGGATTGCTGAGCGGCGCCGCCTTCGGGGTCGCCTCCCGCGCGGCCACCCGCCGTCACCGCGCGATGGCCGACGCCATGATCGCCACCGCCGCCGACGCCACCCTGCGCACCACCGGCGTGCGGGTGCGGGTGGTGGGCGCCGAGCACGCCCGGCAGCCGCGTCCCGCGGTCTTCCTGTTCAATCACCAGAGCCAGTTCGACATGGTGGTGCTGGCCGCGGTGCTGCGCTCGGGATTCACCGCGGTGGTGAAGAAGGAGGTCACCACCAACCCGGTTTTCGGCCCGCTGCTGCGGTTCGCCGAGGCGACCTTCATCGATCGCTCCGACACCACCGGCGCGAAGGCGGCGCTGGAACCGGTCGTCGACACCCTGCGCGGCGGACTCTCGCTCGTGGTGGCGCCGGAGGGCACGCGCTCGATGACGCCGCGGATCGGCCCCTTCAAGAAGGGCGCCTTCCACATCGCGATCGAGGCCGGAGTGCCGATCATTCCGCTCGTCATCCGCAACGCGGGCGAAATCGCCTGGCGGAATTCGGCGATCGTGCGCAAGGGCACGGTGGACGTGGCGGTGCTGGCACCGATCGATGTGAGCGGCTGGGATCCGCAGGACATGGATGCCGACATCGCGCGCGTGCGGCAGCTGTTCGTCGATACGCTGCTGGACTGGCCGGTCGACGCGGCGGTGGAGGCGGTGCCCTGAACCTCGGACGCCCAGCCTCCCGACGCCCCGGCCTCCGACGCCTCAGCCGTCAGACGCGGCGGCCGAACAGCAGCTTCCACGGCATCAGCGCCGATTCCAGCTGCACCTTGAGGCTCATCTTCGACGCGCCCTTGGTGCGCTCCTCGAAGCGGATCGGCACCTCGGCGATCGAGATGCCCTGCTTGATCGTGCGGTAGTTCATCTCGACCTGGAACGAGTAGCCGTTGCTGTGGATGGAGGCCACATCGATGGCGCGCAGCGTGTCCGCCTTCCACGCCTTGAATCCCGCGGTCGCGTCCTTGACGCCGAGCCGCAGGATGGCGTTGACGTAGAAGTTCGCCCACGCCGACAGCGCCTTGCGGTACCACTTCCACTCCGCCGCGGTCGAGCCGCCCTCGACGTAGCGTGATCCCAGGACCACACCGGCATCGGAGGTCTCGAGCTTCTCCAGCATCGCCGGAATCACCTCGGCCGGGTGGGAGAGGTCGGCGTCCATCTGGATGACCACGTCGGCGCCCTGGTCGAGGGCCGCGGTGATGCCTGCGATGTAGGCGCGGCCGAGGCCGTCCTTCTCGGTGCGGTGCAGCACACCCACCACCGACGGTAGTTCGGCGGCCAGTTTGTCGGCGACCTCGCCGGTGCCGTCCGGGGAGTTGTCGTCGACGACGAGAACATGCAGATCGGCGACCGGTAGTGCGGTCAGCCGCTCCACCGCCACCGGCAGGTTCTCCCGCTCGTTGTAGGTCGGCACCACCACGGTCACCTTCACAAGTCGCCCTCCACTCGATTCGACCTGACTGCGCGCCCCCGGATCCGGGCACGACGTGCTCTGGAGAACCGTAGCCCACCCACCTGAGAGCACACGAGCGGCTCAGTCTCTCCCGTCGCGGGCATCCTCGCGGGCATTGCGCTCGCGCACGATCTCGAGCGCCCGCTCGGCGGTGGCGCGGTCCGGATACGGCCCCATCCGATCGGCGAACCAGCACCGCTTGCCCTGTTCGGCGCGGTGATGTTTGAGGCAGTAGTACCACTGATCGTCGGAATCGCCCATGCCGATCATCGTCGCATCCGGCGCCCGGCCTGTCAGGTAACCGGTGAATCCGCACGTCGGACTGCCTCGGCCAGGACCGGGCGGCGGCTGTGGCCCTTGACACACCCATGCGTTGAATGTACGTTCATTCATAACAAATGCCAGTTCACTCATCGCGGCGGCGATCCGCTCGCCGACTCGTCGGAGCAGAAGGAAGCGCAATGGATTTCTCGACCTACTCCCAGCTCACGTTCAAACGCCTGGACGACGGCATCCTGCTGATCACCATCGACCGACCGGAGAAATACAACGCCGCCGACGAGCAGATGCACGCCGAGCTGGCCCGGGTGTGGACAGACGTCTCCGCCGATCCCGAAACCCGGGTCGCGGTGATCACCGGCGCCGGAAAGGCGTTCTCCGCAGGCGGAGACCTGGCGATGGTCGAGCGCATGGCCGGCAACCACGAGCGGGTGGCGAACATGCTGCAGGAGATGAGCGACCTGGTCTACAACATGATCAATTGCGAGAAGCCGGTCGTCGCCGCGATCAACGGCGTCGCGGTCGGCGCCGGACTCGTGGTGGCCCTGCTCTCGGACATCTCGATCTGCGCCGAGGACGCCAAGCTCGGCGACGGGCATGTGAAGCTCGGCGTGGCCGCCGGCGATCACGCGGCGATCCTCTGGCCGCTGCTGTCCGGTATGGCCAAGGCCAAGTACTACCTGCTGACCGGCGAGATGGTCGTCGGCGCCGAGGCCGAACGCATCGGCATGGTCACCAGCGCGGTGCCGCGCGAACAGGTGCTCGACGACGCCCTGGCGGTCGCGAACAAACTGGCGGGCGGTTCCCAGCTGGCCATCCGGTGGACGAAGAAGGCGCTCAACAACTGGCTCAAGCAGGCCGGTCCGATCTTCGACCAGTCCGCCGCCTACGAAATGCTCTGCTTCATGGGCCCGGATGTCACCGAGGGCTATACCGCTCTGCGCGAGAAGCGCGCCCCCAACTTCCCCTCCGCCCGCGCGGTCACCGGTAACTGAGGAGCCGAATACGATGAGCGACAACACCATTGCGGTAGTCACCGGAGCCGGATCGGGCATCGGCCGGGCGATCACCCTGGCCCTGGCCGCCCGCGGCGACCGGGTCGTGGCCGCCGATCTGGACCTCGACGCCGCCAAGCGCACCGCCGAACAGCAGTCCGACCGCATCGTCGCGATGAAGGTCGACGTCGCCGATGCCGCCCAGGTGCAGGTCCTGCGTGATCAGGTGCACGCCGAGGTCGGTGTGCCGAACATCCTGGTCAACGCCGCCGGCTGGGATCGCACCGACAAATTCCTCAATGCCACACCGGAATTCGCGCAGAAGGTGGTCGCGATCAATTATCTGGGCCCCGTGCACATGTGCAGCGCGTTCCTGCCGGGCATGGTGGAGGCCGGCGGCGGGCGGGTGGTCAACCTGGCCAGCGACGCCGGACGCGTCGGTAGCTCGGGAGAAACCATCTACGCCGGCGCCAAGGGCGGCGTGATCGCTCTGACCAAATCCCTGGCGCGCGAGATGGCCCGCTATTCGATCACCGTGAACTGCGTCTGCCCCGGCCCGACCGACACCCCGCTGTTCCAGGCCCAGGACGAGAAGTTGAAAGAGGCTCTGATCAAGGCGATTCCGTTCCGCCGCCTCGCCCGGCCGGAGGAGGTCGCCGCCCCCGCCCTGTTCTTCGCCTCCCCCGACGCCTCGTTCATCACCGGTCAGGTGCTCAGCGTCAGCGGTGGACTCACCATGGCCGGCTGAGCGCCGAGCCGACTTCGGAGGACCAGATGTACGACGCCCACGCCTACCGGCAGTACTTCGAACACGATTTCACCTATCTCAACGGTTTCCGGCGCAACGTCCACCGCTACGCCCAGCACCCGGCGATCGAGGATCCGGCGACCGGGACCACCGTCACCTACGCCGAGTTGGGCATGCGGGTCGACCGGCTGGCCACCGGCCTCGCCGACGCCGGTGTCGAGCCGGGTGACGTCGTGGCATATCAGCTGTTCAACGGCGTCGAGTTCGCCGAGCTGTATCTGGCGACGCAGGCCGCCGGTGCCGTCGGCTCGCCGATGAACTTCCGGCTCGCCGCCGGTGAGACGTCCTACATCCTCGCGTCGAACCGTCCCCGGGTCTTCGTCTACGACACCGATCTCACGCCGATGGTGCGAGAAGCGCTGGAGCGCAGCGGGTTCCGTCCCGAACTGCTGGTGGCATCGGGTCCGGGCGAGCCGCTACCGGGCGCGATCCGCTTCGACGAGTTGCCCGCGGCGACGGCGCGGCCGCTCGACGCGCAGCGCACGGTGTGGGACGAGACCACCCGCCTCTACACCTCCGGCACCACCGGGATGCCGAAGGGCGTGCCGCTCAACAGCCTGGTGGAGATCTTCAGCGCGCACGACGTCGTCATGCATTTCCCGATGTCGCCCGAGGACAAGACGCTGAACATGACCCCGTGGTTCCACCGCGGCGGATTGTATTGCGCCGGACCGAATCCCACGTTCTACCTGGGCTCGTCCCTGGTGCCGATGCGCGCCTTCGACGCCGACACCACCCTGGACCACGTGCAGCGCTACGGCCTGACCTTCCTGATCGGCGCGCCGACCAATCTGGCCATGCTCGCCCACGCGCAGGAGGCTCGGCGCCGCGATCTGTCGAGCCTGCGCGGCATCGTCACGATGGGCGCTCCGCTGGAACGCGAGGCGGCGCTGCGCTATCAGAAGGTGTTGAATCCCAACATCTTCAACGGATACGGCAGTACCGAGGGATTCTGGAACACCTTCCTGCGCCCGGCCGATCTGCCGGCCATGGCCGGAACCGCCGGGCGAGCGTGCATCGACGACGACGTGGCGGTGGTGCGGGTCCTCGACGACCGGCTGGCCGAGCCGGAGGAGACCGTCGCCAAGGACGGTACGGAGGTGGGCGAGGTCATCGTCCGCTCCCCCAAGGGCTCGGGCGCCTACGTCGACTCGCCCGAACAGGAGGCCCGCAAGTTCCATCGCGGCTGGTTGTATATCGGTGACCTCGCCACCTGGGACGAGCAGGAATTCGTCACCATCGTCGGACGGAAGGACGACATGCTGCTGTCCGGTGGCGAGAACGTCCATCCCGTCCAGGTCGAGGAGGCGCTCAACGAACATCCCGGCGTAGACGACAGCCTGGTGGTGGGCATACCCGACGAGCGCTGGGGGCAGGTGGTGGTGGCCTACGTGGTCGCCGCCGAACCGGGCGTCGGCGTGGCCGAACTGGACCGGCACTGCCGCACCCATCCCATGCTCTCGGCGTTCAAACGACCACGGGCCTACCGCTTCGTCGATTCGCTGCCGGTGTCGGCCACCGGCAAGAAATTGCACTACAAACTCACCGAGCAGGCCCGCGACGATGCCGCGGCCGGCCTGTTCACCTATCCGGACAAGGAAACCGCATGAGCGCGAAACGTCCCCCCGCATTCGACGCACTCGACCCACTGGCCATCGATTCGCTGCTGACCGAGGACGAACGGGCGGTGCGCGACAGTGTGCGCGGCTTCTGCGCCGAGCACATCACCCCACATATCGCCGACTGGTTCGAAGCGGGCGAGCTGCCCGGCGCGCGCGATCTGGCCCGCGAATTCGGCAGACTCGGCCTGCTCGGCATGCATCTCGAGGGTTACGGATGCAGCGGCGCCTCGGCCGTGCACTACGGTCTGGCCTGTCTGGAACTCGAGGCCTGCGATTCCGGTATCCGCTCCCTGGTCTCGGTCCAGGGCTCGCTGGCCATGTTCTCCATCTGGAACAGCGGTTCGGAGGAACAGAAGCAGCGGTGGCTGCCGGGTATGGCCGCGGGCGAGATCATCGGCTGCTTCGGCCTCACCGAACCGGATGTCGGTTCCGATCCGTCGGCCATGCAGACCCGCGCCAAGCGCGATGGTGACGACTGGATCCTCAACGGCCGCAAGATGTGGATCACCAACGGCTCGATCGCCGATGTCGCGGTGGTGTGGGCCGACACCGACGAGGGCATCCGCGGTTTCATCGTGCCCACCGACACCCAGGGCTTCAGCGCACACACCATCAAGCACAAGTTGTCGCTGCGCGCCTCGATCACCAGCGAACTGGTCCTCGACGACGTGCGCCTGCCCGCCGAGGCGATGATGCCCGAGGGCAGGGGTGTGAAGGCGCCGTTGTCGAGCCTGTCCGAGGCACGCTACGGCATCATCTGGGGTTCGATGGGTGCCGCGCGCTCGGCCTGGCAGGCGGCGCGCGATTATTCGATGCAGCGCAACCAGTTCGGCCGCCCGATCGCCGGATTCCAGCTGACCCAGGCGAAACTCGCCGATATGGCCGTCGAACTGCACAAGGGCCAACTGCTTTCACTGCATCTGGGCCGGCTCAAGGATTCGGTGGGACTGCGTCCCGAACAGGTGAGTTTCGGCAAACTCAACAACACCCGCGAGGCGATCGAGATCTGCCGCACCGCACGAACCATCCTCGGCGGCAACGGGATTTCGCTCGAATATCCGATCATCCGGCACATGGTGAATCTCGAATCCGTGCTCACCTACGAGGGGACGCCGGAGATGCATCAACTCGTGCTCGGCCAGGCCTTCACCGGCCAGAACGCCTTCCGCTGACAAGAGGTCTCATGAACGCACGACTGGAGTACGACTCCGAACACCGCCAATTCCGTTCCGTGGTGCGCGATTTCGTTCGCCAGACGGTCGCGCCGGCCCACGAGGACTGGGAACGGGCCGGCTGCCTGGACCGATCGTTGTTCACCGCGGCGGGCAAGCTGGGACTGCTCGGCTTCCCGGTCCCGGAGCGCTTCGGCGGTCCGGGGGTGGAGGATTTCCGCTACCACGCCATCGTGATCGAGGAGATCACGCGGGCGGGTGCGGCCGCCGCGGGTATCGCGTTCTCTCTGCAGAACGATGTGGTGCTGCCCTATCTGACCGATCTCACAGACGAGGACCAGAAGGCCCGCTGGCTGCCCGGCGTCGTCACCGGCGAGACCGTCCTGGGGATCGCCATGACCGAACCCGGTACCGGTAGCGACCTCACCGGCATTCGCACCACCGCCGTCCGCGACGGCGAGTACTACGTGGTCGACGGCAGTAAGACCTTCATCTCGAACGGGCAGAACGGCGATCTGTTCGTGGTCGCGGTCCGCACCGGCGAGGACAAGCACAAGGGGCTCACGCTGCTGGTCGTCGAGGCCGCCACACCGGGATTCGGCCGCGGCCGCAACCTGGAGAAGATCGGCCTGCACGCCCAGGACACCAGCGAACTGACCTTCACCGAGATGCGGGTGCCGGTGGCGAATCGGCTCGGCGCGGAGGGCGAGGGCTTCTATCAGCTGGTGCGGAATCTGCCGCAGGAGCGGCTGTCGCTCTCGGTCGGCGCGGTCGCGGCGGCCGAGGGCGTACTCGCGCAGACCCTGGACTACGTGCGCGAACGCAAGGCCTTCGGCACCTCGGTCGCGAGCTTCCAGAACACGCGATTCGTGCTCGCGGAGTTGGCGACCGAACTCGATATCGCGCGGACCTTCCTCGACGACTGCCTCGCCGAACACATCACCGGCGGCCTCACCGCGGCCCGCGCCGCCCGGCTGAAATGGTGGACCACCGAATTGCAGATGCGGGTGGCCGACCGCTGTCTGCAACTGCACGGAGGCTATGGCTATATGCGCGAATACGCGGTGTCGCGGGCGTTCGTCGACGCGCGTATTCAGAGCATCTACGGCGGCACGACCGAGATCATGAAGACGATCATCGCGAAGGAGCTGGGCATCTGATTCTCGGTGGACCACTCTAGAGTTGAGTGAACCGTCGTTCATTCGACTGCGCAGATACGGAAGGGTATGCCCGATGGCGAAGCGATCCGCACCGATGGAAATCGAGGAGGCCGTGCGTGCGGTGCGAACCAGTTCGCGCCGGCGCCAACTCCTCAACGCGGCCGTCGCCGTCATGCAGACCACGGGCTTTCATCAGATGTCGATGCAGGCGCTCGCGGATCAGGCCGATGTGAGCGTCGGGCTCATCTACAAGTATTTCGGCGGTAAGGAAGACCTGCTGCTCGCGGCCATCGTCGACATCCTCGACGCCTTCCGCGACGAATTGGATCCGGCCATGGACGCGGTCGGCGACGATCCGGTGGAACGGCTCGTCGCCGGTTTCCGCCACTATGTGGAAATCGTCGACGAGAACCTCGACGCCGTGGTCCTGACCTATCGAGAGAGCCGGACCCTCGATCCCGAAGGCCGCGAACGGATCAAGGAACTCGAGGTCGAAACCTCGGCCCCGCTGCGGGCCGCCGTCGAGGCGGGAATCGCGGCCGGGCTGATGAACGACCTCGATCCGGATCTCGTCGTCTTCAATCTGATGATGCTCGCCCACGCCTGGGCCCTCAAACATTGGCATTTCGCGCCGCGCTACACCGTCGAGCAATACATCCGGGCACAGGTGCGTTTCGTGCTGCCCACATTGCTCGCTCCTGGCGCCGCGGACGAATATCGACATCTCATGGAGTGAATCATCTTGTCGGTCACGCTGTCTCGTACCGGCGCCATCGGCGTCCTCACCCTCGATCGCCCGCCGGTCAACGCCTTCGACGAGGCGCAGGCCGGTGAATTCGCCACGGCGGTGGCCGAACTCGGTACCGACCCCGTCGTGCGTGCGGTCGTGGTGCGCGGTGCGGGAAAGGTGTTCTGCGCGGGCGCCGATATCGCGATGATGGATTCCTGGCGGGAGCTGCCCGACCGCGGACAACGCCTGGAGAAGTTCTGCCTGCTCTTGCAGGACGCGTTCGCCGCCCTGGCGGGCCTGCGAAAACCGACGATCGCGGCGATCGACGGCGCCGCCACCGGCGGTGGCTTCGAACTGGCGCTGGCCTGCGACTTCCGCGTCGCGCGCGGGACGGCCCGGCTCGGCCTGCCCGAGGTGGGGATCGGCCTGCTGCCGGGCGCGGGCGGCACCCAGCGGCTGACGCGCCTGGCCGGGCCGGCCACCGCGTACCGGCTGATTCTCGGCGCGGAGCTGATCGACGGGACGACCGCCGAACGGCTCGGCCTGGTGCACTGGGCCGTCGACGACGCGGCGGCTACGGCGATGACGCTCGCCGAACGCCTGGGCGATCTCCCTGAGGACGCCTACGCCGCCGCCAAACGGTGTATCGACGCGGCGCACACCGGGCAGGGATATGCGCTGGAGCGCACGGAGATCGGCGCACTGCTGCACAGTGCGGAAACCGCCCGCCGCTTGGACGGGTTCGTGTCCCGCTAGGGCGAATTTATCGTGCACATCCGCGCCGGAATGCGCGAAAACCGCGCGAAGCGCCGAGGTTTGCACGATTGGTTCGGCCCGGCCCGAATCCCGCTCGGCCCAGCCGCACTGTGCATAGAGTGCGCACATGAGCAGAACGGGCTCCCTGGTTCGAGTCACGGCCGCCTATGTGGTCGCCGTCGCGGTGGCACTGGTGTGGCTGCTGTGGGGCCCGGGTACCGGACAGCTGTGGCTGGACGGCCTGATCGCCGATCTGATCGCGACGGTCGTGGTCTTCGTCTTCAGCCGGATCTATGAGAATTCCAGCTTCTACGACCCGTACTGGAGCGTGATCCCGCCGCTGCTGGCCTTCTACTGGTGGATCCGCGGCGACGAGCCGTCCGATCCCGCGCGCTGGTGGCTGCTGATGGCCGTCATGCTGGTGTGGGCGGTGCGGCTCACCGCCAACTGGGTGACCACCTTTCCCGGTATGCACCACGAGGATTGGCGCTATCCGATGGTGCGCGGACGCGCGGGCAGATTCGCCTTCGTCGCGGATCTGTTCGGCATTCACGTCTTTCCGACGCTGCAGGTGTTCGCCGGGATGATCCCGGTGTACGTGGTGGCGACGCGCGCCGGCGAACCGTTCGGCGTGCTCGACGTCGTCGCGTTCGTGATCGGTGCGGGTGCGGTGGCGCTGGAAACCGTCGCCGACCTGCAGATGCATCGCTTCGCCGCCACCAAATCTCCCGGCCAGGTCATGGACCGCGGGGTGTGGGCGTGGTCGCGGCATCCGAACTATTTCGGTGAGTGCGGCGTCTGGCTCTCGTTCGGCCTGTTCGGTCTGGCCGCGGCCCCCGGCAGCTGGTGGGTTCTCGCGGGTGTGGTGACGATGGTCGCGATGTTCGTCGGTGTCAGCATTCCGATGATGGAACAGCGCAGTCTCCAGCGGCGTCCCGCGTATCGGGATGTGGTGCACAGGGTTTCGGCCTTCGTACCCCTGCCACCACGACCCCGCGCGCTGTGAGCCGGCCGTCGGTTACGGCACCTGCACGGAGACGAAGCCGGGCGTGTACACGCCGCCGGTGAGAACGATGGCGACGACGGGTCCGCTCCCGGTCGCGACCGTGACGGCCGGCGGAATCCCGTTGAGGCCGTCGGAAAGATGCGCTTCGCCGGATGCGCCCGTGGCGAGGTTCAGCCATCGCACCGGCGCCGAATAGCAGCCCCACCCACGGTCGTTCGCGCCGGTGATGGTGATTTCCCCCGCTCGTGCACCGGTGATGGCCACACAGCGGGCGGGTAGCGAATCGACGCTGCCGTTCGGATTACCGTACGGCGCGGGGTTGATCTGAAACGGAACCGTCTCCGCGGCCGCCGCCCCGGTGCCCGAGCCCAGCAGCACGGCAATCGCGCCGCCCAGAACCATCTTGCGAACCACAGTCATCACCGTGCCTCCTGCGAGCCGACATACACGCCTTGGTTCCCCATCTTAGGGTCGCCCCCGCCCTGACTGGCCCGCGTTCCTGCGTGCATGCCGTCCCTGCGCGGGCAATACTGCTCGGGTGAGCGGCTCCGGAAACGACAGCTCCAACGGCGACGAGATCCCGGCGTGGAAACGGCGCACCGCGGGCGAATCGCGGTGGGCGGCGACGGCGGCGATGGTGGGCATCATCGTGTTGCAGCTGCTGCTGCCACATCATTTCCAGCTGCGGCCGATCTGGCTGCTGCCGCTGCTCGAGGTGCTGCTGCTCATCGTGCTGGTGGTGAGCAGCCCGGTGCGGCTCGACCGGGAGGAGATCTGGCTGCGGTGGTGTGGCCTGGCGATGTCGGCGCTGCTGGGGATCGCCACCGCATGGTCGGTGTTCCGGCTCGTCGCCGGGCTCATCGACGGCACCCTCAGCAACGATCCCCCGGTGCTGCTCGGTTCCGGCGCGGCGATCTGGCTGACCAATGTCACCGTATTCGCGCTCTGGTATTGGGAATTCGATCGCGGCGGGCCGGCTGCCCGGGCGCACGCCCGTGAACCGCTCCCGGACTTTCTGTTCGTGCAGATGCAGAACCGCGACCTGGCGCCCGCCGACTGGGAACCGGAATTCCTCGACTACCTCTACCTGTCGTTCACCAACGCCACCGCCTTCAGCCCCACCGATGTGATGCCGATGACGCGCTGGGCCAAGACGCTGATGATGGCCGAATCCGCGCTATCGCTGATCACCGCGGCCCTGGTCATCGCGCGGGCGGTCAACGTGTTGAAGTGATCGGACAGGGCTTGCGCACCGAGGTGCCTCGACCCCTACCCGCGCCTCCACTCGGCGAGTGCGAGCTGTGCCGCATTGGCGCCGCACATTCCGTGTGCCCCCGGCCCGGGTGGGGTTGCCGCCGAACAGATGTACATGCCGGGAACACCGAGGCTGTAGGGGGACAACGTGGTTCGCGGCCCGAACATCAGCTGGCGAATGTCCTTGGCGCCGGTCATGATGTCGCCGCCGGCGTAGTTCGGGTTGTAGACGGCCATCTCCGTCGTCGAGCGAACCGCCTGTCCCACAATACGTTCCCGGAACCCGGGCGCGAACCGCTCGATCTGCGCGATGATCGCCTCGGTCGCGTCGCCGGTGAAGCCGTTGGGGACGTGCGCATAACTCCACACCGGGTGCACATTGCCCACCGAGCGCTGCGGATCGGCCAGGTACTGCTGGCCGACCAGGACGAACGGACGCTCGGGCATGCGACCGGCATGGATCTCGCGTTCGGTCGCGGCCAGCTCACCGTAGGTCCCGGCGAGGTGGACGGTTCCGGCACGGCGGGCCCGGGGATCGGTCCACGGCACTCCGTCCGCCACCGCGAAATCCACCTTGAAGGCGCCGGGGCCGCGACGGAAGCGGCCGAACGCCTTACGGACTCGGCCCGGCAGCCGGTCCCCGAGAATGCGGCCGACGGCGTCGGGCGCCAGGTCGAAGATAGTGATGTCGGCCGGGGCCAGCTGTGCGGCCGACTCGATCCGCACTCCGGTCTCGATCTTTCCGCCCAGCTCCGTCAGCAGCGCCGCCATCGCATCGCTGATCGCCTGCGATCCGCCGGCGGCGACCGCCCAGCCGTGCCGATGCCCGGCCGTGAGGATTCCGAGTCCGATGGCCGAGGTGAGTGGCTGATGCAACGGCCGGAAGGCATGCGCCGCAACACCTCCGAACAACGCTCGCGCCTGCTCGGTCCGGAACAACCGGGCAAAGGTGGAGCCGGGTAACAGCGTCGGCATCCCGAACCGGGCCAGCGTCAAGGGATGGTGCGGCAGGCGCAGCAGCGGGCGCATGATGTCCTCGCTCAGCGCGTCGTATCGCCGCACCGGGCGTTCGAATGCCAGGCGCCAGCGCGAGCCGTCGCGACCGAGCGCGGCCGCGGTCTGCTCGACCGAGCGGTACAGCACGCCGGCGCTGCCGTCGTCGAGCGGATGCACACAGTCGATCTCGGCCAGCCGCCAGGTGAGCCCGTAGCGGTCCAGGCCCAGGCTCGTCAGGAACGGGGATCCGACGGCCATCGGGTGGATGGCCGAGCAGTGGTCGTGCAGCAGACCGGGAACGATCGCCTCGCCGCTGCGCGTGCCGCCGCCGATCCGCTCGGCCGCCTCGAGCACGGTGACCTCGACGCCTTCGGAGGCGAGGGCGACGGCGGCGGCGAGCCCGTTGGGCCCGCCGCCGACCACCAGTGCGGTTGTCACGCCACCACTCCGAAATCGTCCTGCGTGGGTTCGATCCGCGCTGCGGCGGCACGAGTCCAGGTGGGCTGCAGGGGAATCGGCCCGTTCGGCAGCCAGGGCTGCGCGGCGACCGCGTCCGCGACCCGCCAGGTGCCGCGTTCGATCACGCCCAGCGCGGCGTCGATCAGCTTGTAGTGCTGCACGCCGCTGCCGAACGCCTCCGATTCCACCCAGGCGACCACACATTCGCCGGGTTCGAAGCGAGCCTCGTCCTGCACCGCGTGGATCATCTCCTCGTCGTGGAAGTGGCCGTCACCGAAATTGAACCCCACGATCGAGTTGCAGAGGAACTCCCCCTCCCGGACCGTGCGCGAATCGATATCGGGCAGCCGCGCGATCAGCAGCGAGAACAGGCCGCGGCCCTGGCTGTGCAGGGTGCGCCAGGCGATCGTCTTCTGCAGGGTGATCTCCGCCCACTGCGGTTCGTAACCGAATTCGATGAACTGATCGATCTGATTGCCGGCCGAGCGGGTCACCCGGTTCAGCTTCTCCTCGGCGCCCGGGGTGAACGTCCACACCGCCGAGGCCCAGTTGCCCGCGTACTGCCGCATCGACGGCAGGAACGACACCTTGTCGGGCCGCAGGTTGCCGAGCACCGGGAAGAACAGCAGCGCGGCGACCACCGGGACGACCAGCCACACCGGCGACATGTCCCACACGGCGTATCCGTTCCGGGCCGGGAATCCGAGGAACAGGAAAACGGTGGCATAGGCGAACAGCACGTTCCATTCCAGCGGCACGGCCAGCGGGAAGGTGGACACGATGAAGAGGTGGAAGATCACCATGATCAGCACCGCGATCAGCGTCACCCACTTGTTCGTGGAGAACAGCAGCACCAGCGGAACCAGCATCTCCACACAGGTGCCGTTGACGTGGGCCATGAAATGCGCGATGCCGGACGGACGCATATCGCGCGGGAAGTCCTTGTAGTGCGCGCGTTTCACCGACTTGAACGGCACCGACGGGCTGTTGGACACCATCGGCGGCACCACGTTGGAGAAATGCTTGCCGAGTTTGGAGAATCCGGCGCCCACCCAGACGACCACGATCAGCAGTTTCAACGCGACGATCATATTCACGAACGGGAACACCGTGAACGCGATCAGCGCCGGTAGATACTGCTCGCCGCGGGCGCCGAGGAAGACGACCTTGTCGCGCAATCCGTTGAGAATCAGCAGCACGATCGGCGCGAGCAGCGCGGCGGGAGCGATGAGCCCGGACGCGTTGTCCGGCAGTACCGCCGCGAGCGAATCACTGTGCGCGCCGGGCAGAGCCAGCGCGAGCACCAGACTCGCCAGCAGGGCCAGATACAGGGTTACGTCGAACCAGGTGCGGCGATCACCGCCGGTGCCGGGCACCCACGCCCACGGGCGTTGCCGGATGGTACCGGGCCGGGCCCAGAACAGGATGCCACCGGTCATCGGTTTCACCTTGCCGGCCAACGGCCCCCACGAACCGGCGAGACCGACGACTTCCAGCAGCACGGTCCAGACGACCGCCTTCTGATAGACGATCGGCTGATTCCACCATTCGGCGACATGCCAGAACGCCGGGAGGCCGGAAGTCAGTGTGGCCACCGTGATTCCGCCGATCGCGTAGAGCACGATCAGTTTGAGGATGTAGACGCAATGCACCATCTTCGGTGAGCCGAAGCCGTTTTCGGCCCAATCGGCGCCGAGGATACGCATGCGCTCCATCAGCGGTTTCTGCAGGAACGTGTCCGGATCGACTGCCGGCAGATCCGGCTTGGTGAATCCCATCGGAATATCTCCTTCTCGTGGGGCGGATCAGGCGGTGGGCGCGCGGCGCAGCGACGGTTTGTCGAGTTTGCCGACGGCGTTCTTGGGCAGGTCGTCGAGGAAGGTGATCGCCACCGGCAGTTTGTATTTCGACAAATTCCGCCGGGTATGGGCGAGCACCTGTTCGGCGGTGAGGGTGGCGCCGGAGTTCAGGGCGAGGAACAGCACCGGCTCCTCGCCGTAGAGCTCGCTGGCCCGGCCGACCACCGCGGCCTCGGCGACCTCGGGCAGCTGGTAGACGACGCTCTCGATCTCCTTGGGATAGATGTTCTCGCCGCCGCGGATGATCATGTCCTTGGCGCGGTCCACCAGGACGAGGTAACCGTCCTCGTCGATGCGGCCGATATCGCCGGTGTACAGCCAGCCGTCGATGATCGTCCGGGCGGTGTCCTCCGGCCGATTCAGATAGCCGCGCATGACATTCGGTCCCTGGATCAGCACCTCGCCCGCGGCACCGTCGGCGACCGGATTGCCGTCGGGGTCGGCGATGCGAATCGTCTGGCCCGGCAGCGGAAGACCGACCGTGCCCGGCTTGCGGCGGCCGCGCAGGGGATTGACGACGCTCGCGCAGGTGCCCTCGGAGAGGCCGTAGCCCTCGACGATCGGTATGCCGTAACGGTTTTCGAACTTCACCAGCAGTTCGGCACTGGCGGGGGCGGCGCCGCAGACCGCGAACCGCACCGCCGAGGTATCCGGAGCGACGTCCGGCGGCAGATCGGCCAGCATCGTATAGATGGTCGGCACCGCGGAGAAGTAGGTGGCGCGACTGCGCTCGAGCCGGTCGAAGAACGCGTTCGGGCTGAACCGTCCCGCGATCGTGGTGCGCCCGCCGGCGAGCAGCGGCGCCAGCGTGCTCACCACGATGCCGTTGACATGGAACAGCGGCAATACCAGCAGGCTGTGGTCGGCGGCCGTGAGTTCGAACGCGCCGATCACCATGGCGCACATGGCGTTCAGGTTCGCGTGATCGAGCATGACGCCCTTGGGCCGCCCGGTGGTCCCGCTGGTGTAGACGAGCAGGGCCAGCGCGTCATCGCGAGTTTCGGGGGCGATAGCGGCGGGCGGCCGCGCGGTGAGCTCGGCAGGGGTGAGGACCGTGGCACCGATATCCATCGGCCGATCGGTGACCAGCACCTCGGCCCCGGCATCGGCGACCTGATAACCGGCCTCGGCCGGAACCAGCGACGGATTGATCGGCGTCACCGCGGCGCCCAGACGCCACGCGGCGAACAGGGAAACCACCAGCGCCACGGTGTTGGGCAACATCACCGCGACGACATCGCCGGAGGAAACTCCGTGCGCGGCAAGGGCAGTGGCCGCGCGCCGTACCGCATCGGCGAACTCGGCGTTGGTCAGCTCGACCTGATCGTCGGCCACACAGGGCCCGCCGGGGTCGTGCCGGCTGCGCAGGTCGGGTAACTCGGAAAGGTGCATGGACGGTCCTGAATCCTCGGTCTCGAACGAATACGTCAACCGTAGGAATTAGTGAGCTGCACCACACCGTCACGTGTGAACGAATTACTCCGGAAGTCTCGTCTTCGCGAGACAAAGAATCTGCGCGGCGGTGCCCGGGTGGTGGGGTGTCCACCTGAACTTTCCGTGCAAGCCTCCGCGACAATGCGAGAAAACGCGCAGGATCGGCGAGCTGTGCACGATCAGTTCACCCACATCGGTGCGCGTTCGCGGGCTCAGCGCATGAGCACCGATGTGCCGTACCACTGGCACACCAGCAGCGCGATCTCCACATCGAGCCGGTCGTCGGCGATCGGTCGCCCGCGCCGGGAGACCGCGCGGCTCACCCGGTATTTCACCGAGTTGTAGTGCAGATCCAGTTCCTGCGCCGCCGCCTTGTAGCTGGATCCGGTGCGCAGGAACACACGCAGGGTGTCGCGCAGCCGGGCATCGCTCGCGGTGTCGGTCGCCAGCGGTCCGAGGACGTCGGCGACCCAGTCCCGGACGGCTGCGGGGTTCTCGCCGAGCAGTGCGGCCGCGGTCAAGCCGGGATCAGTGGCCGCCACGACCTTGTCCGCCGCCCCACTCCGGGCCGCCACCGTGCGGGCCCGCTGGGCCTGTCGATGCGAGCGGCGGAACCCCTCGACTCCCACCCCCACGGCGCCGATCGCGATGTGCGGTGCGTCCGGCCGGGTGGCGGCGAACCGGCGGATCCGCGCGGCCGGATCATCGGGATCCGAGGTGTACGGCAGCCAGACCCATCCGCTGGTGCGATCGGCCGCGGCGAACAGCGGGGCGGCAGCCACATCGACCGCGCCGGCCAGTTCCCGGACGAATCGCTGCAACCGCGCCAGGCCGTCGCTGTCGGAGTCGGGGTCCGGATACCAGAGCACCATCGCCACGTGATGCCGGCGCAGCGGATACCGGATCGCGGCGGTGGCATCGTCGACGTCGACGGCGGTGTCCTGGGCCAGCACCTCCCGGACCCGCATGGCGCGCACGCTGTTCCGGTTCTCCAGCCACCGTTCGCGCTCCTCCTCGTAGACCGCGACCACCTGCTGTGAGATCCAGTCGATATAGGCGAACAGCACATCGGTGATCTCCTCGATCACCGCGATCCGGGTGGTCGGTTCCATATCGATGGCGTGCAGCTCCGCGAAGACCAGCTCGGTCAACCGCCGCTGCCCCAGCCGATATGCCCGCACCAGCGCATTCACCGGCACCCCGTGCTGCGCGAGCCGCCGGGCGTATTCGAGCGCGGCGGTCGGCGCGGTGATCCGCTCCACCGCGATCCCGTGCCGCAGCGCATGCAGAATCGTGTCGACATTCCCCTCGACACTCGCCCCCAGCAGCTCCACCGTCCGCGCATCCCCCCGCAACTCCGGAATGAGCTGCTCGAGCGCATCCTTGATCAGCGAACTGACCCCGGTCACCTGCTCGTTCAACCGCGCGGCGATCCGAGCGACATATTCGCCCGACCCGACGTCACCATCCCGCGCCTTCACCACACCACGGACGGTAGGCCCCCAACCCCACCCCCACCCCCGTTCCGGACAGATTTCGTCTCCCCGAGACGAACGAACGGTCCATATCTATCCCGGCGGGCCGAGAGACATCGTCTATCCCGGCAGCCGGTTCGCCTGACCCTCGGTGATCCCGGACACGAAAAATCCCCCCGACCGCAGGTCGAGGGGATTTGAAAGTGGCCAAGGCCGGGATCGAACCGGCGACCTTCCGCTTTTCAGTCAGGTGAATATCCGCAGGTCAGAGACGAGTTTTCCAGCCGCATGCGATACATGTGCAACTCCGGTCAGTGCTTCACGACGATGGTTCGGGGCAGGTCGATAGCGTTTCCGCGGGCAGCCAACCGGCTCAATTCGGCCGCAACTTCCTTGTCTCGGCCGTCGACAGCATGCAGGTACCGGACCGCTGCCGCCGTCGAGGCGTGACCCAGCCGCTTCTTGAGATCGGCGAGGGTCGCGCCGGTGCTGGCAGCCAAGGTCTGTCCGGTGTGGCGCAGATCGTGAAAGCTGACATCCACACCCACGCGATTGCGCGCACGGACGAACGCCTGATAGACCGCGTTTCCCCGCATGCGCTCACCGTCCCGGCCGACGAACAGCCACGTCTCACCCGCCCAGTTCTCCAGGTGGTCGACCAAATACGGACGCAGGTGCGGTGGGATGGAGACCGCCCTTTTGCCGGCATCGGTTTTCGGGTCCTTGTCGAATGCCTGCCCCGTCTCGAGCAGTTCTTCGCGGGTTCGCCGGACCCACACCTGATTTGCCGAAAGATCGAGATCGATCCGGGCCAGTCCGATCACTTCCCCGCGGCGCAGACCGCACCATGCAGCCAGAAGCACCGCCGCGCGGTATCGCGGGGTGATCTTGTCCACCAGTTCGGCGACCTCCGCCGTCGTTGCGATGGTTCGCTCTTTGGCCCGATCCGAACCCGCGCCCTTGATCGTGCACGGATTTGCCGAAATGGCGTTGTCCCGCTTGGCCTGGTTCATCACGGTTCGCAGGAACCGATAGGACTGAGCGATGGACGTTTTGCCGCCCTTGCCGGCCAATGCCTTGGCGTACCACTCCCGAACCACAGGGGGAGTGATCGCAACCAACGGCCGGTCCAGCAGATCGACCATGTGGAGCCGCATATTCCGCCGACACGTCTCCGCCCAGCGACGCCCTACGTCGGGGTTGTCCCGCAGGTACGCGTTGGCGTAATCCTCGAACCGCTGCCGCCCCAACTTCTCATCGAGCCAAGCACCCCGGCTGATGTCGGCCTCCACCGCGACCAACCAGCGATCCGCATCTGTCTTGGTGCGAAACGTCTGGGGTGCTGGCTGCCGCTTGCCATTCGGGCCGATGAACGACGCTTGATACCTCCCGGACGGCAGCTTGCGAACGAAGCCGAAACGACGACGACCGGCCATCAGGCCACCGCCTTGCCGCCGTGCCACTGTACCGAGACCGGATCGACTCGGCCGGCTTGTGCGAACTCTTCGAGATCGGAGATCTTGAACCGCACATGTCCGCCGATCTTGTAGAAGACCACCCGACGCTCTGCGACGAGACGACGAACGAATCGAACCCCGGTGCCGAGGTAGAGCGCAGCTCCCTCGACATCCACGTATCTCCCTTTGACCTCCATCACCGGTCCCCTTCCTATGCTGCGATCTGGATTGCCGAATGTTGTTGTTCGCCTGGTGGACTGGCTGCCAGGCGGGCAGTTTCGTATTGAGCGCGCCATCTGATCCTTTGGGCAATGCGCGCCATGATCAGGTGCTCTCGCGGTGGCACGCTCTTGTCCCCCGGCTCAACCGGTTTCACGATCAGCCGCGACGGGTCCGGGCGCTCGATACCAACCGAGGCGAGAATTTGACGAACAAACTCCGCACGGTCGGCCTTGTGATCCGGGAGGGTCTTGCCGGTCCAGCGACGCGACACCAGCACCCGACGTCCACGCAGGCCGAGAGTTTCGCGGCGATGGGCTTTGCCCTTGCAGCGGCCGGGCTGGGTCTTGTCGCTGGCGCCCTTCGGGGTGATCCCGTAGCGCAGCCAGATCGGGCAGTTCGGCGAGCACGGAACCTTCTGAAGTTCCGCATGTAGCCGCTCGTAATGCTCTGCCGCCCGATCGGTCTGAGGCTCGATCACCTCAGCGATGGACTTGGTCAGGTACTTGGTCAGGTAGCCGACGTGGCGGGAAGCCTCCTCGGTGCCACCCAGCACACCCTTGACGTCCTTCGGGTCGATCTGTTCGCCGAAGCGCACCACATGCGCGGGTTCGAGGTCGTCCACGGTGTCGAGGACGTCCATTGCCTCTTCCCACGTCGCCAGCGGTTCGGCGGTGTCGGGATCGACGAATCGGCCGGCCGAATAGTCCCAGACCGGCATACGGCCATCGGTGTACTGCTCGTTCTCCGGATCGAAGTGCGGCCACCACACCTGGTGATACGTCGCCGCAGCGATCTGCTGAATCAGCACCCGAGGGTCGGTGCCACGAACGGCCATGTGAATGTGGGGAGCACCGCGGCGTTGGGGTTCCACGGTGGCGAAGTACTGGATATCGCGGCCGGTGGCGCGCCGGTAGTTCTGGACGAACCGATCGAACAGGGCCGGGAAGAACACGATGTCACGGGCGGCGCGCCGGTAGTCGTAGGTGTGCGGGTGGCGCGGTGATCCGTCACCGCAGGGCTTGCCCTTGCTGTTGATCGCACCGTCATCGTTCATGCGCCCGTAGCTGGGCATGGTCAGCGTGATGAACATCGAGGGCCGGTACTTGCCCGCGTATTGGCGGCCGATGGTCTTCTTGTCGATCTTCTTGCGGGGCAGGTCCGGGACGTCCTGACGGCGGCGGGTCGACCGTTTGCGCTCCGATTTCGGCTCGGGATCCAGCGCCGGAAGACGCCCGCGCACACCGGTCTCCCGCAGCTCCGCATCCAGATCGGCCACCACTTCCCGGATGCTGGTCATATCGTCGTGATCGTCGCGGGCCTTCGCGTCCTGGTAGAGATCCATCAGGCTCGCGCGAGCCTCCACGAGTGCGAGCTGTTGCTCGGTCGGGTCGCGTTTCTCGTCTACAGGTTCGGTCTCGATGTGCCAGCCTTCGTGGGCCTGCTGCATCCGCAGAGCGCGAGCCCGAGCCGCA
>NZ_CAWMPM010000045.1:0-75101 GCF_963869435.1 Nocardia violaceofusca NBRC 14427
GGCGGCGGCCTGCCGCAGCGGACCCCGGGTTCCAACGGCGCGCCGTCGCGCGAGGGTGCACCCACCGGTCTGCAGCGCGATGCCGGTAACGGTCTGCCGCAGCGGGACGCCGGAATCGGCCTCCCGCAACGGGATTCGGGCAGCGGTCTGCCGCAGCGCGGTGCCGGTGGTGGACTGCCACAGCGCGAGGGCATCGGCGGACTCCCACAGCGTGACGCCGGAAGTGGTCTGCCGCAACGAGAGTCGAATGAGGGTCTGCCGCAGCGTGCCCCGGCCGCGGGCGGTCTGCCGCAGCGGCAACCGGGCGCCGGTCTGCCGCCGCGGCCGGAACCCACCCCGGGGCTGAGCCTGCCCGGACGTCATGCGCCGCAGCGGGACAGCTCCGCCGCGGACGCGAATGCGGAATCCGGCGAGGGCCGCGAACGCGGCCGTCACAGTTACCGGTCGAATCCGCAGAAGACGGCATCGTTCTTCCAAACTCGGCTGCAGCCCGCAGCCGACGCCGGCCCGTCGGAAGGGGGGAGTCCGATCTTCGCCGAGATGATGTCGGCGTGGCTCGCGGACCCCAACCCGGACCGGTCCCAAGTCGCCGCCTCCTTCGAATCCCCAGGTGACGAAGGCTGGCAGGCTGCCCGGCGGGCAGTGGAAACCTCGTCGGAGAAGCGGACGGCGGCCGGATTGCCGCAGCGCGATCCCGGTAATCGGCTGGTTCCCGGTGGTGTCACCGGGCGGGCCGATCGGACGCCGAGCCGCGACCCAGAGTCGATCAGGTCAAGTCTGAGTCGTCACCAGCAGGGCGTCCGGGATGGCCGCGCAATGGGAGCAATGAACCTAACCGGAGATAAAGGAGACCGATGAACCCCGATCTAGGTGGTACGAACCGTCAGCTGGATTGGCTGGTTTCGAACTTCGCCAACGAGGTTCCGGGCGTCGCTCATGCCGTGCTGGTTTCGGCGGACGGCCTGTTGATGGCCGCGAGCGCTCAATTGCCCGTCGACCGTGCCGAACAGCTGTCCGCCGTGACCGCAGGTTTGGCCAGCCTCTCTGTCGGCGTTTCGAACCTGTTCGAAGGCGGCACGGTACTGCAGTCCGTGGTCGAGATGGAACACGGTTACCTACTGCTCATGGCAGTCGGTGACGGGTCCTATCTGGCCGTGCTGACGAACACGTCCTGCGATATCGGCCAGGTGGGCTACGAGATGGCTCTGCTGGTCGAGCGGGTGGGCCAGACAGTCCAGGCCACACCTCGCGTCACGATGGGTTCCTGATGGTGGGATGGACATAGACAACCAGCACGTGGGGAGCGCCGAGCCCAGCCTCGTCCGTCCGTACTCGCTGACCGCCGGCCGTACGCGACCGACGGTGGAGTTGGCATTGGAGGCGCTCGTCGCATCGCATCCGGTCGCCCTAGAGCGGCAGTTCGAACTGACCAACATCGAGACGTCAATCGTGGAGTTGTGCAGAGAATCGCCATCTGTTGCGGAACTTGCTGCCCGACTGGGTATTCCGATCGGGGTGGCTCGAGTGCTCGTCGCCGACCTCATCGAGGCGGGACATGTTCGAGTTTCGGCGACTTTGAAAGACGATTCGAGCGACGATGAACGTCGCGAGCTGATCGAAAGGGTTCTCAGTGGACTCCGGCGTATTTGATTCGACGGCCCAGGTCGATACCCGCAACGCCAAGCCGACCTCCGCGAAGATCGTGGTGGCCGGTGGCTTCGGTGTGGGTAAGACGACCTTGGTCGGTGCTGTATCGGAGATTGTTCCGCTGCGCACCGAGGCTTTGGTGACCAACGCCAGTGTGGGCGTCGACAGCCTGGCCGCCGTGCCGACGAAGGCCACCACCACGGTGGCCATGGACTTCGGCAGGATCAGCCTCGCCGACGATTTGGTGCTTTATCTGTTCGGCACACCCGGCCAGTACCGCTTCTGGTTCATGTGGGACGACCTGATTCGCGGCGCCATCGGGGCGGTAGTGCTGATCGACACCAGACGGCTCGAGGATTCCTTCGCCGCCGTCGACTACTTCGAGGCTCGTGGGCTGCCGTTCCTGGTGGCCATCAACGAGTTCGACGACGCACCGCGGTATCCCCTGGAGGACATCCGCCAGGCGCTGGCCGTCCCGGCGGACGTGCCGATCATGTCGATCGACGCGCGCCGCCGCGAGCCCGTGAAGCAGGCGCTGGTCTCGGTCACCGAGTACGCGCTGCGCAAAGTGGTTCAGGGTTACTGATACGCCGGCGACCGGCCGCACGACGCGGCCGCGTCGGCGCGCGGTGGTACCACGACCGCCGATCGCCCGGTCCGGCGCGGTTACGCTCGGGACGTGAAGATCTCGGCGCGTGAGTTTTTCGACGGTGTGCTCGATCCCGGTTCATATCGCAGCTGGGATCGAGAACCGATCGAGGTCGCCGCCGCGCCGGCCTATCGCGCGGAACTGACCGCCGCGGCCGAGCGCAGCGGTACCGACGAATCGGTGCTGACCGGTGAGGGACGGTTGCGCGGGCGGCGCGTCGCGGTGATCGCGTGTGAATTCGGTTTTCTCGCCGGATCGATCGGCGTGGCGGCCGCCGAGCGGATCGTCACCGCCGTCGAACGCGCCACCGCGTCGGGTCTGCCCCTGCTCGCCTCGCCCACCTCGGGTGGAACCCGCATGCAGGAGGGCACGGTGGCCTTCGTGCAGATGGTGAAGATCGCGGGCGCGGTGGCCGCACACAAATCGGCCGGCCACCTCTATCTGGTGTACCTGCGCAATCCCACGATGGGCGGGGTGTTCGCCTCCTGGGGTTCGCTGGGGCACATAACCTTCGCCGAACCCGGGGCGCTGATCGGATTCCTGGGCCCGCGAGTGTACGAAGCGCTCTACGACCGGCCGTTCCCCGAGGGCGTGCAGACCGCGGAGAATTTGTATCGCAACGGGGTCATCGACGGGGTGGTGCCGGTCCGGTTCTTCCGCCGGATCGCGCACCGCGTGTTGAATGTCGCGGTTCTCGTTGCGGGACAGGCGGATTCGCTACATTTCGCTTCGCCCGTGCAGGATTTGCCGGGAGTCCCGCCCGGTGACGGCGGCGTCGCCGGCGGTGCGGCCGGAGAACCCGCCGAGCGGGATGCCTCAGCGCCACAAGATGATTCGAGTACCGGGCAGACCGCTGTGGATGCGCCGCCTGTCGACCGAGCGGATGCACCAGATGTGGGGCGGGCCGATGTGTCCGGTGTCGGGCGAGCGGGTGCGCCGGGTGTGGAGCGAGTGGGTTCGCCGGGCGCTGAGGGAGCGGACACACCGGCGTGGGAGTCGGTGCTGATCTCCCGTGATCCGCGGCGTCCCGGCATTCGTGAGCTGTTGCGGCAGGCGACCGATCGGGTGCCGTTGAGCGGTACGGGGCAGGGCGAATCCGACCGCACCGTCGTCCACGCCCTCGCCCGCCTGCGCGGCGAGCCGTGCGTGATCTTCGGTCACGACCGGGCCGGTCAGACCGGTGAGAACACCATGGGGCCGGCGGCATTGCGCGAGGCGCGCCGCAGTATGCACCTGGCCGCCGAACTTCGTATTCCGCTGGTCATGGTCATCGATACCGCTGGTGCGGCACTGTCACAGGAGGCCGAGGAACGCGGCTTGGCCCCCGAAATAGCCCGCTGCCTGGCCGATCTGGCCACCCTGGGCACGCCGACCGTCTCGGTTCTGCTGGGGCAGGGCACCGGCGGCGGCGCACTTGCGCTGCTTCCCGCCGACCGTGTCCTCGCCGCCACGCATGGCTGGCTGGCCCCACTTCCGCCGGAAGGCGCCAGCGCCATCGTCTTCCGCGACACCGAACACGCCGCGGAACTCGCTGCCGACCAACGGGTCCGGGCCGCGGACCTCCTCGCCGACGGCGTCGTCGACCGCATCGTCGCAGAACATCCCGACGCTGCCCGGGAACCCATCGATTTCTCCCGGCGCATGGTCGCCGCGATCGCCGAGGAAGTCGCCGCCCTCCGCACGCAGCCCGCCGCCGCCCTCCGCGCCCGGCGGCAGAACCGCTACCGCCGCTTGGGAGTTCCCGGCTGACGACGAACCGTCACCCTGCCGTAAGGAGCGCGACGCCCACGCCGGTGCCGACCGAAGCGATCGCGTCACCGATCCGAGTGCCGCGTACGCCTGCCGGACCACAGCCTGCGGCCACGGACACCACGCAGCGACGAACGCCGAGCTTCGGTGTTCTGCCTGCCAGGGGCATATGTCCCGAACACGCAGGTGCGCGTCGTTGACGGCTCGGCAAACCGCTTCTACGGTCGGAACGGTGACCTTTCGCAGCGAGAGCAGCACAGTACCGTCGGTGATTCTCAACGACGGCCATCTGATTCCGAGGCTGGGCTTCGGGGTCTTCCAGGTGCCGGAGGAACAGACCTTCGACACAGTGACCGCCGCGCTCGAGGCGGGGTACCGCAGCATCGACACCGCGGCGGCGTACGGAAACGAGGCCGAGGTGGGGCGGGCGATCGCCGAATCGGGGCTGGCGCGCGACGAGGTCTTCATCACCACCAAACTGTGGAATGCCGACCAGGGCTACGACTCCACCCTGCGCGCGTTCGAAGCGAGTATGGAGCGGCTGGGGTTCGAGTACCTCGATCTGTATCTGATCCACTGGCCGGTGCCGAGCGCGGACCGCTACGTCGACACATTCCGCGCCTTCCAGTCACTGAAAACGCAGGGTCGCATCGGTTCGATCGGTGTCTCGAACTTCCAGCCGGAACAGCTGCGGCGACTGATCGGTGAGACCGGTGAAGTGCCGGCCGTGAATCAGGTCGAATTGCATCCGGCGCTCGCGCAGAACACGCTGCGTGCCTTCCACGCGGAACACGGCATCGCCACCGAGGCCTGGAGTCCGCTCGGCCAGGGCGCGGAACTGAAGGATCCCACCGTGGCCGCGGTCGCCGAACAGGTCGGCCGCACGCCGGCCCAGGTCCTGATCCGGTGGCATCTGCAGCTGGGCAATATCGTCATTCCGAAGTCGGTGAATCCCGAGCGCATCCGGGAGAACTTCGACGTGTTCACCTTCGAACTCGACGCCGAGCAGATGACCACCCTCAACGCGCTCGATACCGGCAGCCGCGTCGGCCCCGACCCCGACACGTTCACGATGGGGCTCGACTGAGGCGCTGCGGCACTCAGGGCAGCGCCAGATAGCGCGTGAGTTCGACCGCCGCGGCGCGTCCCGCCCGGTTTGCGCCGATGGTGCTGGCCGACGGCCCGTAACCGATCAGGTGGATACGCGGGTCGGCGGCCACCTGCGTCGCGAGACGGCCCGTCATCGTGATGCCGCCGCCGGGCCCGCGCAGCCGCAGCGGGGCCAAGTGGTCGAGCGCGCTGCGGAAACCGGTGGCCCAGAGGATCACATCGGCGGCCCGGAAGCTGCCGTCGGCCCAGCGCACGCCCGCCGGTTCGATGCGGGCGAACATCGGATGCCAGGTCAGCGCGCCGCGCGCGCGGGCGGCGCGAATCCGGTCGTCGACCGGCAGTCCGGTCACCGACACCACCGACCGCGGCGGCAGCCCACGTCGCACGCGGTCCTCGACCATCGCGACCGCCCGGCGGCCCTCATCGGGCCCGAACGGCCCCTCCCGCCAGCGCGGCTCCGTCCGCGACACCCATGTCGTGCTCGTGACCTGGGAGATCTCGTCGAGCAGCTGGACCGCCGAGATCCCCGCGCCGACCACCACGACGTGCTTCCCGGCGAACTCCGCCGCCTTGCGGTAGTCGTGGGCGTGCAACTGGCGCCCGGCGAAGGTTTCCGCGCCCGGATAGTACGGAATGAACGGTTTTTCCCAAGTGCCGGTCGCGTTGATCACGCCGCGCACACGAAGGGTCTCGCCGGTGGCGCCCGGTAACTCGGTCAGCGCATCCGTCGATCGCCGCGAATCGGTGGCCGTATCCGGCTCGGTAACGGAACCCTGTGCGGCCGTGAGGTTTTCGCCGATCGCGGTCTCGACGTGCAACAGTCCGTCCACCAAAGCCCCCGGACATGTTGCGGTGCCGGCTCGGTCGCACACCACCCGCACCGAGACCGGCCGCCGAACCCGCAGGTCGAACCGCTTTTCGTACAGCTCGAAATAGTGCGGCACCGCGGTGGCGGCGGAAACGGAATCCGAACCGGCCGGCAGGGTTTCGGTGAACGACATCCCCGGCAGGTCGTGTACGCGATTCACCGTGCTCAAAGTCAGTGACGGCCAGCGGAATTGCCATGCGCCACCGGGCCCGGGGGAGTGGTCGACGATGACGAAATCGACGCCGGGGGTCAATCCGAGCCGCCGCAGGTGATAGCCGACCGACAGTCCGGCCTGGCCGGCGCCGATCACCACAATCTCGAAATCGGGTGCGGTCACCGCCGTCACAGTACGCGTCGGGTGCGTTGCGGCAACTGTCCGGCGCATACAGTGGAGTCGATACCGACCGGCGGGTGCGGTGAGGTGCGCCCCCGGAGGAGAAACCGCGCGAATGGGGAGAGGTCAGATGCTCGCAGTGAGCCGGGATGGTGATGTGGTCACCATCGAATTGCAGCGCCCGCAGCGCCGCAACGCCCTCAACGACGAGTTGGTGGCAGCGTTGCGCGAGGCCGTCACGTCCGCGGCGGCCGACGCGCGGGTGATCGTGCTGACCGGTCAGGGGCCGATTTTCAGTGCCGGCGCCGATCTGTCCGGCGTCTACTCGTCGGATTTCCTCGACGGACTGCTCGGTCTGTTGCAGGCCATCGAAACGGTGCCGGTGCCGGTGATCTCCGCCATCAACGGCGGCGCGCTCGGCGCCGGTGTGCAGCTGGCGTTGGCCTCCGACCTGCGGGTGATGAGCCCGGATTCCTATATCGCCATTCCGGCCGCGAAACTGGGCATCTCCGTGGATCGCTGGACGGTGCGCCGGTTGGTCTCGCTGATCGGCGGCGGCCCGGCGCGGACCGTGCTGATGGGCGCCGAGAGCGTATCCGCCTCCGACGCATACACTTTCGGCTTCGCCAACCGCCTCGGCACCCTGGCCGACGCGCAGGAATGGGCGAAGTCGATCGCCCAGCTCGCCCCGCTCTCGCTGCGTCACCTCAAGCTGGTGTTCAACGACGACGGCACCCGCGGCGAGGACACTCCCGAGCAGCGCGCGGCCCTGGAGGCCGCCTGGCGCAGCGCCGACGCCGAGGAGGCGCGGCTGGCGCGGGAACAGAAACGCGCGGCGAAGTTCGTGGGCCGCTGATGGCCGGCACCGAGATCGTCGCGGCCGCCCGCCGAGCGGCGCTGGCCGCGGCCGGGCTGGTCGGATTGCGCTGGGTGGCACGGGCGGCGTGGCGGATTCCCGCGGAAATGGGGGCATCCGCTGCCGCCATCGCGCCGCTGGCGACGCGGTCGGCGAGCTACCGCGACCGCCAGTTCCACAACACCGAACCCAGCAGCCAGATCACGCCCGGCTCGGGTGCGTCCCTGCTGCTGTCGGCTCTGACCCGTCGCGATGTGGGGCGGCCACCGGCGCAGATCCCGCTGGCCAGCGCCGAACACCCCGAGCAGGCGGCCGAGCTGGCGGTGACCTGGTTCGGCCACGCCACCGCGCTGGTCGAGGTCGACGGCTACCGCATCCTCACCGACCCGGTGTGGAGCGAGCGGGTCTCGCCGTCGCCACTGGTCGGCCCGGCCCGGCTGCATCCGGTGCCGGCGCCGCTGTCGTCACTGCCCGCGGTGGACGCGGTGGTCATCTCGCACGATCACTACGACCATCTGGACCGTGAGACCGTGCGCGCGCTGGTGGCCGGTCAGGACGCGCCGTTCGTGGTGCCGATCGGGATCGGCGCGCATCTGCGCAAATGGCAGGTGCCGGAGGCGCGCATCATCGAATTGGATTGGAACACCTCCACATCCATCGCCCGTCCGGGGCGCGGTGAGCTCACCGTCACCTGTACCGAGGCGCGGCATTTCTCCGGGCGCGGCTTCACCCGCAACACCACGCTGTGGGCGTCGTGGGTCTTCGCGGGCCCGCGCCGACGGGCATATTTCGGCGGCGACACCGGATACACGAAGGCGTTCGCCGAAATCGGCGCGACCTACGGTCCGTTCGATCTGACCCTGCTGCCGATCGGCGCCTACGACGTGCATTGGCCGGATGTGCACATGAATCCCGAGGAGGCGGTGCGCGCCCACGCCGACGTATGCGTCGGAGACGCCGAATACGGCATGTTGGTGCCGATTCACTGGGCCACGTTCAACCTGGCCTTCCACGGCTGGTCGGAACCGGTCCGGAGACTTGTTGCAGCGGCGCGTGCGGCGGGTACCCGGGTAGTGGTGCCGCTTCCCGGCGGGCGGATCGATGCCGATGCGGCATCACCGCAGGTCTCCTGGTGGGAGGATGTGCGCTAGCAACGCAGTCGACGAGTGAAGGAGTGGGCTTCATGAGTTTGATGGATACGCTCAAGGGGCTGGTGAGTAAGGGCCGCGACGCGGCCTCGCAGAACGCGGACAAGGTGCACGGAGCGCTCGACAAGGCCGGTGGCTTCGTCAACGAGAAGACCGGGGGCAAGTACTCCGATCACATCGACAAGGGCACCGAGGCCATCAAGAAGAACATCACCCCGCAGGGCGGCAACACCCCGCCGCCGGCGCCCGAGCCGCCCGCCACGCCGCCGCAGACTCCGCCTGCCACACCGCCGCAGGCGCCGCAACCGCCGGAGGGCTGAGGGGCGCGGCGGGATGCCCGGTTCGCCCGGGCTCACTCGCCGATCGACAACGGGCACCGCCTGGAGGTTCCCTCCTCCGGTGGTGCCCGTTCTCGCTTTACACTGCGACTATGGCGGCGCGCCGCGAGTTCGGGGGTATCGAGGTCGGTCTGACCAACCTCGACAAGGTGCTGTACCCGGCGACGGGCACCACCAAGGGTGAGGTGATCGACTATTACACCGCCATCGCACCGGCTCTGCTGCCGCATATCGCCGATCGTCCGGTGACGCGTAAGCGCTGGCCCAATGGGGTGGGCGAATCCTCGTTCTTCGAGAAGAATCTGGCCGCGCACGCACCGAAATGGATCGAGCGGCGGCCGATGGAACATTCCGATCGCCGGGTGAACTATCCGGTCATCGATTCGGTGGCCGGTCTGGCCTGGCTCGGACAGCAGGCGTCGTTGGAAATCCATGTCCCGCAATGGCGCTTCGTCGACGGCTCGCGCGGCCCGGCCACCCGCATCGTCTTCGACCTCGATCCCGGGCCCGGAGTGGAACTGGCCGATTGCGCATCGGTGGCGTTGTGGATTCGCGATACCGTGCGCGACGCCGGTCTCGACGCCTATCCGGTCACCAGCGGTAGTAAGGGTATTCACATCTACGTGCCACTGGATCGGGTACTGAGTCCCGGCGGCGCCTCGACGGTCGCCAAACAGCTGGCGACCGGCCTGGAGAAGTTGCATCCGGCACTGGTCACGGCGACGATGGCGAAGGCCGTGCGACCGGGCAAGATCTTTCTGGACTGGAGCCAGAACAATCCGGCGAAGACCACCATCGCGCCGTATTCGATGCGCGGGCGCGAGCAGCCGACGGTGGCGGCGCCGCGCAGCTGGGACGAAATCGCCGATCGACACCATCTGCGGCAGTTGCGTTTCGACGAGGTGCTCGAACGCTGGCGCACCGACGGGGATCTGCTGGCTGGCCTGGATCCGCCCCTGGGCAGTCCCGGTGCGCCGGATCCGCTGCAGACCTACCGATCCATGCGCGACCCCGCCCGCACCCCCGAACCGGTTCCGCCCGGCCCGCCCGACCCCGGCGCCGGTGATCGCTTCGTGGTGCAGGAACATCACGCCCGGCGACTGCACTGGGACGTGCGGCTCGAACGCGACGGTGTGCTGGTGTCGTGGGCGGTGCCGAAGGGACCGCCGACCTCGCCGTCGCAGAACCGGCTGGCCGTGCACACCGAGGACCACCCCCTGGAATATCTGCATTTCCACGGCACCATCCCGAGTGGCGAATACGGGGCCGGGCAGATGACGATCTGGGATACCGGCACCTACGACACCGAGAAGTGGCGCACGGACGAGGTGATCGTCCAGTTTCACGGCGAGCGTCTCAACGGCCGCTACGCCTTCATCCGCACCGACGGCAAGCAGTGGTTGATGCACCTGATGAAATCACAGGCCGCCGAGCCGGAAGAGGATGCGGGACAGGGCGGTTCGACCGACGGGCAGCGCGGCGCCCTGCCGGACGGCGCCGCCGAACGCGGGCGCGGCGGTTCCGAAACCGATGCCGCGGGCGGTGATTCCGCCGCGCGGTCGGGGGCCGAGTTTCCGCGCGGGCTGTCACCGATGCTGGCGACCTCCGGGGATGTGGCGAAACTCGGGGCCGGAGACTGGGTCTTCGAGACCAAATGGGACGGGTTCCGGGTCATCGTCGAAATAGACGAGAACGGCGTGGTGATCCGCAGCCGCGCGGGCAATACCGTCACCGGCCGCTATCCGCGGATCGCCGAGCTGGGGCGGCAACTGCGGGGGCATCGGATCGTGCTGGACGGTGAGGCGGTCGTCTCCGACGCCGAGGGGGCATCGAATCTGGCTCTGCTGCAGGCGGATCCGGCGCAGGCGGACTTGGTCGCCTTCGATGTGCTGTATCTGGACGGCACCTCGCTGCTGCGCAAGCGCTACGCGGATCGGCGGCAGGTGCTGGAGGCGCTGGCCGAGGGCGTGCCCGCGTTGCTGGTTCCGCCGCGTCTGGACGGTACGGGTGCGGACGCCCTGGAATACAGCCGCGAGCATCGTCTCGAGGGAGTCGTCGCCAAACGCAAGGATTCGGTCTATCTGCCCGGCAAGCGCGGCCAGTCGTGGGTCAAGACCCGCAACTGGCGCACCCAGGAGGTGATCATCGGCGGCTGGCGGCGCAGTGCCGCAAGAGAATTCGCCTCTCTGCTGGTGGGTGTGCGCCACGAAGGCGAGCTGTATTACATAGGTCGCGTGGGCACCGGTTTCAGCGATCACGAGATGTCGGAGCTGACCGCGCGGCTGCGCCCGCTGCGCCGCAAGACCAGTCCTTTCGCCAACGAGCTGACCGCCGACGAACGCAAGGATGCCGTCTGGGCGACGCCGAAGATATCCGGCACGGTGCGGTATATGAACTGGACCGAATCCGGGCGGCTGTGGCACCCGGCGTGGGTACCGGAGGCGAAGTAGCGGGCGCCGCACGCTGCGGCAATGTGGCACTCGGGGACCAGGACTCGACGGCCGCGACCGGGTGGGTCGCGGCCGCCGGGCAGGGATCGTACGAGCGCCGCCGCGACCTCAGTACGTGGTGGTGTCGTTCCACTTGGTCGTGCCGGCGGGGGCGGCCAGCGTGCTGACCAGGTCGACACCCGCGATGATCAATGCGGGGCCGCCGACCACGATCGTGCCGATGATGGCTCCCACCGTTGCGCCGGTGATGAATCCGGCGATGATGCCCGGGCCGGTGGGCGCGGCGACGGCCGCCCCGATCACACCGCCGATGACCGCGCCGGCGGCCGTTCCGACGAAGCTGCCGATCGCCGTCGCGAGCCCGAACTGGGTGGCGAAGGCGTTCATCGCATTCTGATTCTCCCGGGGCGACGCCACCGGCGTCACCGGAACCGGCCGGGCCGCCGCGGCGTCCTTCACGACGGTCAGATCCAGGACCCGGGCGTCGTCGCGCACCTGATGGGGCATGGGGTACTCCAGGCCGTCCTGCCGGAAGGACAGCGGCAGCGTGACGAGTGTCCGGCCGTCGGCGTCGGTGACGTCGACGGTGCGTCCGCCCGCGTCGACGCGGAAAAAGCCGCCGTCGAGAGTGGTTTCGACGGTGTTGCCCGTCAGATGGGTTTCGTAGCGCACCGTGGGTGCGCCGGTATCGGCATGGACGGTACCTGCCCCGAGGGCAACGGCCACCACTGCCGGAAGGGCAACGGCGGCGAACTTGCGCAGAAACATTCCGGTTCCAATCTCCATCAGGAAGACATTCGGCAGCCGAAAACGACGCGCGCTGAGAACCCAATACCCCCGACGTATTTCAACCCCTGCGCGTGGAGCCGTGGTCCGGCTAACTCACTGAAGTAACCGTACCTTCACTCGGTCGTAAAGTGGAGCGAATTCGATCCGCTGACTTGGTTTTTCGCAAAGCGAACACGTTTGCCCGCCGCTGCGTCAGATTGCTGACTATTTGCCTCGGCGAGTTACAGCAACACGCCGATGGCCGCCGCGCCTCCGCACACCAGCACCGACACGATCAGGGCGAGGTAGTCGGCGCGGTGGGGTCCGGCCGGATGGGCGGTCAATTCGCCCGTCCCGCCGCGTGCCGTGATGGCCTCACCCAATTCGCCGGCCCGGCGGGTGGCGACGGCCATGGCCGCGGTGAGAATGTCCACGAGCGGATTCGCGGCTCCGCGCGCCATGGAACCGTCCTTGGGACGTAGCCGGCGGGCGGCGCGCAACACCCGGATCTCGTCCATCAGCAGCGGCAGTCCGCGCAAGGTCAAGGCCACCACGACCGCCCACTCGTCCACCGGAATCCGCAGCACCCGCAGCGGCGCACCGAGTTTGGCGAGGGCGGGGGCGATCTCGCTCATCGGGGTGGTCCACGCGATCAGGAACGAGGTGGTCAGCAAGATCAGCCCGAACAGGGTCACCTGGACATACCGCAGGACGGCGGTTCCGCCGGTGGGGATGGTGATCAGTCCGCCGAGCACGATCAGCGCCCAGAACCACCACGGCAGCCGTGGCAGCGTGCCCAGCGGCAGCCTGGCGGCCAGTCCGATCACGATCAGGAAGGCGACCACCACACCGAGTACCGGCCATGTGGGCTGCAACATCAGCAGGAGGCTGATGAAGAAGGCGACGATCATCTTGGTTCCGGCCCAGAGCCGATGGATCGGGCTCTCGACCGGAACTTCGCGCAGCAGCACCATACTCATCGCGCACCTCCGAGGGCGTCGCCGTGCCGGCCCCGGCTGTGGCGCTTCCGGAGCCGAGTTGGGTCCGGTTCGGGGCGCGCGCCGTCCGTGCCCGCCTGAACGGGTTCGGATCGCGTGCCCGCGATCCCGGCTTCCCCGCGTCCGTCGCCGTCGGCGGGCGTACCTACCACCGGTTCGGCCGGTCCCGGAGAGGCCGCCGGAGCGCCGGCGGTATCGGACGGGCTGTCGGCGGCGGCCGCGACGGCGGGCAGGCTTTCCAGAATCAGACCGGATTGCAGGTGGACGGTGCGGTCGCAGACGCTCTCCATATCGGCCACGTCGTGCGAGATGACGATCAGCGTCAGTCCCGAATCACGCAGCCGGGCGAGCAGTTCCACGACTTCCGCGCGACCCTGCGGATCGAGTCCGGCCAGGGGTTCGTCGAGCACCACGACCTGCGGACGGCTGGCGACGATCGCGGCGAGGACCACGCGCTTGGCCTGACCGCCCGACAATTCCTCGATCGAGCGCGAGGCCATCGCCCGGTCCAGCCCGACCGCGTCGAGCGCGCGGCCCACCGCGCCGGAGCCGGTGCCGTGCCCGCCCCAGTCCTCGATCTCGGCGCCGACGGTCTGGCGCTGCAATTGCAGCCGGGAATGCTGGAAGGCCAGCTCGACCGCGCCGATGCGCTTGTGCACGGGCCGGGAGCCGGTGTAGTCGCACAGCCGGCAACTGCCGGTGGTCGGCACGACGAGCCCGGCCATGATCCAGGCCAGGGTGGATTTCCCCGACCCGTTGCCGCCGACCACGAGCAGCGTCTCGCCGCGGTGGACGGTCAGATTCACCCCGCGCAACGCGGTCGCCGCCCACGGCGTACCGCGATTGTAGGTGTGGCGCACATCGCGCAGTTCGAGCAGCGGTTCGCCGATCGGGCAGCGCCGCAGATTGCGCGCCGGGCGCGGCCAGACCGGCAGATGCTCGACCTGGCGGCCACCGGAGAGATGGATGACCCGGTCGGCGGCCGCCGCGTCGGCCTCGTGGTGGGTGACCAGGACGACGGCCATCCGGTGCCGGGCGGGCAATCCGGCCAGCAGCGCGACCAGTTCGCGCCGGCCGTCCGGATCGATCATCGAGGTGGCCTCGTCGGCCACGAGCAGTGCGGGATCACGTGCCAGGGCGGCCGCCACCGCCAGGCGCTGTTGCTGGCCGCCGGACAGGGTCGCGGTCTCCGCTCCGCCGAGCCCGCTCAGTCCGACCTCGCACAGCAGCGCCTCCACGTCGACGGCCCGCGCGGCCTCGGGGGGCAGGCCCCACACCACGTCGTCGGCGACCAGGACTCCGAGTGTCTGGCTCTCGGGCCGCTGCAGCACCAGTGCGGTGCCGCCGATCACGCCGAGCCCCGCCGAACCGGGACGTTCGACCGTGCCGGCGGTAGGCGGAAGTCCGGCCAACAGGCGGGTGAGCGTGGATTTACCGGATCCGTTGTGGCCGACGACGGCGACGAATTCGCCGATCTCGACGCTGAGGTCGATTTCGGTCAGCGCATCGGCACGCGCCCCCGGATAGCGGAAGGACACGCCGCGCAACCGCACCGGCACCGGCGCGACCGCCCGCGTATCGGCCGGCGCTTCCAGCCGATCCCGCCCCGGCAACCACTCGAGGCGATCCAGGACCGAGCCGAGGACGAACCAGGAGAACACCGCCGTGAAGACCACGCCGAGGAACACGCCGCCGCCGATGTAGAGCCACCACCAGGCCAGCACTCCGTCGGTCACCGAGACGACACCGTTGCCCAGCGATTCGAGTTGTTGCTGCCGGGAGAGCATGTGATCGATGCCCTGGGCGATATTGCGCACGTTGTCGAAGACCAGCCGGCGCGAGGCGGCGAACAGGAAGAGCATGCCGACCGAGAACGCCGCCCAGATCAAGCCGGCCAGGGAGGACAGGAACAAGACCGTGATCAGTCCGAGTCGCCGCCGTTTGACGGTGCCGATGATGCCGCCGATCGTCGCCGCGCTCACCACGGTGGCCGCCGGCACCAGACCGGCGGCGACGAAACTCACCAGGGTCGCGGCGACGGTCGCACCCAGGATGGCGCGCAGCCGGTAGCGCTGCGCCAGCAGACCCATCGGCACCGCGGCGACCAGATTGAGGGCCGCCGCGTAGGGCACCACCGAGCCGATGGTCACCAGCCCGACGGTCACCCCACCGAGGACCGCCGCGGTGGCGAGTTCGACGGGGCGCAGCGGGCCGTGAGCGATTCGCGGCTCGGCGCCGGCGGAGGGAGGCGCGGTCACGGCTCAAGTCTGCCAGCACCGGCCGACTGCGGGACGGCCCTCGCCGGCGCGAAGGGCTCGCGCGGACCGCTCGCGCTGGTCATCACGTGCGGACGGGCTCCGGTGCGCGCAGCACGTAGTCGTCCGGGTTCAGCGACCGGGTGCGCACGCGGTACGCGGTGACGGTGCCGGGCCAGTTGTTGGTGATCCGCCCGGCGGCATTGCGATACCAGCTCGAGCACGCGGTCCACGGCGTGCGCAGCAACCGGCGCTGGGTGTGCGCGTCGAAGGCGGCCGCGGTCTCGGGCTTCACCTCGAGACAGGATCCCGGATGTTCGCTCAGATAGCCCACGGCCTGCCGGATGTAGCGGGCCTGGCATTCGATCATGTAGATGATCGAGCCGATGCCCAGATTGGTGTTGGGGCCGTACATGAGGAACAGATTCGGGAATCCCGGCACCGTCATCCCGAGATAGGCCCGGGCCCCCTCGGCCCACACCTTCTCCAGGTCCGCACCGTCGCGTCCGAAAATCCGGATCGGCCAGAGGAATTCGCTGCCCTTGAAGCCGGTACCGTAGACGATCACATCGGCCGGATATATGGTCCCGTCGGCGGTGCGCACGCCCTCGGGCACCACCTCGGCGATGGGCTCGGTGACGACGTCCACATTCGGCCGCACCAGCGCCGGGTAGTACTCGTTGGAGAACAGCACCCGCTTGCACAGCACCGGGTAGTCGGGTGTCAGCTTCGCGCGCAGGTCCGGATCGGGCACGTCGTGGCGAAGGGCGCGCGTCCCCAGCCAGGTGGCGATGCGCCGGATCGGCGGAATCGCGGCCAGGCCGAGAGCGAAGAACTCCAGGAAGCACCAGATCCACAGGCGTTGGGCCAGTCGCAGCCCGGGAACATGTTGGAACAGTGCGTGGTGGATCGGCCGATACTCGCGGTCGGTGCGCCGCACCACCCAGGCAGCGGTCCGCTGGAACAGCGTCAGACGTTCCACCTCGGGGGCGATGGCGGGCACGAATTGGATTGCGCTGGCGCCGGTTCCGATCACCGCGACCCGCTTCCCGGTGAGGTCGACGTCGTGTTCCCACTGCGCGGAATGGAACGACGGTCCGGTGAACGTCTCGATGCCCGCGATATCGGGCATCCGGGGGCGCGACAGCTGCCCGACCGCGCAGATCAGCACGTCCGCGGAGCGGATCTCGCCGTCTGCGGTACGGATCGTCCAGCGCCCGGTGTGTTCGTCGAAACTCGCCTCGGTGACGTCGGCGCCGAAGCGGATCCGCTCGAGCAGCCGGTGTTTCGTCGCCACCGTGTGCAGGTAGCCCAGGATTTCGGTCTGACCGGAGTAGCGATGCGGCCAATCCGGTTTCGGTTCGTAGGAGAACGAGTACAGCGGGGAGGGCACGTCGCAGGCGGCGCCCGGATAGGTGTTCTCCCGCCACACCCCACCCAGGTCGCCGGCCCGTTCCAGCAGCGTGATGTCGTCGAAACCGTTGCGCTGCAGCTCGATTGCCACACCGAGTCCCCCGAACCCGGCTCCGACGATGACGACCGACGGCTTGGTAGCGGGCATGCGCGCGCTCCTCGAATCGAGAACAGTATCTCCACTGTAGGCGCGTGCCGCCGGCTCCGAACCCCGTTCCGCGAACCGTGCTCAGCGCGGTTGTACGCGGATCCGCCCGCCCATCGGTACGGTGCGAACGATCGAGGTCAGCCGCCGATCCGCGACGGCGTGCAGCACCACGGACGGGTCCGGCGCGTAGTCGATCGGAACGTCGCCGGGCTCCTCGACCTCCCATGCCCCGCCGATGGCCGAGGCCACGCTGGGCGCCACCACCAGCTGCCGCCCGCCGAACAGCGTCGTGCCCATCGCGTGCATATGGCCGGTGAGCACGCCGAGAATTCGCGCGTCACCGGCGATGGTACGTTCCAGCCGTTCCGGATCGGCGAGCCGGATCGGATCGACCACCGTCGAGTACATCGGCACCGGGGGGTGATGCATCGCCACCAGCACGGAGGCGTCCGCGGGCGTGGCGGCCAGCAACCGGTCCAGCCATGCGTAGGTGCGTTCGCCCAGCGCGCCGCCGCCCGCGCCGGGAATCGTGGAATCGAGCAGCGCCACGGTGAGCTCGCCGATCTCGACGGCCTGGTTGATCGGCCCGTCCTCGGCGGGGCCGTCGAGCAGCGTCTGTCGCAGATTCGCGCGGTCGTCGTGGTTGCCGGGCAGTACGTACAGCGGGATGTCGGTGGTCAGCGATTTGCGGGCCTGCTCGTACTGGGCGAGGGTGCCGGATTCGGTGAGGTCGCCGGTGACGAGGATGGCGTCGGGCCGGCGCGGTAATCGGTCGAGGTAGCCGAGGACGGCGGCGACTCGTTCGGCGTTGCGCGGATCCAGATCGAAGTGAGTATCGCTGAGCTGTGCCAACAGAATCATGGCGTCCGCTTTCTCGTGGGATCGCACCGTTGCGCCCGTCGCCGGGAACGACCTGTGCGAGCCCGTGTGGAATCGGCCCCCGGGTGTGATCGCTTCGGCCGCATGCGTGCCGATACGGCACTTGTCCAGAGTAGAAGGTCCTCAGCGTGCCGTCTGCGTGACGGAGGCCACCTTTTATAGCGAACGGCTATTCCGCGATGATCTGTTCGAGCAGGTCGGCCGGATTCTCGAGGATCGGTTGCGACCCCGTCGAGAAGAAATCCGCACCCGGCGTAGCGGTCAGCGCGAGTTCGGAGTCCGCGCGCCAGGGCGCCTCCACCCGCAACGACAGCGAATGCAGATGCGTGCGCGCATACTCACCCGACTTGTCGAACAGCGGATCACCGGCGATCGGATAGCCGATCCACGCCAGATGGACGCGGATCTGATGCCGCCGCCCGGTGACCGGCCGAGCCAGCAGGATCGTGTGCCGATCGGTCCGCGCCACGGTGGTGAACTCGGTCCGGGACGGATAGTTCTTACCGGCCAGCAGATCGCCCTCGTCGACCGTCCACAGTTGCCCCTCGCGCCGGATGGTGTCGCGGGGCGCCGCGATCCGGACCCGGTTCTTGCGTCCGACGCTCAACGGCAGGTCGATGACGCCGGTATCGGGCAGATCGGTGGCGGCGGTGACGACCAGATACCGCTTGTCGGCCGTGCGCTTGGTGAATTGCCTGGTCAGACCGCCGTGGGCGGTCAAGTCCTTGGCGAACAGCACGAGACCGGAGGTGACCTTGTCGATGCGGTGCACCGGGTAGAGGGTGATTCCCTCGGCCGCGGCCAACTCGACCAGGTCGGTGTCGTGGCGTTCCCCGGTCACGGCGATACCGGCCGGCTTGTTCAGCGCGATGATCGCCTCGTCCTCGTCGACGAGGCACTGCTGCGCCAGCTGCTGCCAGCCCATCTCCACCGGGTGCGTCTCCACCCGGCCAGATTAGTGGGCCGCTCGATGGCCGAATATCGCCAGGAGGGGTGGGTGGGTCCGGCCCGCTGTGCTAGAGCCAGGCGTCATCGAGGTCGGTCGTGGTGCGATCCATCGCGTCGAGCAGATCGAAAAGCGGTGCGGTGCGGGGCAATTCCCAGTGGAAGAAGTACCGTGCGGCGGCCCGCTTACCGCGGTGGAAGTCCTCGGATCCGCCGGCGGCGGCCACCGCCTGTTCCAGCCAGATCCAGGCCAGCACCACATGTCCGAACGCCTCCAGGTAGGCCGACGAATTCGCCAGTGCCGCTTCCGGATCGGCGTCGCGCCACACCGTCGCGGTGGTGGTCGCGATGCGTCCCGCGGCCGCGGCCAGCGCATCGGCGAAATCGCCGAGTTCGCCGTCGCCCGTCGCGCGAGCGCGGTCGACCGTTTCCCCCATGGTGTCGAGCAGCAGTGTCAGCGCCGCCCCGCCGTCCGCGACCACCGCCCGGCCGAGCAGGTCCAGACTTTGAATGCCGTGTGTGCCTTCGTGAATCGGATTCAGGCGGTTGTCGCGGTAATGCTGTTCGACGTCGTA
Source organism: Nocardia violaceofusca NBRC 14427 (assembly GCF_963869435.1). Taxonomy (NCBI): domain Bacteria; kingdom Bacillati; phylum Actinomycetota; class Actinomycetes; order Mycobacteriales; family Nocardiaceae; genus Nocardia; species Nocardia violaceofusca. Next base: position 19,131 of record NZ_CAWMPM010000045.1, read on the forward strand.
GTCGCGGGTGTAGCCGGCGCCGCCGTGCACCTGGATGGCGAGGTCGTTGGCGGCCAGACACCACTGGCTCGGCCAGCTCTTGGCGATCGGGGTCAGCACCCGCAGCAGGAGGGCGACGCGCTGCGCTTCCGCGGCGTCCACGGCGCTGCGCTGACGATCGATCAGCGTGGCGCAGTACAACTGCAGGCCGAGCGCGCCTTCGGCATACGCCTTCTGCGCCAGCAGCATTCGGCGCACATCCGGATGTTGTGCGATCGGGACCTGCGCGCTCGCACCGCCCTTCGCGGTCACCGGGCGGCCCTGCGGCCGATTGCGGGCATAGTCGAGCGCCTTGAGGAAACCGGTGTATCCCAGCGCGGTGGCGGCGAGGCCCACGCCGAGGCGCGCCTCGTTCATCATGTGGAACATGTAGGTCAGTCCGCGATTCGGCTCACCCACCAGGTAACCGACCGCGCCCGGCGCGCCGCCGGGGGTGAACGCGCCGTCGCCGAAGACCGGCGCCGTGTTCACCGTGCCGCGCCAGCCCATCTTGTGGTTGATCCCGGCCAGCACCACATCGTTGCGCTCGCCGAGCGAACCGTCCTCGGCGGGAAGGTATTTCGGCACGATGAACAGCGAGATACCGCGCGTTCCGGCATCCGATCCGGGAATGCGCGCCAGGACCAGATGCACGATGTTCTCCGACAGGTCGTGGTCTCCGCCGGAGATCCACATCTTGCGGCCGAACAGCCGGTACGTGCCGTCGTCCTGCGGCACGGCCTTGGTGGTGATGTCGGCCAGCGAGGAACCGGCCTGCGGTTCCGACAGCGCCATCGTGCCGAAGTAGCGGCCGGTCAGCATCGGCCGCACGAACCGGTCGAGCTGATCCGAATCGGCATGTGCGGCCAGGAGATTGGCATTGCCGATGGTCAGCAGCGCATAGCTCGCGGTCGCCACGTTGGCGGCGTAGAACCACGCCATGCACGCGGTGAAGACGGTGTGCGGCAACTGCATACCGCCCACTCGCTCGTCCATCGCGGCCCCGACGAATCCGGCTTCGGCGAAGGCCGACAGCGCGGTCGCCACCTCCGGAATGATGTGCACCTTGTCGCCGTCGAAGGTCGGCTCGTGCAGATCGCCCTGGCGGTTGTGCGGGGCGAAATACTTCTCGGCCAGTTCCCGGCTCAGCGCGAGCACCTGATCGAAGGTTTCGCGGCTGTGCTCCCGATAGCGCTCGCGCTCGGTCAGCCCGGTGACGTCGAGCCACTCGTAGAGCAGGAAATCGAGGTCGCGGGCGGACATGATGAGCGAATCCATATCCCAAGCCTCCTGGGCAACGCCCGTGCGCGCAAGGGTGCGCGGGCGTTGCCGTCGCCGGGTCGGCTCATCCGGTGCCGTCGGGCCGGGCGGGTGTGCTCAGCCCGCCGGGGCGACGAGGGGAGCGATGAAGCGCTCCAGCATGTCGCGCTCCTCGGCCTCGTCCCGGCCGGGCACCGTGAGCAGGGAGACGATGATGCGGGTCAGCCAGCGGGCCAGCCGGGCCCAATCCTCGTGTGCCTCATCGGGTGCCGAGGTCGTTTCGGCGGCGAACAGCGAGCGGGCGATGGCCTCGATCACCTCGGAGGTCTGGGCGATCTGCAGCGTGGCCCCGGCGTCGTCGGGCCGGAACCACGCGATCAGCAGGGGATCCGAACGCACTGCGCGCAGGCTGGCGAGCACTCCGGCGACGGCGCGTGCACCCGGGTCTGCGATGCCGCCGATCTCGGCGGTCACCCGGGCGCCCACCCGCCGCGCCTCGCGATGCACATACGCCAGCTGCACCGCCTGCCGATTGTCGAAGTAGCGGTACAGCGTCGCCCGCGAGCAGCCGGCGGCCTTGGCGATATCGCCCATCTGGGTAGCGTTCACGCCGCGTTCGGAGAACAGGCTCGCGGCGGCGTCCAGGATCCGCTCGGCCGCCTGCAGGGAACGCGGATGCGCCAGCCAGTCGCTCATGCCGGGACGAAGGGGACGTTGACCGGCCAGCGCACATAACTGCCCTCGGTGTATCGGACTCCGTCCAGGTCCACCGTAAAGTCCGGGCAGCGGGCCAGCAGTTCCCGCAGCGCGATGGTGGCCTGCATGCGGGCTGCGGCCGCGCCGAGGCAGTGGTGGTTGCCGTTGCCGAAGGTGAGAATATTCTTCGGATTGCGCGTCACATCGAGTTCGCCTGCGTCCGAACCGTATTCGTGTTCATCGCGATTGGCCGAGGCGTACAGCATCAGCACCCGGCGGCCGGCGGGAATGGTGACGCCCTCGATCTCGACATCGCGGGTGGTGGTGCGGGCCAGGCCCTGCACGGGCGAGGTCATCCGCAGGAATTCGTCGACCGCCCCCGGGATCAGGCTGGGATCGTCGAGCAGGCGCTGCCGCTGCTCGGGGTGGCTGGTCAGCAATTGCACCGCGCCGCCCAGATTTCCGGTGGTGGTGTCGTTGCCGCCGGTGATCATCGTGAACGCGAAGCCGATGATCTGCAGGATTTCGCCGAAGTCGCCGTCGGCGCCCAGCCCGGAGGCGACCAGATGCGAGACGGTGTCGTCCGCCGGTTCGCGTTTGCGCTTCTCGATCATCGCGATGAAGTATTGCGTCAGCTCACCGACCGCTTCCTGCGCATGCTCGATGCCGCCGGTCGCCGAGGCCGCCACGATCGCCTCGCTCCATCGGTCGAACTGTGCCCGATCCTCTTCCGGCACACCGAGATAATGCGCCACCACCATGGTCGGCAGCGGTTTGAACAACTCCACCGAGATGTCACCACCACCGGCCACGCGCAGCTTCTCGAGCCGCTCGACCACGAACGCCTCGACCGCGGGCCGGATCTCCTGGACCTGCCGCGGCGTGAAGCCCTTGGCCACGCGGCGCCGGAAAACGGTGTGGTCGGGCGGATCGGTGAAGACGAACGGCCGGTTCTCGCCGAGCCCGATCTCGCTGAGGTTGTTGTAGTCGACGGTCAGGCCCTGGGCGGAGGAGAACGTCTCGGGATCGCGCACGGCCGCGTAGATGTCGGCGTAGCGCGACAGGACGTAGTAGTCCTCGTGCGGGCGGCTCTCGGGGACGACATGGTGTACCGGGTCGGATTCGCGCAGCGCGGCGTACATCGGCCAGGGGTCGCGCCAGGATTCGCCGGACCGCAGGGTGAAGCGTGCCTCGTGAGACATCGTCTTGCTCATGTATCGACGGTAAGACAAATCGGCCATCATGTCTAGAACGTGTTCCATGGAATCGCCGGCCGCCGGGTCGCCGCGGCCGATACCGGGCGACCGGCCGGTGAGATCGGTACTGTGGGCTCACCAGCGCCGCCCTCGGACAAGGAGCGCCCATGCGAACCGGTCCCGCTCTGCGAGAGTTCTTCCGGCGCAAGCCGATCGACCAGATCCAGGACGAATCCGCCACCACCCTGCATCGCACGCTGGGCCTGTGGCAGCTCACCGCCATCGGGGTGGGCGGGATCATCGGCGCCGGCATCTTCACCCTGGCCGGTGCGGTCGCGAATCAGACCGCCGGCCCGGCCGTGCTGGTCTCCTTCCTGATCGCCGGGATCGCCAGCGCCGCCGCCGCGCTCTCCTACGCCGAATTCGCCGGGCTCATCCCGCGCGCGGGTTCGGCCTACACCTACGGCTACGCGGTCCTCGGCGAGCCGGTGGGCTGGTTCATCGGCTGGGATCTGCTGCTGGAATATACCGCGATCGTGTCGGTGGTGGCGATCGGCATCTCCGGCTACATCCAATTTCTGCTGGGGCAGTTGAATATCGGGCTCCCCGAATGGATGCTGGGTGCGCCGGGAACCGGCCACGGCCATGTGGTGGATCTGTTCGCCGCGCTGCTGTGCCTGCTCATCGCGGCCCTGCTGAACCTGGGTATCCGGGCCGCGGCGCGATTCGAAACCTTCGTGGTGGGCCTGAAGATCGTGGTTGTTCTGGTGGTGATCGCGGTCGGGTTCTTCCACATCGACTCCGCCAATTACCACCCGTACTTCCCGTTCGGTATGTCCGGCGCGGTCACCGGGGCGGCGACCGTCTTCTTCGCGGTCTTCGGCTACGACGCGATGTCGACGGCGGCGGAGGAGTCGGTGGACGCGAAACGTCATCTGCCCAAGGCGATCCTGCTGTCGCTGGCGGTGTCGATGGTGCTCTATGTGCTGGTCTGCCTGGTCCTCACCGGCATGCAGCACTACACCGATATCGATCCGGAGAGCGGGCTGTCCACCGCGTTCGAATCGGTCGGCCTGCCCGGTCTGGGCAGTCTGATCGCGGCGGGCGCCATCGTCGGCATCATGACGGTGCTGTTCACCTTCATGCTCGGCGTCACCCGTGTCTGGTACTCGATGAGCCGGGACGGCCTGCTGCCCCGGTGGTTCGCCAAAACCCACCCGGTGCGCCAGGTGCCCACCCGGATCACCTGGATCGTCGGTATCGCGTCGGCGGTGATCGCGGGGTTGCTGCCGATCGGACAGGCCGCCGAGCTGACCAATATCGGCATCCTGCTGGCGTTCATCGTGGTCTGTGCGGCGGTGATCGTGCTGCGCTATCGCCGTCCGGACCTGCCGCGGAGTTTCCGCACGCCGTTGATGCCGGCGGTGCCCCTGCTCGGGATCGGCTTCTCGATCTGGCTGATCACCTACCTGCAGCCGGTGACGTGGTTGCGCTTCGCCGTCTGGTTCGCCGTCGGCGCGATCGTCTACCTGAGCTACAGCCGTCGCCATTCCCTGCTCGCGACCGGCCCGGATGCGTCCGAAACGCCCGCCGGACGACCGTAGGGATTGTATCGAAATACCAGCGATATCTGAGGTATTTCGCAAATTTATCGTTTCGTTATTCGAATTGGTGTGTTCGTATTTGTTTTCGCTTCGACCGTGGCGAATCATGGCTCCCCGGATCCAACGATCGACTGATCACCGTGGTGTTTCGGAAATCTGCTCTCGCTACGAGACTCGGAGGAACGCATCATGGCAGGAACCGAGGCGGGTCGATGTACCCGCCGTTTGCGTCGTAAGGCCTGGTCGACCGCTGCATCGCTGGCCGTTCTGCTCGGCGCGGCGGGCACGATGGTGGCGACCGCCGGCCCGGCACACGCCGACTCGCCATTCCCCGCCCCGGTCGTACCGGGAATTTCACTTCCACCGCAGTTCACAATTCCCGGGCTCTTCCCGGAAATCCATCCGGCCCCGCCGCAGACCTTGAAGTCGATCGGTGAGCGGGCGCTCGAGGCCGCCGAGTCCAAGATCGGCTCGGCCTACATCTCGGGTGCCGCCGGACCCGACGCCTTCGACTGCTCGGGCCTGGTCCAGTGGGCGTATCGGCAGGTCGGGGTAGACCTGCCGCGCACCAGCTACGACCAGCTGTCCGCCGGTACGCCGGTCGACCTCGACACGCTGCAACCCGGCGATCTGGTGTCGTTCTACGGCGGCGGTCACTCCGCCCTCTACGCGGGTGACGGCACGGTCGTGCACGCCGCGACGAGCGGTGAGGGTGTCATCCGATCGGCGATCGGGCAGATGCCGGTCACCGGCGCTCGCCGCTTCTGAGGCCGGCGGCGGGCACGCCACGCGGCTCGCCGATCCGGGGGTTCGAATCCGCCGCGAGGATATGTTGCGCGACAATGTGCATCGAGCTCGACCAGCATTGGACTGCAACGTGAATCGCGGAGGAGGGGGCCGGTGGCCGAGACCCGGGCGAATGCCGACGACGAGCCGTTCGGGCCGGTGCGCCCCTCGGATGCGGTCGACGGCTGGGAGTTGGCCGGCGACGGCACCCGCTGGTGGCTGGTCAAGGCGTTCGGCGAAGCCCGCGGCCTGGTGAAGCCCACCACGCGGACCACCTGTGCGTGGCGTGTCGAAGCCGCCGACGGCCGGATGTTGCGCGAGGTCAGCGCGCGATCGGTCGCGGAGGCGAAAGCCGCTGCGGAAGAATGGATCCGGAGGACGATCGGCTGAGCTGTCGCTCGGCCGATCGTCCGGATCGCCCGGCTATCGCCGGTGCGACTGCCGCTTCGACATCGCCTGCAGACTGACTGCCGATGCCGGCTGATCGGGAGCGGGTGACTCCTCGGTGTAGGCGCGCGGCCACGCGCGGCCGCTGTCGGCGAGATCGAGATCGCCTGTGGTGTCGACGTTCTCGCGACGCGAGGGCCCGTCGACCTCCGCGAGTCCGACGAGTACCACGAGCATGATGGTGACGAGTGTGACCACCATGATCAGCGGCGTGAGCAACTGCACCGAGTCGACCCCGCCGGACGGTTCGGACATGTTGTCCATGCGGTGCGCGGTCATGGATGCCATTCCGGTGTAATGCATTCCGCATACCGCCAGGCCCATGATGAGCGCCGCGCCGACGGTGGCGGAGAACCCGCGCACGTGCAGGACGAACCACAGCGCCGCGGTCGCCGCCACCACGGCGATCAGCAGCGACAGGGCCACCAGTCCGGTGCTGTATTCGATGTGCGCGCCGGCGTGCATGGCATGCATGCCGAGGTAGTGCATGGCCGCGACGCCGAAGCCGGTGATCATCCCGCCCAGAGGCAGTGCGATCGCTTCCCGGTGCCCGCGCACCACGATCGACAACCCGGCCCAGACCACGACGATCGCGATACCGGCGCTGAGCAGCGTCATCGGCACGTCGTAGCGGATGTTCGCGCCGTGGATCGAGAAACCGAGCATGGCGGTGAAGTGCATGACCCAGATACCGGCGCCGCCGAGTGAGACGGCCGCGGCGATCAGCCAGCCGCCCGGCCAGCGTGAGGCCCGGGCGTGTGTGGCGCAGCGCAGTGCCAGAACGGATCCGATGAAGGACATGAGATAAGCCAGGACCGGGGTTACCCAGCCGTGGCTGAAATGGTCGAGCTCGAGCACAAGGTCTCCCGAAGCGAAAGAGGGGTTATCGATTCGTGACCGGACGATAGTTCACATTGCTCAGGATCGTTACCCGCGCTCGTTCGTATCCGGGCGCGGGCGGTCTTGCCTTTCGCCCGGCAAATGTGCAGGTGACACAGGTTCATGGGGCGTGTGCACGGTGTTTGCCGGCCTGTCGCCTGGAAGACACCGAACCGGAGGTGTGTTCTGGCGCACTTGCGCCATCTCTCGGGCCAATGGCCCTTGACGGGTTTACCGGACGAATCCCGACGTTCAGGACTATCGGAAGTGATATTGTATGGATATAGTATGGAAACCATAGGATATGGTTTCGAAAGTAGCGGAGGTTCCGGAATATGGATGCGCAGCGGTATCGGCGGATGGTCAAGCGACTCAATCCGCTCGTCGTCGGCCTGCAACGGCTGGGAATCGGTTTCGGGCCGATGCAACTGCTCACCGTCGCCGGCCGGCGCAGTGGGCAACCGCGCACCTTCCCGATCGCGGTCAACGAGCTGAACGGGGGGCACTACATCGTGCAGGCCTATCCCCGGGCGGCGTGGGTGGCCAACGTGCGGGCGGCCGATTCGGTCACGCTGACGCGCGGGCGCACCTCCTCGACCGCGCGACTGGTCGAGGTTCCGGTCGGGCAGCGTGGGGATCTGCTGCGGGAATTGGTCGGATCCGGGCCCGCCAGTGTCGGGAATCGTTTCGTCACAACCGGTTTGGCCGACTCGGCGACGCCGGACGGGGTGGCGGCGGCGGCCGAGCGCATCGCGGTGTTCCGGGTCGAACGGCACTGACCTGCCGGAGCTGTTCGGCCGGGGATATCATATGAAAACCGTATGAATCGACCGGAGGGTGCCGATGAGCTCGGAGGCGGATCGCGTGGCCGCGCAGCAACGGCGCCGGCTGACCGTCGACGTCAAGGATGCGTTGCGCGACTTGAACATTCAGCTCGCCCTGCTGAATCGCCGATTCGGCGGCCGGGTCGAGCTCCGTGACGTGGACTGGACCTGTCTCGACCTGATCAACCGGCAGGGCCCGATTTCGCCGACCGCCCTCGCCCGGCGCACCGGCCTGCACCCGGCCACCCTCACCGGCGTCCTGGACCGGTTGCAGAAGGGCGGCTGGATCGTCCGGGAACGCGACCCCGAGGCGAGCGACCGGCGCGCAGTCACCCTGCGCGCCGTCCGCGAACGCAATTCCGAACTGTTCCAGGTCTTCTCGGGTATGAACCGGCGCATGGACGAACTGCTCGAGCGGTATTCGGAAACGGAACTGGAGGTGATCGCGGACTTCCTCCGGCAGACCGGAACCGCGGGGTCGGACTCCGCGTCCGAACTCGGAAGCTGATCGGCGGCACCCGCCGGCACCGACCGGGCGCGGGGGAGCTCTGGTACAAGTAGGGCGTGAAATTGCTTCGTGGGGGGATCTTTTCAGTTGTCGCCGCTCTGCTTCTCTGTGGTTGCGCAACAGCCCATTCGCCGAAACCCGTCGACTCGCCGGTGATGCCGCAGGCTACGGCGCGGTCCACACCCGGCCCGACGGCGGTCGCCGGAAATCGTCCGCATACCGGCACCGGCCCGGTGAAATCCGATCCGGAGCTCGGTGGCAATCCGGTGCTCAGCGAACAGGGTGTGGGCCTGTCGAGTGTCGACTGCCGGCTGCCCGGCTGGCGGAACACTCCGGACGGTGCGGAGGCGTACTACCGGGCCGCGATCGGCTGCCACGACGCCGCTTGGGCGCCGACCCTGGCTCACTTCCGGATCGCCATGTCCTCGCCCGCTCTGTGGGCCGGCGCCCGAATCGGTGACTACGACGGCGCGTGCAGTTCCACCGGCAGCAATCGGGAAGCGTTCTACTGTGCGGCCGACCGGACGATCGTGATGCCGTTCGACACCATGACCCCGGTCATCGGCTACGGAGTCGGCAATGTGCTCGCGGTGCTCTCGCACGAATACGAGCACCATGTGCAACAACTCACCGGGATCATGGCCGCCTTTCAGGCCCGAGCCTCGGCACTGAATTGGAGTGGACCGGAGGTCGACCTGCTCAACCGTCGGCTGGAGCTGCAGGCCTGGTGTTTCTCCGGGATGTTCTACGGCGTCAATACCGGACGCGGTTCGATCACCCGGAGCCTGGCCGACCGGGCCTACACCAACAATGCCGGTGCCGGCGATCGGCCGGGCGAACGACGCTGGCACGGGACCAACCAGAACGTCGCCAACTGGTTCGGGTGGGGCATGCATCCGAGCAGCGATCCCGCCTCCGCCGCTGAACCGTCGCTGTACGAATGCAATCCGTGGGCGGCGCGCAGCGACGCGTGGCTCGAATGAACACGCGGTCGCGTGACACCGCGGTCGTGTCGTGGGCTGTTCATCGGGTGCGGGTAGGCTCGGGGCATCGGCGGGTCTCCGCATATGTCCTCGTCGGTGGGCGTTCGCGCCACCACACACCAATTCGAGGATGTAGACCATGGCAATCACCGAGATCGGCGCGTACGCACATCTCGGGCCCGCCGATATCGAGGCGCTGGGGCGTGAGCTCGACCGTATCCGCGCCGATGTCGAGGCCGATCTGGGGGCGCGCGACGCGAACTACATTCGCCGGACGATCGTCTTTCAGCGCACTCTCGACGCCGTCGCGCGACTGATCATCCTCGGCGGTCGCGGCCGCCTGGCCTGGGTGCTCGGTACGGCGGGCCTGGCGACGGCCAAGAGCGTCGAGAACATGGAGATCGGGCACAACGTCTCCCACGGTCAGTGGGATTGGATGAACGACCCGGAAATCCACTCCACCACCTGGGAGTGGGATATGGCCGGGCTGTCCGCGCAGTGGCGTTACGCACACAACGTCCGTCATCACCTCTACACCAACGTGCTGGGCATGGACGACGATATCGGCTTCGGCGTGATGCGGGTGACCAGAGATCAGCGCTGGCATCCGCGCCTGCTGCTGCAACCGTTGCAGAACGTGCTGCTGGCGGCGACGTTCGAATGGGGTATCGCCTGGCACGATCTGGACTCCGAACACGACCGGGCGACCGATCCCGCCGAAAAGGCCGGCCAGACCCGCGCGCTGCTCGGAAAACTGATCCGGCAGGCCGGCAAGGATTACGTACTGTTCCCGGCATTGAGCGGAAAACGCTGGCGGCGCACGCTTTTCGCCAATCTCGGCGCCAATGTGCTGCGCAACCTGTGGGCGTACCTGGTGATCTTCTGCGGACATTTCCCCGACGGTGCTGAGAAATTCACGCCGTCGGTGCTGGAATCGGAAACCAAGGCGGAATGGTATCTGCGCCAGATGCTGGGCACCGCGAACTTCGATGCCGGGCGGGTGCAAGCCTTCATGAGCGGCAATCTGTGCTACCAGATCGAACACCACCTGTTCCCGGATCTGCCCAGCAACCGGTACCGGGAAATCGCCACCCGCGTGCGAGCCCTGTGTGAAGAATTCGATCTGCCGTACACCACGGGTCCACTGCTGCGGCAATACGCGCTCACCCTCCGCACGATCCACAAATTGGCGCTGCCGGACCGCTTTCTCACCGCGACCTCCGACGATGCGCCCGAAACCGCCTCGGAGCGAAAGTTTCTCGGATACCGCACCTTCGCCGCAGCGGACGGCGCGCCCTCTCGTTCGCGTCGAGGGCTGCGCACCGCGCTGCGTGCGGTGGCGGCGAAGACCGCGCTGCCGGCCTGATGACCCGGTCGCTTCGGCCTAACCGTGCGGGCGCACCGGCAGTTCCGTGAGTCCCCGCATGAGCAGACTCGGCTGCCATCGCGGAGTGAACGAGGGCGCCAGGGCGAGCTGCGGAAAGCGATCCAGCAGGGCGGTGAAGGCGACGGCCGCCTCCATCCGGGCCAGGGGAGCGCCGACACAGAAGTGGATTCCGTGGCCGAAAGCCACATGCCCGGACGGTTTTCGGCCGATGTCGAGTGCGTCCGGCGAATGGTATCGATCGGGATCGCGATCGGCCGCCGACAGGGCGACGTAGACCAATTCGCCTGCGGGAATGACGGTTCCGCCGATGTCGACGGGTTCCTCGGTGTACCGGACCGTGGCCCAGCCGACCGGGCCGTCGATCCGCAGAAATTCTTCCACGGCGGCGGGGATGCCCGCCGGATCCGCGCGCAGCGCATCGAATTGGGGCCGGTCGCGCAGCAGCGCGAAGGTGCCGTTGCCGATGAGATTCACCGTCGTCTCGTGGCCGGCCACCAACAGGAGGAAAGCCATCGCCACCAATTCCTGATCGGTGAGACGATCACCGTCGTCGGATTCGGTGGCCAGCCCCGACAGCAGGTCGTCGCCGGGCCGCGCGCGCTTGTCCGCCAGCAGCCCCGTCAGATATCCGCCCATGTCGGCGGATGCGCGGTCGCGGTCCGCCAGGTCTCCGGCGGCGCCCACCAGGATCTTCGTCCACAGCTGGAAATCGTCGCGATCGGTGAAGGGAACCCCGAGCAATTCGCAGATCACGGTGACGGGTAGCGGGGTCGCGAACGCGTGCAACAGGTCGACCTCGTCGTGCGCCGCCACCTCGTCGAGCAGTCCGGCGGTGATCTCCTCGATGCGGGGACGCAATGCCGCCACCCGCCGCGGCGTGAAAGCCTTGTTCACCAGCTTCCGTAGCCGCGTGTGTTCCGGGGGATCGGTATTGAGCATATGGGTGCTCAAGGCCTGCGCATCCGAATTCGACAGCACCGCAGAGCCTTTGCGCCGGAACAGCTCGATGGTGCCGGCCGAGTTCTTGTGCAGTCGGGGATCGGCGAGCGCTGCTCGTGCTTCGGCATGGCCCACCACGACCCAGCACGGAATCCCGCGCTCGTGCGTGAACCGCACGTGATGCACCGGCCCCCGGGCCCGCCAGCGCTCGTAGTACTTGTGCGGATCGTCGTGGAAGTCCTCTTCCACCAGTTCGATCTGCTCGGATACCTCGGCCTCGGCCATACTGTGCTCCCTGCTACCGGCGCCGCTCGACGCTCCCCACGGTGTCAGCCCAGTCGTAACGGTGACCGTATCCAAAGTACCGAAAATCGCGCCGGGACGCGGATGTCCGATTCGCGTAGAAATCCGTTCCGCGCGAACCACTTTCGTCGGTCAGGCGTCAGTCCACTGCCGCAACTTCTCCGGATTGCGGATCGCCCAGATGCGGGTGATCCGGCCGTCGGCGATATCGAAGGCGTAGACGGTCGCGATGGTCCCGTCGATCTGTGCCACCAGGCCCGGCTGGCCGTTGACGGTCCGCTCGAGCAGCGTGACTTCTCCTGCGCGGGAGGCGATGTGGATCCAGGCCCGCGCGATCTGCTCGCCGCCGTTGATCGGGTCGCGGAACGCCAGTACCCGGCCACCGCTGTCGGCCGTCGCGACGGCCCGCGGATCCAGAATCTCGATCAATGCCTCGATATCCTTCGTTTCCCAGGCCCGTTTGAAGTCCCTGACGACCTCGGCGCGCTCGTCCCGAGACGGACTTGCCGAGGTCTGGACGCGACGGCGCGCGGAGGAGGCGAGCTGGCGGCAGGCCGCGGGCGTGCGGCCGACGATATCGGCGATCTCCGCGAAGGAGTAGCGGAAGACATCGTGCAGGACGAAGGCCACCCGCTCGGCGGGCGTCATGGAATCGAGCACGACGAGGAACGCCATACTGATCGATTCGTCGAGCGTCACGCGGTCGGCGGGATCGGCCGGTGCGGGTGCGCCCCATTCACTGCGGTCGGGCACCGGCTCCGGAATCCATTCCCCGACGTAGCGCTCGCGCCGGGCCCGCGCAGAACCGAGCAGATCCAGGCAGATGCGGCTGGCCACGGTGCGCAACCAGCCCCCCGGCGCGGCGACGGCCCGCTGCTGTTCCGGGGACATGGCGTACCAGCGCGCATAGGTCTCCTGCACCACGTCCTCGGCCTCGGCGAGGGAGCCGAGCAGCCGGTAGGCGAGGTTGAGCAGTGCCCGCCGCTCGCTCACCACGGCGCTCGGGTCCGGATCGGTCATGATGTTCGCTCCCTCGTTCGGTACAGGCCCCTTCCACTGTGGACGAAACAGCGCGCCGAAATGTGAGGCCGATATATGCTGCCGTTCGCCGTGAGAGTGGGGGAGTTCGCAATGAAAAGGTCGGTTCTGGTGGCGATCGTGGTCGGTGCGGTCGCGCTTTCGGGCTGCGGCGCCGGGGAGGACGGCGCTTCGGCGCCCACGTCGTCCGAACCGGTGGCTCGGCAGATGACCGCTGCGCCGGATACCGCTGCGCCCGATCAGGATGCCGGTTGCCCCCTTCCAGCCGCGCCGTCGACAGGGCCTTACAGCGGCATCACCGTGCCGGTGCGAGAGCAGACCCCGAGCCTGACGACCGACGTCGTGCTGCCACAACTCGAGGGTGGTGACCAGGCGATTCGTGATCGTTTCAACTCGGCGATGCGCGCATCGCTGGCCGATCTGAGCGGCGGCGCCGCGAACGGTGCGCTGCACGCCGCACAGCTCCGTTGCCGCGAAACGAGCCGCGTCACCCGCATCGGCGCGCATGTCGTCGCGGGCGTGTTGATCACGGATCACACGTGGGAGGGCGGCCCGCATCCGGTCAACCAGATCGGCACCGTGGTGATCGACACCGGCACCGCACAACCCGTCATGCTGCCGACGGCTCTCCGTGATCCTGGTCGGGCCTGGGGCGCGCTCGCCACCACCGCTCAGAGCCTGGTGCCCGCGGACGGGCCCACGCTGTTCACCCACGCTCCCGGTGCTGACGATTTCGCCGACTGGGTGCCCGCGCCGGAGGGACTCACCGTCTACTTCTCCGTCGGCCACGCGCGGGGCGACTACTACCCGGTTCAACTCCCGTGGAACCGGATCCGGGACCTGTTCGACCCGGCCGCATTCGCGACGCTGTCGAGCTGACCGGCCGCCACCGCCGATTCACACCTTCGCGCCCACCAACTGCCGATAGTCGGCATTGCGGGCGACCAGTTCGTCGTGCGGACCGCTGTCGGCGATCCGCCCGTCCCTCAGGAACAGGACGGTATCGGCCTCGCGGATGGTGGACAGGCGATGGGCGATCACCAAGAGGGCGCATTCTTTCCGCACGTTCCGGATGGTGACGTTGAGCGCCTTCTCGGTTTCGGCGTCGAGCATGGCGGTGGGTTCGTCGAGCATCATCAGTACCGGGCGGCGGATCAGCGCCCGGGCCAGTGCCACGCGCTGGCGCTCGCCGCCGGAGAGCAGAACGCCGTGCTCGCCCACCGGAGTGTCCAGGCCGCGGGGGAGCCGGGCGACGAGATCGGCCAGACCGGCGAGCTCGGTCGCGCGTCGCAGATCGTCATCGCCGAGGCCCGGCTGCCGGTAGGTCAGATTGTCGCGGAGGCTGCCGAACAGCGGCGGCGCGTTCTGCTCCAGCAAGCTGATCTCCGAGCGCCACATCCGGCGTGGCCGGCCGGCGTAGGAGCGGCCACCGAGCAGAATATCGCCGGTGTCCGGATTGTAGAACCGGCTGACCAGGGAGAATACGGTGGATTTCCCGGCACCCGAGTGGCCGACCAGGGCCACATGTCCCCGCGGAGGTACGGAGAAACTCACGCCGTGCAGGATCGGCCGCTCGTCGTAGGAGAAATGCACGTCCCGGAATTCGAGTGCGGGATGTCCGTTCTCCGAGTAGGTCTCGATCACGGCAACGCCCACGGTGACGAAGACGATCGAGAACAGCAGCCAGTCGAGATAGATCATCACCGCCACGGTGCCGACGAGTGTGATTGCGCCCGTGACTATTTGGACCAGACTGCTCCCGACCGCGTTGCGGATCACGGTCGAATCGAGCGTGACCCGGGAAATGAGATCGCCGACCCGCTGCGACTCCAACGTGGGGATCCGCAACCGCAACAGATGCCCGGCCAGACGACGGCGCACGGACAGGAGCACGGATTCGCTGGTCCGCTCGAGGAGGTAGGTGCCGCCGGTGTCGGCGACGGCGTACAGAAGATAAGCCCCCACCAACGCCGCGAGCGACCATGCGATCGTCGCGCCCGACGACGCATCCCGCACGACCTGCCCCGCCAGCAGCGGCTGCGCCAGCGACAACCCGGTGCCGACGAGAAGCAGCGCCGTCGCCGCCAGCAGCGAATGACGTTGGGGTACGAGCAGTCTCAGGAGCGCGCCGACCCGCCGCGGCCAGGAATCGCCCTGGCGAACCGCACCGTCGTCAGCTGACATACTTCCCCCGTTTGCGTTCGAGCCGACCGCTCTCAGCCGGCTCAACGTAGCCGCACTCGTGTCTCGGGTCGAGCCGACGGGAGAGTGCGGAGATCGTCGGAACTCGGTTCGGCGAAGTTGCCGGGTTTGCCCGATCGGTGCGGGCCCGCAGTTCCCTGTGGTCGTGCGCCGGTTCATGCCGTCGCACACACGGCGGGGCGGTTCTTTCGTATGCTCGTTGTCAGCGGATGGGGAGGGGCGTCGGTGCCGGGCCCCGCGGGTCCGGCGATGGAGGAAGGTCCTCGCGAATGGACAGGCGCGAGGCTGCCGATATGGCGCGGGACTGGTCGGCGGCCCTGGTCGATTGCGGTGGCGTGCTGACGGCTCTGCCGCGCGCCCAGCAGTTGACGGAATGGCTCGTCGACCTGGAAGCCGCCATGTCGGCCGAATCGTTCGATCCGTCGCCCGCGTACCGAGTCGGGGTCGAGATGGTGCGGTGGAAGCTGACCGACCCCGCCCTGATGACTCCGTCCGCGACGGTGCTGGCCTGTTTGCTGGAGCGGTCGCAGCGGCCGGATCGCACGCAGCGGTTCGGCGCCCTCCTGGGCGAACTCGGGCGCGGTTACAGCGCCGAGTTGTTGAAGGTCCACACGGACAGCCAGGAGATAGCCGACCAGCGGTTCCGGGTGGTGTTCGACAACGCGGCGGTGGCGATCGCGCTGTACGACAGCAACGGCATCACGCTGGAAGCCAACCCGACCACCGCGCGGATGGTCGGGATGAAACCGGAGGACGTGCCGGGGGTCGCGGGGCTGGATCTGATGCACCCCGAGGATCGCGACAAGCTCCAGCAGGTGGTCGTCGATCTGTACCAGCACCGGCACGGCACCGTGCACTTCGAAGGCCGCTTCTGCCGCCCCGACGGCACCGTCTGCTGGGGTGCGTGGACGATGACGCTGGTGCGTGGCGCGGGCGGACGTGATCTGCGCCTGCTCGCCGTCGGGGAGGACATCACCGAGCGCCGGGCGATGGAGCAAAAGCTGTGGTGGCAGGCCCGTCACGACCCGTTGACCGGTCTGCCCAACCGTCACTGCCTGCTCGAGCAGTTGGAGGCTATCGTCGCGACGGCCGGCCCCGCCGACCACATCGGTTTGTGCTTTCTCGACCTCGACGAGTTCAAGCTGATCAACGACCGCTACGGCCACCGCGCGGGCGACAGCGTGCTGGCCGAGGTCGGGCGGCGGCTGGACGCGAAAATGGCCTCACCGTCGGTCACGGTCACCCGCATCGGCGGCGACGAGTTCGTCGCGCTGCTCGCACCGCCCTGCGACGAGGAGACCGCCCATGCCGCCGCCGAGACGATGCTCGCGACCCTGCGAGAACCTGTGCCCGTCGGTCCTGCCGATCTGCTGGCGATGTCGGCCAGTATCGGCGCCGTCGTCGCCCCGGTCGCGGGCGCGAACGCCGAGAAACTGCTGAACGATGCCGATGTGGGCCTGTACCGGGCCAAGGCCGCCGGCCGCGGCACCTGGGTGTTGCATCGCGACGAGAACGGTCGCGCAGCCGAATAGCTCAGGGCGGAGGCTGTCCAGGTCGGTGCCGGCCCATCGCGAGTTCCCCTCGCCGCGCGGCCCGCCACCATCGCTGTCCGGAGTCGACGCCACGCCGCATCGTGCGCACGGCGGGTATCTGCATGAGCAGGTGCATCTGGTAGCGCCACGGCATCTGCAGCCCGTGCCGGACCGCCATCGCGTAGGCGAACTGCACGGCATCGCGGTCCAGATACCGGTCGGCGCGTTCGAACCAGGTCATGCTGGCACGGGCGGCGGCCTGAATCGGGCGCATCGCGGCGCGCCGTTGCGTGTCGTAATCCTCCAGCGCGTCGGCGATCTCGCCGTGTTCGTACAGGCTCTGCGCGAGCACGATGGCGTCGATGATCGCCAGCCGGGTGCCCGAACCGATCGTGAAATGCGTCGTATGCGCCGCGTCGCCGAGCAGCACCACATTGTCGTGGTACCAGGATTTGTTGGTCACCTCGGGAAAGCAACTCCACCTTGCGATTTCGCCTCGCGACTTACTGATCAACGAGTGACCGTCGAGTACGCGTTCGAAGATAGCTTCCAGGTCACGCGTATTCGCCGCGTTGTCCGGGGAATCGAATCCCAGCCCCTGCCAGGTCCGCGGTTGGCATTCGACGATGCAGGTGCTGATCTTTCCGGCGATCGACGGATAGGCGTGGAACCAGATCCAACCGGCCGGGGTGTGTTCGAAGGCGAAGGTGAATCGGTGGAAGACCTTGTCGGTGCCGAGCCAGATATAGCGATTGGCGCCGAGTGTCACCGACGTTCCGAACCGATGATCGTCCAGCTGCCGCACCCGGCTGCTCGCGCCGTCGGAAGCGACGACGAGATCGGCGTCGTCGAAGCCGGACAGATCGTGGACTTCTCGGCCATATCGGACGTCGACGCCGAGTTCGCTCGCCCGGCGCGACAGTACCTCGAGCAATGCCGCGCGGCCCATGCTGAAGCCGTAACCCGGGAAGTATGCGGTCCGGTCGTCGCCCACGTGAATGGCCTGTTCCCGCCAGAGAACCGATCCGGCGCGCACCGCCTGTGCGCTGTCAGGGTCGTTCCGATACAGGATGTCGAGCAGGTCGTCCCAGTACACGACGCCCCAGCCGTAGGTGGAGCCGGGAGGATCGCGGTCGATCACCGTTATGGCATGGGCCGGGTCGCGGCGCTTCATCGAGATGGCGAAGTACAGTCCGGCGGGCCCGCCACCGATACACACGATTCTCATTCGGTCACCGTTTCCGCCCGGTTGGTCGAATTCGGTGGCACAGCAACGGTAGTCGATGCGGCCGAGCCCGGCACGCTGGGCGTGTCCGGGCTCGGTCATCGGCGCTAGAAGCTGCCCCAGCCGCCGCCGAAGGGGTTCCACCAGCCGGGGTTCCAGCCCCAGCCGCCCCCGTTACCCCAGCCGCCGCCGTTCCCCCAGCCACCACCGTGGCCCCAGCCGCCGCCGTTACCCCAGCCGGGGCTGTCGACGGATTGGGTCGCGGAGTTCGGTGTGGCGGCGGACGCTTGCGTCGCGGCTGCGACGACCGGAACCGCGGCAGCCGCGGCTATTCCGGCGGCGGCCGCCAATCGTGCGAATTTCGAGTGTGAATTCCTTTTCTTGCTCATGATAGGGCTCCAAATAGCTGTCCCGACCTGCTGGAATTCTACGCGTTTTCGGCGAATGCAAAAGTTGCCGAGACAACCTGTTTCACAATGTCGGGCTGCCGAATCGGCCCGGCTCCGATGTGCCGGGGTCGGCGACGGACGCGTTCAGGCGGCCGCGGCCCGGACCAGGTCCGCGATCCGTTGCTCGTCCGCCGCCGTCAGCGCGGTCAGTGCGTAGGTGACCGGCCACATCGTGCCCTCGTCGAGGCGCGCGGTGTCGTTGAAACCCAGTGTCGCGTAACGAGCTTTGAATTTCTCGGCGCTCTGGAAGAAGCAGACCACCTTGCCGTCGCGGGCGTAGGCCGGCATTCCGTACCAGGTCTTCGGGGCGAGATCCGGCGCCTCGGCGGTCACGATGGCGTGAATCCGTTCGGCCAGCGCACGATCGGCCGGCTGCATCGCGGCGATCTTGGCCAGCACATCGGCGGTGCCGTCCGCCTTCGCGGCCTTGCCGCCACGGCGGGCGGCGGTCTTCAGCTCCCGGGCATGCTCTTTCATCGCGGCGCGTTCCTCGGTCGAGAAGCCCACCGTGGCAGCGGTCTTCGTGGCAGAGGTCTTCGTGGTAGCCGTCTTCGTGGTCATCGTCGTCTCCGTTCGAGTCGGGTATCTCAGTTGTCCTGCAGCACGCCGAGCACGTTGCCGTCGGGGTCGATCACCGTGGCGACCCGGCGGCCCGCGCCGACGTCGCGGATCGGTTCTCCGACCACGGCTCCGGCGGCGGTCAGCTCGGCCAGCTTCGCCTCCAGATCCGGGACCGCCCAGTAGGTGACCGGTGCGGTCATGCCCTGCGGCCCGCCACCCGGAACCAGGCCGACATGGGTGTCGCCGACCTCGAAGCCGACGTAATAGGCGCTCTCGGCACTCGCCGGCACGCCCAGCAACGCGGCGTACACGGCCTTCGCGGCGGCCAGGTCGGTGACCGGGTGCAGCACGGTCCTGATGCCCAGGGTGGTCATGAAATCTCCTGTGGTGTCGTGTTCTTGTGGTTTCCACGGTAGGAATCGCGGCGCCGCGCAACATCCGTGGTGACCACGGAATCCACCACGGATCCGGTACGTGGTGGCACCGGTACGGGCGTCAGAATGGGGGCGTGTCGAAGCAGATCGCCACCGAGATCTCGGCTCGGGAGGCCGAGGTGCTCGCCCTGGTCGGGCAGCATCGTAGTAACGCCGAGATCGCGGCCCAGCTGTACATTTCCGTGCGCACGGTAGAGACCCATGTGTCGTCACTGCTGCGCAAGGCCGGAGTGCCCGATCGGCGGGTGCTCGCGGAACGGGCGGCCGCACTGGGTGATCGCCGACCGGCCGCCGCGCCGGTAACGGTGCTGCCCACGACCTTGACCACGTTCGTGGGCCGGGCCCGGGAACAGGCCGAACTGCGCGCGCTGGTCGCCGCGCATCGCCAGGTGACCGCGCTCGGTCCCGGCGGTGTCGGCAAGACCCGGCTCACGCTGGCCGTCGCCGCGGAATCGGCCGACGAGTTCGCGGGCGGAGTCTGGTTCGTGGATCTCGTGCCGGTCACCGATCCGGAGATGACCGGCGCGGCGGTGGCCCACGCGCTCGGTATCGGCGAACAACCGGGCCGGGATCTGGACGATTCGGTGACGGCGGCGCTGGCCGACCGTCGGCTCCTGCTCGTGTTGGACAACTGTGAGCATCTGCTGGACGGTGTGGCGCCGTTCCTGGAACGCTTGCTGGCGCGCTGTCCGGGGGTGACCGTACTGGCCACCAGCCGGTCCCGGCTGATGGTGCCGTTCGAGCAGGTCTACGCGGTGCCGCCGCTGACCCTGGAGGAGAACGCCGACGCGGTCGCGTTGTTCCTGGACCGGGCGGAGGCACTGGGCTGGTCGGTGCCGCCGGAGCAGACCGATCGGGTCGCCGAGATCTGCGCCCGCCTGGACGGTTTGGCGCTGCCCATCGAACTGGCCGCCGCCCGGCTGCTGACCCTGGGCCTGGACGGTCTGACCTCGAGTCTGTCCGATCCGCTGCGGCTGCTCGTGGGTGGCCGCCGCGCCGACGAGCGGCACCGGTCGGTGCGGGCCACGCTCGACTGGAGTCGAGCGCTGCTGACGGAATCGGATCGCCGGCTGCTGCAGCGGGTGGCGGTGTTCGCCGGGCCGTTCACCGCCGCGGCCGCCGCTGAGGTGACGGGTGGTCCGCCGCTGACGCCGGACGAGGTGCCGGACGGGCTGGCGCGGCTCACCGAACAGAGCCTGCTGACGGCGGTTCCGGCCGGCACCGGTATCCGATATCGGATGCTGGCGACCGTCCGCCAGTACGCGCGGGAACAGCTCGACTCGCTCGGCGAGCTGCCCGAGATGCTCGCCCGGCATCTGGCGTGGAGTCTGGCGACCGCTACCGCACTCGCGCAGCGGTCCGAAACCGGTTCGTGGCGAACCGAATTCGACGGCGTGGCCGACGATCTGCGCGCGGCGCTGAACTGGGCGGCAGCCGAGCCGGGGCAGCGGGCGGCGGCGTCCGGCCTCGCGCTGACCCTGGCGCGGATCGCCTTCACACGCAACCTGATCGGTGAATCACAGCGGCGCTACGAGCAGGCCGCCGCGCTCACCGCCGATCCCTCCGTGGCGGCCGAGGCGCTGCGCGAGGCCGCCACCACGGCCGGGTGCCGGCTACACGGCTCCGAGATGTACCGGTTGTACCTGGCGGCGGCGGAGATCGCGCGCACATCCGGTGACGATGCCGCTGCCGCAAGAGATCTCGCGACGGCGGTGAGCACCTGCTTCCGGATGTCCGATACTTTCGACGAGGCGCCCGCGCTGCCCGAGGTGGTCGAGCTGCTGGCCACGGCCCGCGGCCTGGCCGGAGACGATCCGGCTGCCGCGGCGGCCGTCGCCCTCGCCGAATGTGGTCTCCGAGCCGCGGAATCCGAGGGTCCGCAGGCGATCGCAACAGCCGAACGAGCGGTCGGACTGGCCGGGCGAACCGCTGATCCGCTGACTCGCAGCGCGGCCCTGGACGCGCTGGCCGCCGCCCAGTGGTGGTGCGGCGACGCGGCCGCGAGCGCGGTGACGACTCGCCGCCGGGTCGAGCTGCTCACCGCGGCGCCGTCGACCGCGGCAGGCGCGCTGGAACGAGTCGGCGCGCTGTCCGAGGCCGCGGACAGCTGTATCGGGAATGGCGATCTGGCCGGCGCGCAGCTCTGGGCCACGCAGCTACGTGATCTGCCACTGCTGGCCGAACGCGGCGATCTGGCCACCTCGCGTGTCCTGGTCGCGCGGGCATTGGCCGGCGACGCGCACGCGGTGTGGGCCGACAGCCAGCGGTTCGCCGACGCCCGCGAGCTGGCCGGGCGCGCCCGCGCCCCGCAGTTGGCGGTGTCGGCGGCCGCTGTCGCGCTGATCCACGGCCTGCGCGGTGACCTTCCCGCGCAGGCTCGATGGCAGGCGAGCGCCGCCGAGCTGTCCGGGACGCCGGCGGCCTGGCGAGCGGTCTTCGCCGCCCTTCAGTCGTTGCACGCCGGACATGCGGACCGAGCCTGGGCCGAACTGGCCACCGCACCGGACGATCTGGACGAGCAGGAACTGTGGATCTGGCGGCACTGGTACGTGGCGCTGCGCGCCGAGGCGGCGGTGCTGGCCGGTCGGCCGGAGGCGGCGACGATCCTGGATTCCGCGCGAACCACTGTGGTGGGCAACCCGATCGCCACCGCGATCGTCGGCCGCGGCACCGCCCTGCTCGCCGGCGATCGCCCCGCGGTACTCGCCACAGCAGCCGACTTCGAGGCCGCGCACTGCCCCTACCAGCAGGCCCGCAGTTCGATCCTCGCCCGCGACCCGGACGGCGCGGCCCTTCTGGAATCCCTCGGCCTCGCCCCGAACCGCTCGCCGCAGTGAAGCGTCAACCCTGCCGATGACCACGCTCACGTAGTCGACTACTCGTCTCGGTCTGCGGGCGTACCTGTCTTGCGACCACCGCCGTCAAGGCGTGTAATCGATGTGGGTCGGCGGCTGGAGGTTTCGTTCCGTAACAAGGTCGAGATTATGGTGGCGTGGAAGTGGCCGTTGGTCGGAAGGGATGCCGAATTGGCATTCATCTCGGCGGCCATGCGAGGCCGAGACCATTCGCAACCCGGAGTGGTGATCGCCGGGCCCCCTGGAGTCGGTAAGACCCGGTTGGCGCGCGAGGCCCTGGCCAAGGCCGTCCGCAGCGGTGCCCGGGAGCGTTGGGTGGTCGGCACCAAGTCCGGTCGGTCGGTACCACTCGGCGCACTGTCCAGACATCTGCAGGAAGACGGCGCGGCGAGCGAATCCGGGGGGCCGGCGATTCCCGCCGCACGCGCACTGGCCGCACGCATCGATGGTCGCCGCGTAGTGGTCGGCGTCGATGACGCGCATCTGCTCGACGAACAATCCGCGATGGCGGTGCAGCAGCTGGTCCTGGCGGGCACGACGCCCGTGGTCATGACCCTGCGGGCGACCGACAGGGCACCGGATGCGATCACATCGCTGTGGAAGGACGGGTACCTCGAGCGACTCGACCTGCGACCGCTGTCGCTGCGGGAGGTCACGGTTCTGCTGGAGACCGTGCTGGGCGGCGAACTGGAGCGTTCGAGCGCCGAGCACCTGTGGCGACTCGCCGGCGGCACCGTCTTGTTTCTCCGGCTGCTCGTCACCGCCGAACGTGAGGCGGGCCGGCTGCGGCTCGAGTCCGGTGTGTGGCGATGGTCCGGAGACATAGGGTTACCCACCACCCTGACCTGTTTGATCGAAGCGCAAATGGGCGCCCTCGACCCGCTCGTGCGCGAGGTTGTCGACATTCTCGCGATCGAGGAACCACTCACAGTGAGCGCATTGGAACAACTCGCGGGACGTCGAGCGATCGAACAGGCCGAGGAACGTGGGCTGGTGACGGTGCAACTCAGGGATGGGCAAGCCATGTCCGTGCGCCTCGCCCATCCTTTGTATGGCGAGGTGCGGCGCGATCGAACAGGGACACTGCAGGCTGTTCGCCTGCGCGGAAGAATCGCGCAGGCACTCACCCGGTCGCCGTACAACTCCGCCGCCCGGTTACGGGCGGCCGTCCTGACCATGCAGTCCGACCGCCCGCCCGAACCGAGGCTGTTCATGGACGGCGCGCGCATCGCCCTGGGCCGCGGGGATGCGAAACTGTGTGCGCAGCTCGCCGGTGCGGCGGCGACCGCGGGCAGCGGCCTTCCGGCGCGATGGTTGCGCGCACACGCGTTGGCGATGAACGGGGACGGCGCACAGGCAGAGCGCGAGCTGGCGGCGTTGGCGGAAGTGGGGGACGAGGCTCAGCGTGTGCGGGTCGCGATCGACCGCGTGACGAACATGTTCTGGAGCCTGGGCCGGGTCGATGACGCGAAGCTGATCGAGGCGCGGGCACGGTCATCGATCACCGGTCCTGACGCACGGCAGAGCTTGATCGCGCTCGGCGCCGTCCTCGATCTGTGCCGTGCCCATCCACGGGTCGCGGCCCGGGCGGCGCGAGGTGTGCTCGACAGCGGCTGCGCCGACCCCGCCGCCGTCGCGCCGGCGTGCTATGCCCTTGTCGGCGCACTCGGGGTCCTCGGTGAAACAGACCGGATCGGTCCCTTCGCCGACCGCGGTGCCATCGCAGCGCGCAGTCACGATACGAGTATTTTGCCGATCGCGGTACATATGGAGCATGTCCATGCCCTGGTGAACGCCGGATATCTGCATCGCGCCCAGGAACTGGCCGCCGACGTCCGGGCGATGGCCGCCGACGCTCCGGCCCCGATCCGGACCGCGGCGATGTTCGTGAACGGGCGGGTCGCACTGCGCTGCGGTCGCCTCGCCGAGGCGGTGCGCGCGCTCCGCGAGGCAACCTCCGGCCTGGGTGGGCGCGACGCGTTCGGAATGCGATATGCCTGTCGCGTCGCGCTCGCACAGGCTTTTGCACTCACCGGTGACGCCGACGAGGCGGCGGAGGCGATGGCGGCAGCGGAGGCCGCCCGGCACCCCGGATACTCGTTCCTCGATCCCGAGTTGATTCGGGTACGGGCATGGGTGGTGGCGACCGGGCAGCAGTCCGGTGCCGGCGCGATCGCCATCGCGCACGAGGCGGCGGACTTGGCCGCGAAGAATGACCAGCTCTCACTGGAAGTCCTCGCGCTGCACACAGCAGTGCAATTCGGCGATACCTCCTGCGCCGAGCGGCTGTCGCGCCTGGCGTCCTCGGTGGACGGCCCACGAGCTCCCGCCGCGGCTCGTCAGGCCGCTGCGCTCACCGACCGCGACGGGGCTGCGCTGGATGAGGTCTCCGCGGAATTCGAACGATACGGCGACCTGCTCGCCGCGGCAGATTGCGCTGCGCAGGCAGCAAGCGCCCACGCGTACCGCGGGATGCGGGTTTCCGCGCTCACATCGGCGGCACGCGCCCGCCGCATAGCGACCGAGTGCGGGGCGCACACGCCCGCCATCCGGGCGATTATCGCGATCGACGCCCGGCTCACCGACCGGCAGTGCGAAATCGCGACCCTCATCGGACAAGGCCTGACGAATCAGCAGATCGCGGACCGGCTGATCGTGTCTGTCCGCACCGTGGAAGGCCACATCTATCGCGCCGGGCGGCAACTCGGTGTCAATACCCGTGAGGCACTCGCCGCCATCGTCTGCGGACGGTGACCGACCGGTCGGGGACGGCCGACGCATGGGCGCGGATCGACGTCGCGTACTCCACTGCCGTCGCTGAGGTAGTCCACTACGTGCGCCATCGTGGTCGGCCAGGTCGAAAATCGACGGTGACACCCGCGGCGGATGAAGGTTCGGGGCATCGGTTCATCTGCCACTTGACGGAGCGCGGAGTCGCCAGCGTCCCCTTGTTCAGCGTCCGGAGTGATCGCCCTTGCCCGACAGGTTCATATCGCGTTACCGGTGTGACTCACCGCTGCCCTGTGACTCATTGCTGCGCGTCGGCACGGGCGAACTGCGCGTGCGTCGTGGTGGGCCGCAGGAGCGAACCGAGCGGAATGTGGTAAGCGACAGCGAAGGGGATCGGACCGCACAGGCCGCGGCCGGCCGGCAGCCGCAACTCGGTCACCGCGCTGATCGCCGGGTTGTCGCGTGGCAGTCGCGCGGCCTGACGCGCCGTCAGGTGGAACGGCATGGGCGGCCGGGTGGAGTCCGTGTCCTGGTGGGAGCGCCTGCGCAACCAGCCCGGAATCGTGTCGAAGACCATTTCCCCACCCGGAAAGGCGTGCGCACACACATCGATCAAGCCGAGCGCGTCTGCGGGCTGCAGGTACCCCAGCAGTCCCTGCGCGGTGATCAAGATCCCCTCTTCGGCATCGACGCGTTCGATCCAGCGGGTGTCCTGTACCGAGCACCCCATGACCTCGGCTCGCGCGTCTTTCGGCATGACCTGCTCACGGACCCCGATGACGCTGGGCAGATCGACCGACAGCCAGCGCAGCGAATCGGAGTCACTACGCCAGAATCCGGTTTCCAGCCCGTCGCCCAGCGCCACGACGACACCTCGCGGATGCCGGCGGGCGAAGTCGGCGACGGCCCGATCGAAGCACAGTGGCCGCAACGCATGCGATTGCCGCACCCGCCCGAACCCATCGAAGTCGTAGTCGATTCGCCGATACGCCTGAATCGCGACCGGATCGATGATCAGTGGCCGCGGCCGCATCGCCGCATGTGCGCGGTCTCGCAACGTCCACAGGGTCGTCGCCGAGAGCTGATCGAGTGTCACCGTCACCTTGCGTTCGGACATGAGTTCCTCGCTGGTGCAATCAGGCCGCCGGATATGTCGCGGATTCAGGTGAGACACAACGCCCGGAACGGTGGGGCACGCGCCGGTACTTCGGTCGGCGTGTTTCGGAGTATTCCACATTCGCTGAACGCGCGACCTCGGGACGGGGGCACGTTCCGACGCGAAGGGATGAGCGCATGACCTGCGAGGATTCGACTGCGAGCCCGGAGACCGCGTCCGCTCTGCCCCCGGGAGCGTTCGAGCTGTCACCGGCCCAGGCAGGTCTGTGGCATGCCCAGCAACTCCTGCCGTCGGTGCCGCTGTGCGTCGCTCACGTTCTCGATATCGAGGCCGAGCTCGATGTGGCCCTCCTGGAACGGTGCGCCCTGGTCGCCGGACATGAATTGGGTTCGCCGTTCCTCACCTTCCTGCGCCACGACGGCCGGGTCGTCCAGCGGGTGGACCACAGCCTGCCGCGCACGATTCGGATCAGCGATTTCAGCGACCATCCCGACCCCACGGCAGCCGCCCGGAAATGGATCGACGCCGACCTCCGCGCGCCCATCGACCTTCTCGTCGACGAGCCGGGGTGCACGCACCTGATCCGAGTCGGCCGCCACCATTACTGGTGGTACTCGCGTGCACATCACGTGGGCATCGACGGCATCGGCGCGATGATCTTGTTGCGCCGCACCGATGAGCTGTATTCCGCGGCGCGCACCGGAACCGAAGCCCGGCCGTCGGGCGCCCTCGCGCTGCCGGACATCGTCGAGCGCGAGTGCGCCTACCGTCGCTCCGCACGCGCCGAGCGCGACCGTACCTACTGGCAGGAGTGCCTCACCGGCCTTCGTGCGGTGCCCTCGCTCAGCGGCCGGGTGGCCCCGCCGTGCGCCGTTCCGCTCGTCGCGCGTGGCGTACTGCCCCCGGATTCCGATCACGCGTTGGCGGCGGCCTCCGATCGCTTCGATGCGCAGACTCCCGTGCTCATCGTGGCGACGGCGCTCGCGTATATCGCCCGGATGACGGGGGCGCGCGACGTTGTCGTCTCGCTCCCGGTCGCTGCCCGAACCACCGCGGCATTGCGTCGCTCGGCGGGCATGGTGGCGAATACCGTCCCCCTGCGTGCACACGTCGGTTCGGACACGACGGTGGCAGACCTGGTCCGGCAGGTGCGCCTGGCGGTGACCGGGGCCCTTCGCCACCAGCACTACAGGCTCGAGGACATCCGGCGGGACCTGGGGCCGGCAGTCGGGGGTCGTGGTGCTCTCGGGCCGGTGATCAACCTGATGCTCGTCGATGAACCGCTGCGGTTCGGTGGCGAGCCGGCCGGCGTGGAGGTGCTGCCCGCAGGTGGCGTCGAAGACGTGGCATTGCATGTCTACCGATTCGGCGCGCACGCTCCCTTGGGCATCGACCTCTCGGGGAATCCGGCCCTCTACACCGACGCCGTCCTGACCGGCCACCATGCCCGGCTCCTGACGCTGTTGAACGCGGTCGTGGCGGCCGAGCCCGATACCTTGGTGTGCACGCTGCCGATGCTCACTCCCTCGGACGAGGCGAACCTCCACGATCGAGCGGGCGAGCACCACGAAACACCTTCCTTCGCGGTACTTCCCGATATTCTCGCCGAAGGCGCGGCACGCGCACGCGCGAGCGCCGTCGAGGCGGAGGGTGTCCGATGCGGGTACGCCGAACTCGACGGCCGGTCCTCGCAATGGGCCCGCGAGCTCATCGCGGCGGGGGCGGGACCCGAAACCGTGGTGGCGGTGCTCGTCGATCGGTCGCTCGCTTCGGTGCTGGCGTTCTGGGCCGTCGCCAAGACCGGCGCGACGTGGATGCCGATCGATCCCGCGACCCCGGAGGACAGGGTCGCCCGGATGCTCGCCGACGCTCGTCCGGTAGCCGGGCTCACCGTCGGCGAATGCGCCGGTGGGCGATCCGGCGGGCTGCGGTGGATCGCCGTGGACGACCCGGAAACGTGCGCCCGGGTCGGCGCGCGCCCGTCTTCGCCCGTTCTCGATTCGGAGCGGACCCGCCCGTTGCACAGCGCCCACCCCGCCTATCTGATCTACACATCCGGGACCACCGGCTCGCCCAAAGGCGTGTCGATCACCCACCGCGGACTGGCGAATCTGACTCGATACATCGTCGAGCACTATCGGGTGCGGCCATGTTCACGCGTGTTGCTGGCGCACGCTCCCGGCTTCGACGCGGCACTGCTCGAACTCCTCGCCGCGTTCGGCGCCGGTGCCACCATGGTCGTCTGTCCGCCCGAGGTCATCGGCGGCAGCGCACTCACCCGGCTGCTTTCGGGTCTGCGGATAACCCACTACCTGTCCACCCCGGCGGTGCTCGCGACAGTGGATCCGGCCGCGCTGCCCGAACTGGAGACGGTCGTCACCGGCGCCGAAGCGTGCCCGCGAACCATCGCGGCGGCGTGGAGCGAACGGCATCGGCTGATCAACAGTTACGGCCCGACCGAGACCACCGTGATCGCCACCCAAACCGAACCGCTCGGCATCGACGGGCCGATCACGATCGGCACACCGGCGGCCGGTGCGGAAGTGGTCGTGCTGGACCGGCGGCTGCAGCGGCAGCCGCGCGAGGCGAGCGGTGAATTGTATGTATCGGGTCCAGGCATCGCCCGTGGATATCACCGCTCCCCTGCCCTGACCGCCACCCACTTCGTCGCCGATCCCTACGGTCCCGCCGGTAGCCGGATGTATCGCACGGGCGACCTGGCACGGCGGCGCCTCGACGGGGCCTTCGACTACCACGGCCGCGGTGACAGCCAGATCAGCCTGCGGGGTATCCGGGTGGAACCGCATGAGATCGAATCCGCGTTGGCGGACGACCCACAGGTCGCCCGCGCGGCGGTGGCGATCCATCCCGGCCCCTCCGGTGACGTGCTCGTCGCCTACCTCGTCCCCGCCGGCGCCGAACTCGCCGCCGATTCGGTGCTCTCGCGCGTACGGCGTGCGCTGCCGCAACCGCTCGTACCGACCACGGCGATCGTGCTGCCCGAACTGCCGCGGACCGCCAACGGCAAACTGGATCGCGCCGCGCTTCCCGCTCCGGTGCTGACCCCGGCGCGCCATCGAGCGCCGCGGACCCCCACCGAGGAGGCGGTCGCGGCCACGATCGCGCAGCTACTCGGCATCGCGCGGGCCGGGCGCGACGACGACTTCTTCGCCCTGGGCGGCCACTCGCTGGCCGCTACGCAACTCGCGTCACGGCTGTCCGAATCCACCGGTGCGGTGCTCGGGGTGCGTGACGTTTTCGAGCATCCGACCGTCGCCGCCTTGGCGCGTCGTATCGATGCCGGATCCGAGGGCGCCGCGCTGGTGAAACTCACCCGGCGAGATCCACGTCCGGGACGCATCCCGCTCGCGCCCGCACAGCGACGACTGTGGATCGCCAACCAACTGGATCCGGACAGTCCCGCGTACAACATGCCGTTCGCGGTCCGGCTCGACGGCCCGCTCGACACGGGCGCGCTGACCGATGCGCTGCGCGATGTGCTGGAACGACACGAACCGTTACGAACGGTATTCCCCGCCGATGCCCACGGGCCGACCCAACGTGTGCTGCCGGTAGACGAGATACCGCTCGACCTGTCTCCCCGGCCGATCGAGCCGGACGAACTCGGCGCACGACTCGCGGCGCTGGCGTCGGCGGGTTTCGACGCTTCCGTCGAGCCGTGTTTCCGGGTCACCCTGCTGCGGTTGGCCCCCTCCGCGCACGTGCTGGTGCTCGTCCTGCATCACCTGGTGGCCGATGGTTGGTCGATGAGGCCGCTGGCCCGCGATCTCGGTGCCGCATACGCCGCTCGCCATGCTGGTGACCCGCCCGGATGGTCCCCGCTACCGGTCTCCTATGCCGACTACGCCCTGTGGCACACAGATGTTCTCGGTGATACGTCGAACCCCGACTCGTATGGCGCGGAGCAGATCCGGGGCTGGCAGCAGCGACTGACGGGCCTGACACCGGAGCGCGTGCCGGCTTCCCGTCCCGGCGCGATCCGTCGCACCGCTCGCGGCGACCACATCACATTCACTGTGGACCCGGTGTCGTGTCAGCGTCTGTCTCGCGTCGCGCACACCGTCGGCGCGACAGATTTCATGGCCTACCAGGCATTGACCGCGGTGTGGCTGCAACGCCTGTCCGGCGGCGGTGACACCGTCGTCGCCACGCCGACCAGCGGTCGTGGCGATCGCCGGCTCGACGCGCTGGTGGGTATGTTCGTCAACACGATCCTGTTGCGCGCGCAGGTGGAACCCACCGACAGTTTTCGCCGCATCCTGTCGCGAGTCCGGGATTTCGACATCGCCGCATTCGCGCAATCCGACGTTCCGTACGAACAAGTCGTCGCGGCGATCGGCGAGTCCGATCTGCAGCCGGCACAGACGATGCTGATCGTGGAGACGGCCGTCGGCGAGCAACCGACGCTTCCCGGGCTGCGGCCCACCGAGGTTCCCCTCGAATTGTCCGTCGCGCGGTTCGACGTGGACATCACACTGACCCAGCGGCGCGACTCCGCCGGGACCGTGATCGGCGTCGACGCGCGACTCGGCTACGCCGCAGACCTTTTCAGCCGTCGCACCGCCGAGGCGTACGCCCGCATGTTCTCGACGCTGGCCACGACGCTGGCAGAAGACCCGGACACGGAGCTCAGCCGGCTCGCACCGGCCACGCCGCCGGTCATACCGTCCGATCCGCCGCCACCCGTCCGAACACTGCCCGAACTGCTCGCCGCCGGCGCGCACCGAAACCCCGACGGACTCGCCATTCGAGATGGCGACCGCGCTCTGTCCTACCGGGCACTGGAATCGCGGGCGGCCCGCTTGGCGCGCGAGCTGATCGAACTCGGCGTGGGGCCCGAGCAGATCGCCGCCGTCGCGATCCCCCGCAGCCTCGAATCGGTCCTCGCCTGGTGGGCCGTCACGATGACGGGGGCCGCGACGCTGATGATCGACCCCGAGCAGCCCCGCGGGCGGATCGCGACGGTGATGAGCGACGCACGACCGGTCGCCGGAGTCACGTTCGCGCGTCATGCCGCGGTTCTGCCGCAACCTGCCCGCGGCTGGGTGGTCCTCGACGATCCCGAGACCAGTGCGCGAATCGCCGGCCGGTCCCCGGGCGTGGTGACCGATGCCGAACGCACGCTGCCACTGCACGTCGATCACCCCGCCTACGTGACGTTCACCTCGGGCACCACCGGGCGGCCGAAGGGGGTCACGATCACCCACCGCGGGCTCGCGGCTCTGACCGCACACCTGACCGACCGCTATCGCGTCGGAGCCGACGCCCGGATAGCGCACGCGCACGCACCCGTCTTCGACGCCTCGCTGCTCGAGCTGTTCGCCGGATTGAGTTGCGGCGCAACCTTGATCGTCGTTCCGCCCGGCATCGTCGGCGGCGCCGAGCTGACCCGGTTGCTCGCGCGCGAACGCGTGACCCACTACCTGTCCTCCCCGGTCGTGCTGTCGAGTCTCGACGCCGAACAACTGACAGATCTTCGAACGGTGGTCACCGGCGGCGAGCCGGTCGATACCCGGGTGATCACCCGCTGGGCACACCCGCAACGCCGTCTCATCAACAGCTATGGACCGACCGAAGCGACCGTCGTGTCCACCCAGAGTGAGCCGCTCACGCCGGGCGGGCCGGTATCCATCGGGGCACCCATACCCGGCGTCGGCGTCCTGCCACTGGACAGGTGGCTCGCCCTGCGCCCGCCCGATGTGCCCGGGGAGCTGTATCTGGCCGGCCCCAGCCTCGCCCGCGGCTACCACCGCGACGCCGCCGCCACTGCCGCCCGCTTCGTCGCCAATCCCTACGGCCCGCCGGGCAGCCGCATGTATCGCACGGGTGATCTCGTATGCCGTTGGGACAACGGGAGATTGGATTACCACGGGCGGGTCGACAATCAGATCAACCTGCGCGGGCACCGCATCGAGCCGGGAGAGATCGAATCCCTGCTCGCCGCCCACCCGCAGGTTTCGCGCGCGGCGGTCGCGGTGTACCACCAAGGGCTCCCCGACGCCCGGATGGTCGCGTATCTGGTCCCCGAAAACGGCGCGGTCGATGCGGACGACGTGCTCGCCAGGGTCCGCGAGTTGCTACCGAGCCACCTCGTTCCCGCCAGTGCGTGCGTGGTTGCCGCCCTGCCGACCACTCCGGCCGGCAAATTGGACCGCGCCGCCTTGCCCGCACCCGCACCCGCGTCGGCGCGGCGGCCCGCCTCCGGCGATGTCGAGAAACTTGTCGTGCGGACTGTCAGTGAGCTACTCGGCGTCGAAGACGTCGCCGCGAACGACAACCTCTTCGCGCTCGGCTTGCATTCGCTCACCGCCACCGAACTCGCCGGGCTCCTGCGCGCGCGCACCGCGACGCCGATCACCGTGCGCGATATCTACACCCATTCCACACCCGAATCGCTTGCCGTACTTCTCGATCGAGGCGTGGCCGCACCGGACGCGGCCGATCCGGATGCCGCGCTGCGTACCGTCCTGCCGATCCGTGCGACCGGCACACTACCGGCGTTGTGGTGTATCCACTCCGCGATCGGTCTCTCGTGGTCGTTCGCCGGCTTGGCCGGTCACCTCGACCCCGAGACGCCCATCTACGGACTGCAAATGCCCCAACTCACCGATCCCGCTGCCGAATTCGACTCCATCGAAGAGCTCGCCGACCATTATCTGACCGAGATTCGGGCACACCAGCCCCATGGGCCGTACAGCTTGCTGGGCTGGTCGCTCGGCGGTTCGATCGCCCATGCGATCGCCGTCCGGTTACGGGCCGACGGCCAATCCGTTGCGCTACTCGCGATGCTGGACAGTGCGGTGCTGACCCACGAGGCCTTCGCGGACGACGCACCGGACGCCGCTCGAATACGGCGCCTGCTGAACCGGTTCGCAATACACACGGAATCGCTGGATGACCGGCATCGTGACAGGCTGTGTCGCGCCGGCGTGAGCACGATCGAGATGGCCCGGCGCTACAGTCCGGCGCGCTTCCCCGGCGATCTGCTGTATTTCGGTGCCGCAGGGCGGCCGGACCCAGATCTCGGCGTGAATTCGTGGCGGCCGTTCATCGAAGGAACCATCACCACACTGCGCGTTCCCGCCGACCACGACGAAATGACGAGTGCCGCGGCCTTGGAATTCATCGGGCCGCGGCTACGGACGCACATGCCGCGCCACCCACACCGTGTAGATGGCCTCGACCCCGAGGAGACACCATGACTACGCCGATAACCACACTGACCGGACATCGTTCCGGCGTCGAATGGCTCAACCTCTTCGACTCGGAACCGCCGGACCCCCGCGCGGCGCGGTTGGCGCAATGGTCTCGGGAGTACCTCACCGCACCGCACGAGGAACTCGGCCGACCGGGCGCCGTGTGCCCGTTCATCAGCCAGGCGATCGCGAAGTGCCTGTTGTGGGCGACCTTCGTGGACGGTGATGTAGCCGTACCGACACTCGATGTGGTGGTCGACGATATGTACGACCGGTTCGTCCACCTCACGACGATCTCGGATTGGAAGCGCCCGCACGCACTGATCACGGTGCTCACGGAGTTGTCCGATCACACCGTCATCGACGAGGTTCACGCTGCCCGAAAGACGCAGTTCGTCGAGCAGGGGTTCATGCTGGGGCAGTTCTACCCCGGCTGCTCGCATCCGGGGCTGTGGAATCACGACTTCCACCCGCTGGACACGCCCTGGCCGATGATCGTGGCCCGGAACATGATGACAACGGACCTGCCATTCCTGATCGCCCGCCCCGACTGGCTGCGGGCCTACTTCAAAACCTTCGCCCCCGCGCTGCCCACCGCCCTCCGATCTCGTCTGGCCGAAGATCTGTGCGACCGCGGAGACGCGATAGCGGACATCACCGCCAATCACGCCCTCATCGGATCCGAGTACGCCCGCTGACGGAGGAGGACGCCGTAGCAGATGCCCGGCAGCGGCTCAGCGTGGACACGCGCCGGCCGGCGCGCGGGTATGTGCCCTCGGCAGGATTCGAACCTGCGACACCCGCTTTAGGAGAGCGGTGCTCTATCCCCTGAGCTACGAGGGCGTAAACCGTGCGTGACAGTGTGAAAGCCCCCGTTTCACAACGGGTTTCGCACGTGCCTCGCGGTGGTCCACGGTGCCTGTGCCTCCCGGGGGTGACGAACAGGCGTGGTCAGTCTAGCGTGTGGCGGGCCGGTGGCCAGTTCGCCAGGGTGGTCCGCGCCGGCGGGAGGTAGCGCACCGCCCGGGTCCACGGCGGAATCCGGCGGTCACGCGCCTCACCGCGGCAACGACAGGAAATCCTCGACCGGGCGGCGCGGGGTGGGCGGGACGAAGGTGTCGTGGGGTGCGGTGCCCAGGCGGATGAGTACCTGGGGTATGCGATCGGGGTCGGGGAGCAGGCTGCTGATCGCGCGGACGGCGGCCGGGATTTCGGTGATGTGGGTGAGGGGGCAGGTCGCGAGTCCGGCGGCTGTGGCGGACAGCAGGGCGGTGGACAGGGTCTCGCCGGTCGCCAGCCATTCGTGCGGGGTGTTCTCGGCGGTGCTGAGCACCACCAGGGTGGCGTGATCGGCTTCGCCGGTGCGGTGCGGACTTCCGGGCGGGATCGGGAAATCGCGGCCGACGTCGACCAGTGCGGCCTCGCGCGCGGTGGGCAGAGCGGAGGACGGGATCCCTTCGGGAAGATCGAAATTACCTGTCCACCAACGTAATTCGTTCTGGTACGGGGTGTCGAACTGCTGCATGGCGGCGGTCTGCTCGGAGGCGGCGGCGAGTCGCGGACGCACCGAATCGTCGACCGCGTTCACCCGCACACCGTCGATCTCGGCCACCTCGCGCAGCTGCTGCACCAGCTCCGGCCGGTCGGGCGCCGACATCGGGAGCCGGTCGGTGCGGCGCGCGCGGATCGCGGCGGCGAGGGCCCGTTCCCGATCCGACGGCGCGCGCGGCGGCTCGAATTCGGCGACGGCCAGCAGGTCGTGCAGTCCTTCCTCGGGAACGTAGGACACCGTGATCGGATGCCCCTGCTCGGCGAAGGCGATCCGGGCGTGGTGCAGATTGGCGCCGCAGCTGATCACCTCCTGCCGCCCGCTCGGATCGGCCACCTTCAGTTGCCGGGTGGAATCGCTGAACAGGTGCAGGCGGGTCCCGTCGAAATCCCAGTGCCAGGGCTGAGTGTTGTGCACGGACGGGGCGCGGGCGGCCAGCCGCAGGGCCGCGACGATGGTCGAGCGGTCGGGAACGTGCTGCATGATGCCTCCCAGAGCGATATTTCGTCGGGTGCATTCGCCAGAGTATTGCCAGTATCGCAGTTGTCACCAGCGCGGCCGGTAGGGTGGGGGTGTCTTCGCCCTGGAACGCTCGTGAACCGCTCGGAAGGTGGGACGCATGGCCTCGAAGGCGCCCGTGGTGGTGGGAGTCGACAGTTCCGACGACGCGCTGCGGGCCGCGCGCTGGGCCGCGAATGACGCGGCGCTGCACCGGGTTCCGCTGGAGGTGATCTCGGCGGTGCCGCCGGTTCCGCAGGACCGTGCCGCGGACGAGGGCGTGCGCGCCTACCACGAGCGCTCGCGCGAGCAGGCGCAGCGCGCCGTCGCGCAGGCCGCTCGGGTGGCGGCCGATATCGCCCCGAAAATCGACATCGACACCGCCGTCATCGATGCGCCGATCATTCCCGCGTTGCTGTCCCAGGCCGACGAGGCCCGCCTGGTGGTGGTCGGCGCCCGCGGGCTCGGGGCATATCAGCGCAGCCTGCTCGGCTCGGTCAGCACCGCGCTGGTACGGCACGCTCGCGGCACGGTCGCCGTGGTGCCGGCCGATCCGCTGCTCGGTTCCGAACGTCCGGTGCTCGTCGGATACGACGATTCCCCTTGCAGCGCACAGGCTCTCGCGATCGCCGTCGACGAGGCGCGGCGGCGCCGGACCGATCTGGTGGTGGTGCACACCTGGCAGCGGTTCGGCGCCTACCCCTCTCCGGCGGCCCTGGAAGAGGAGGGCAACCGGCTCCTCGACGCCGCCCTGGCCGCGCACGAGGATCCGGACGAACCGATTTCGGTGCGGCGGGTCGTCGTCGAGGATCGGCCGGTGCGTCGCATCCTCGACGAATCGGCCGCCGCGCAACTCGTCGTGGTGGGCAGCCACGGCAAGGGCGGATTTCCCGGAATGACGCTGGGTTCCACCAGTCAGGCGCTGATGCACAGCGTCGAATGCCCGATCGTCATCGCCCGGCCCCGCACCGAATGATCAGGCGGTGAGTTCGGCCAGCAACTTCCAGGTGCGCAGCTGATCGTCCTCGCCGGCGAGATCGGTCTGGTGGATCTGCAGTTCGGTGGCACCGGCGTCGACATATGCCCGCAGGCCGCGGGCGACGTGCTCCTCGTCGCCGATCAGCGCCACATCGACCGCGTGCGCGACCCCCTCGCGGTCGAGAACCGCGCGGTAGGAATCGAATTGCTCGTAGAACCCGAGCGCCTGCGCCGCGGTCTCGCGCACCTCGTCGGCGCGATCGGTCACCACCGCGACCACACCGGCGATCACCTGCAGCGGCCGCACCGGATTCGCCGGGCGGGCCCGCTGCAGTGTGGGCACGATATGTGATTCCAGCGTGCGCGGCCCGGCGAGGAACGGCAGCACGCCGTCGGCGGCCTCGCCCGTGGCCCGCAGCGCCAGCGGGCCCATGGCGGCCACGAGCAGCGGGATATCGCCGCCGCCGTGCACCGTCGTCGGGATCGGCGGGCGGGCGTATACCCGCTCGCCCTGGACATCGACGGTGCCGTCCTCGATGGCCTGGCGCAGCGCGATCAGATATTCGCGCAGCCGCCGCACCGGCTTGTCCTCCCGGATGCCGAAGGCCGCCGATTCCAGTGGCGGAGCGCCCAATCCGATTCCCAGGCGGAAGCGGCCACCCGACGCGGCCTGTGCGGTCTGGGCCTGCGACGCGACGACCAGCGGATGACGCGGATTGATCGGCACCACGGAGGTGCCCACCCCGATCTCCGGCACGGCGAGTCCGACGACCGCCGCGAGGGTCAGCGCATCGAGATCGTATTTCTGCCCGAACCACACCGAGCGCACCCCGGTGTGCTGCGCCGCGGTGGCGAGTCGGAGGACCTCGTCGACGTCGTTGGCCGCGTCGGGTCGCGGCCACACCGACACCCCGATCGGAACTGGAAGGCTCATCGGACCGAGGCTAATCCGCGCATCGGCCGATCCCACCGTTGTGCTCGGACGGATCGAAACCGTTGCCGTGGCGGCCATTTGCGCGTCGCCGCCGTTACCATCGCACGATGGGGCGTCGAGTATCGGGTGTGCTGGCCTTCGCTGTCCTGGTCCTGATCGCGATCGCGACGGCCTGGGAGCAACAACCGCACGGATATCGCGACGTCGCGACCCCGGCCGGCGAGTTCAGTGCCGAGCGCGCGCTGGCGACGATCCGGGAGATCGCCTCGCGGCCGCATCCCGTCGGCACCGCCGAACACGACCGGGTGCGCGACCATCTGGTCGGGAAGCTGCGAGAGCTGGGGTTGGACACCGATGTTCGCTACGGAGTGGGCCGGTATCCGGTGGATCCGCATCGTGCGGTAGCGGTCCTCGGGCAGACCGGAAATATCGTCGCACGTTGGCCGGGGAGCGGCGCGACCGGCACGATATACCTTGTCGCGCATTATGATTCGGTGCCGCCCGGCCCCGGTGCGAACGACGACGGGGCCGGCGTCGCGACCGTCCTGGAGACGGTGCGCGCGTTGCGGGCGAGCGGACTGCGGCCGCGCAACGATCTCGTGGTGCTGTTCACCGATGCCGAAGAGGTGGGCCTGCTCGGCGCCGAGGCCTTCGCGAGCTCCGGCGCCGCCGATCCGCGCGGCGGTGTGGTGATCAATCACGAGGCACGCGGCGCCGGCGGTCCGCCCATGCTGTGGCGGCTCAGTCATCCCGATGCCGGGCTGATCAGCGTGGTCACCGGGGTTCCGCATCCGAACACCGATTCGCTGTCCACGACCCTGGCCGGTGATCAGACCGGGAGCACCACCGATTTCGCGGCGCTCGATCCGCACGGCTTCCGGGTGCTCGACTGGGCCTTCGCCGGCCGGAATGCCTACTACCACAACCCGTTCGACGATCCGGACCATGTCGACCTCGCCACCGTGCAGCAATTCGGTGACAACACCACCGCCGCGGCGCGCGAATTCGCGGCGCGGGATCTGCGGGCCGCGGCCGATCAGCCGGATCGCGCGTACTTCCCGCTGCCGTTCGGTGCGCTGGTGGTACTGCCGCTGTGGGTGGTGGTCGTGGCCGCGGTGGCCTCGGTGCTGCTCGTGGCCTGGGTGGTGTGGCGGATCCGGCGGACCGGCGAGGCCACGATCGGCCGGACTCTGGCCGCGGCGGCGACCGCGTTGGTGGCGGTTCCGATCGGAATGGGCGTCGTCTACGGGTTGTGGACGGCGATCACGGCGATCCGCCCGGAATACCGCGCGCTGTTCGTCGATCCGTACCGGCCGCAGTGCTACGGCGCGGCCGTGGTGATGGCCTGTGTGGCCGTCCTGGCCGCCTGGTACGCCCTGTCGCGGCGGCTGTTCGGGCCCTCCGCGACCGCCGTGGGTGTGCTGTGCGCGGTGACGGCGATCGGTGCGGTGGTCACGGCCCTGTCACCCGCGGCCGGTGTGATGGTGGTGATCCCGGCGCTCGCCGCCGTCGCCGGCGTCGTGCTGACCTTCACGGTGCCCGATCGCCTGCGGTTGCCGGTGCTCACCCTGTTCCTCGTCCCGGCGGCGGTATTCGCCGGTGGCACCGCATACGCGGCATTGCAGACCGGAATCGCCGCCGCCGCCTGTCTCACCGCGCCCGTGGTGCTGGTTCTCGGCGGGTTGTTAACGCTCACCCTGACCCATGCGTGGCCGAGCCGCCGCGGCGTTCTGGTCCCCGTCGCGGCGGTGGTCGTCACGGTGGCGCTCGCGGCGGCCGGGACGATGGTCGACCGGTTCGACGCACGGCATCCGCTGATGTCGCAACTGTCCTATGCGCTGGATGCGAACAGCCGCGAGGCGCAGTGGATTTCCACCGCGGCGCCGGATCGGTGGACGCGAGAATTCGTCGAAACCGGTTCTCCGCACGGAGCATTCGCGCAGTTGTGGACCGACGCGGCGGCCGTCGGCGCCGCCCCGGCGCACGACCTCCCCGGTCCGGCGGCCGATATTCTCTCCGATCGCACCGAGGCGGATCTGCGCACCGTGCGACTGCGGCTGCGGTCCACGCGCGGGGCCACCTCCGTCGCGCTGCGGTATTCCGGGCAGGTCCGCTCATTGACCGTCGCGGGGCGGGACATCACACCGGTGCCTGCCGCGGGGGTCCGGTTCTACGCGCCGCCCGCCGCGGGGGTCGAGGTCGAGCTCACGGCGCCGCCCGGGCCGCTCACCCTCCGGGCCGTCGACTACAGCTGGCTCCCCGATGCGCATCTCGCCGACGCACCGGCGGACATCTACTACCGGCAGGACAGCGCGGTCGCGGTGTTCACCACCATCCGGCTGTGAACGCCGCGGTGCTGAATCAGGATCCGGCCACGCCCTCGGCATAGTCGGCCGGGTCGAAACGCCGTGTCTTCCACCGGAACAGGAGGGTGGCGCCGGGCCAGTTGTTGGTGATGCGGCCGGAGGCGTTGCGGTACCAGCTGGAGCAGAAGTTCCACGGCGTATCGGCCAGGCGCTTGCGCAACCAGTCGTCCCAGGCCTGTTCGGCGGCGGGCTGCGCGGCGAGGAAATGTCCGGGTTTCGCGGACAGATACTCCACCACCTGCCGGATGTAGCGGGCCTGTGATTCGAGCATGTAGATGATGGAGCCGGAGCCCACATTGGTATTGGGCCCGTACATCATGAACAGGTTCGGGAAGCCCGGCACCGACATGCCCAGGAACGCCCGCGCGCCCTCCGGCGCCCATTCGTCGGAGAGTTTGCGGCCGCCGAGACCGTAGATGTGCATCGGCGCGAGGAATTCGGTGCCCTTGAATCCGGTGCCGTAGATGATCACGTCCACCGGATGCTCGACGCCGTCGGCGGTGCGGATCCCGTTCGCCGTCACCGCCTCGATGGCGGTGGTCTCCACGCTGACATTGGGCTGGGCGAGCGCCGGGAAGTACTCGTTGGAGAACAGTCCGCGTTTACATCCGGCGGCGTAATCCGGAGTGAGCTTGGCGCGCAATTGCTCGTCGGGCACGGCATCGGCGCGATGGCGGTCGGCGATCGCGATCACCGGATGTTTGATCCACGGCACGTCGGTCAGGGCCAGCGCCATGACCTCGAAGAAGGTCCAGATGGCGAAGCGTTCGGCCCACCGGCTCGGCGGAAAGTATCTGAACAGCGCGTGATGCAGGCCGGTGTATTCGGTATCGAATTTCGGCAGCACCCAGGCCGCGGAGCGCTGGAACAGGGTGAGATGTCCGACGGTCGGCTGAATGGCCGGAATGTATTGGATCGCACTGGCTCCGGTGCCGATGCACGCCACCCGCTTACCGGTGAGATCGACGTCGTGGTCCCATTCGGCGGAGTGGAAGGCGGAACCGGTGAAGGTGTCGATGCCGGGGATGTTCGGCATCGCCGGCCGCGAGAGCTGGCCCACCGCCGGAATCAGGACATCGGCGGTGAGGATCTCGCCGTCGGCGGTGCGCACCTGCCAGACGCCGCGCGCGGCATCGAATTCCGCATCGGTGACCTCGATGCCGAAGCGGATCTTGCGGGGCAGATCGTGCTTCTCGGCGACCGCCCGCATATACGCGTGGATGTCGCGCTGCTGGGAAAAGCGGCGCGGCCAGTCGGATTTGGGTTCGAACGACCACGAGTACAGCGGGGAGGGCACATCGCAGGCCGCGCCCGGATAGGTGTTCTCCCGCCAGACGCCGCCCAGATCGCCGGCCTTCTCGACGATGGTGAAATTGTCGATACCGGCGCGCTGCAATTCCAGCGCCATGCCGAGGCCGGCGAATCCGGCGCCGATGATCAGGATGGATGGCCTTGCAGTCATAGTCGAAGAGTAGAGCCCGCGGCGGTCGTTTCCGAGAGATCAGCGGCCAACGAATACATATTTCCGGCCACGCCCGGGGCTGCCGCCGCTGGACCGGACAGGCGACTCCGCTGGACAGTTCCGGGCCGTCGAATTTACTATCTATACCAGTTCCTCTTCAAAAAGCCTGTCCCGGTGGGCATTTGGCGCTTCGACGGCGCTGCAGGGGGTGTCGTCGCGTGTCCGCGGCCCTTCGGGACGGATCTGCCGCACCCGGGTGCACCCGGACGGCAGGGACGGCTGCACGTGGCGATCAGGGGTTCGCCACGTGCAGCCGATTCATCCCATGTCTGTGCTGTTCGCGCCGCGTGTCGCGGAAAAATGGACCATCCGGTCGGGCCCGTAACCGCTACGTCCGGTTTCGGCTATCCTCGCGGCAGGTGTGACGTCGTTCACCGGTGAAGGAGTGCGGTTACTGATGTTGAGCACGATGCAGGACGATCAACTGTCGCTGGCCACCCTGCTGCGATATGCGTCCACGTTCCACGGCGATGCCACGGTGTCGACGTGGACGGGCGACGGGGTGCGCACCATGACCTATCGGGAATTGGGTGCGGAATCGGCGCGGCTGGCCAACGCGTTGCGGGGGCTGGGGATCGATGTGGGCGATCGGGTCGCCACGTTCATGTGGAACAACAACGAACATATGGTCGCCTACGCCGCCGTGCCCGCGATGGGCGCCGTGCTGCACGCGCTGAACCTGCGGCTGTTCCCCGAACAGGTCACCTACGTGGCCAATCACGCCGAGGATCGGGTCGTGATCGTCGACGGCTCGCTGCTGCCGATGTTCGCCAATTATCTGCCGACGCTGAAGACCGTCCGCCACGTCATCGTGGCCAACGGCAACGCCGCGGATCTGCCCGCCCCCGAGGGCGTGCAGGTGCACTCCTACACGGAACTGCTTGCGGGACAACCGGATACCTACGATTTCCCGGTCATCGACGAACGCTCCGCGGCCGGGATGTGCTACACCTCCGGCACCACCGGCGACCCCAAGGGCGTGGTGTATTCGCACCGGTCCAATGTGCTGCACGCCATGCAGGTGCTGACCAACGCGAGTATGGGATTCACCTCCTCCGACACCGTCCTGGCCATCGTGCCGCTGTTCCACGCCAACGCCTGGGGCCTGCCGTACGCCGCGATGCTGTCGGGGGCGAGCGTGCTGATGCCCGACCGCTTCCTGCAACCGGCGCCGCTGCTGGAGATGATGGCCGCGGTGCAGCCGACCTTCGCCGCGGCGGTGCCGACCATCTGGGGTGGCGTGCTGGCGCAGTTGGAGGCGAAGCCGCAGGACATCACGCATCTGCGCGAGGTGGTCGTCGGTGGGTCCGCGCTGCCGCCGTCGATGATGCGGGCCTTCCAGGAGAAGCACGGAGTGCGGCTGCTGCACGCCTGGGGGATGACCGAGACCTCCCCGCTGGGCAGCGTCGCGCATCCGCCCAAGGGCGTGACGGGCGAGGACGAAT
Organism: Nocardia violaceofusca NBRC 14427; assembly: GCF_963869435.1. Taxonomy (NCBI): domain Bacteria; kingdom Bacillati; phylum Actinomycetota; class Actinomycetes; order Mycobacteriales; family Nocardiaceae; genus Nocardia; species Nocardia violaceofusca. Next base: position 61,613 of record NZ_CAWMPM010000045.1, read on the forward strand.
GGGAGTACCGCTACACGCAGGGACGGTTCCCGGCCCTGGTCCAGGCGCGTCTGGTCGGCGACGACGGCTCGGTGCTGCCCAACGACGGCGAGGCCGTGGGCGAACTCGAGGTGCGCGGCCCGTGGATCGCGGGGGCCTATTACTCACCCGAGGGCGCGTCCGTCGACCCGGACAAGTTCGACGACGGCTGGCTGCGCACCGGTGACGTCGGCAAGATCACGCCCAACGGCTACCTCACGCTGGTCGACCGGTCCAAGGATGTCATCAAGTCCGGCGGCGAATGGATCTCCTCGGTCGATCTGGAGAACGCGATCATGGGGCATCCGGCCGTCGCGGAGGCCTCGGTGATCGGGGTGCCGGACGAGAAGTGGGACGAGCGGCCGCTGGTCGCCATCGTCCTCAAAGAGGGCTCGACCGCCGAACCGGCCGAATTGCGCGACTTCCTGGCGGACAAGTTCGCCAAGTGGCAGTTGCCCGAGCACTGGACCTTCATCGACGAGGTGCCCAAGACCAGCGTCGGCAAATTCGACAAGAAGCGGTTGCGGGCTCGGTATGCCGACGGCGAACTGAGCGTCACGACGCTGTGAGGTCGAGCGTCACGACGCCGTGAGATCGAGCGTCACGACGCTGTGAAGTAGAGCGTCACGAAATACCGCAGCCGCGGCCGGAACATCCGGTCGCGGCTGCGGTGTGAACGGGTCGCGGACACCGGAGTCGGCCGGGTGGGGGATCTGTTGGCGCTATGTCAACAAGGTGTCGTAGGCTGAGCACCGACGTCCGGTGGGCGTCCGATCACGTGCAGAAAGGGTTGGCGATGACCGAGACGAGCAGCGCCGGGACGAACAACGACACCCCCGCCTTCGCGGATGTGGTGAACGGCGCGCTGGAGTTCACCATCCCGATCGCGCACAAGATGGGTGTGCGGGCACTCGAGGTGCGGCCCGGATTCGCCGCCACCACCGTCCCGATCGAGGGCAACGGCAACCACTTCGGCGTCATGTACGCCGGCGTGCTGTTCACCGTCGCGGAAATTCTCGGCGGCGCCATTCCGATCGCCACCTTCGACAGCGCCAAGTACTACCCGCTGGTGAAGGATCTGCAGATCTTCTTCCGCAAGCCGGCGAAAACCGATGTGCGGGCCCAGGCTTCGCTCTCGGAGTCCGAGATCGCCCGGGTGATCACCGACGCCGAGGCCAACGGCAAGGCCGACTTCACCCTCGAGGCCACCGTGACCGACGCCGACGGCGTGGTCGTCGCCGAGACTCGCGGGCTGTACCAGTTGCGCGCGCACGGAAAGTAGCGACGCGGGCCGCACGCCGGCGGTCGGCAGATACCGCATGCTGCCGGTCGACCGACAGTGTGCCGCGGGGTTACGGTGAGGGCGCGTACCGTCGAAAGGGCGGTGTTGTAGCGCCCGACAGGGGAGCCCGCTTGGCCACGCAGCCGTTGCCTCCTCGCGGACCCCGCTCCACCGGGCGGGGACAGAGAGGTCCGGCGTAATGGGCGTGCACCGCCATCCGATGCGAGACAGTCGGCGCGGCAGGGGGATTCGAGCATGACGGTGAATCTGTTACGCACCGTGATCGCGCGGGCGTGGGCCGAGCTGGAATATCTGCGGCTCGCGGTGGGCAGTGGCGTGGTCGGAATCGACTCGCCGTTGACCTTGCTGTCCGCGGGCGACGCGCTGCTCCGGCACGGTGCGCTGCCCGCGCTGCTGCGGCTGGCCGCCGCCCGCTACGGCGATCGGGCAGCGGTGATCGACGAACTCGGCACGCTGAGCTATCGAGAACTCGAGGACCGCTCCAACCGGCTGGCCAACGAATGGCGCAAACGCGGACTGCGTACCGGCGAGGGTGTGGCGATTCTGGCCCGCAACCACCGCGGCCTGCTCGACGCGGTCTTCGCCGCGGCCAAGTGCGGGGCCCGGATCATTTTGTTGAACACCGATTTCGCCGGGCCGCAACTGCGGGATGTGGCGGCCCGCGAGGGCGCCGACCTGCTGGTGTACGACGAGGAGTACGAATCCATCCTCGGCGACCTGAGCCCTCGGCGCGGGGCCTATCGGGCGTGGTCGGAGACCGGGCACACCTCCAGCCTGGAGTCGCTGATCACCGCGGGTTCGCCCGCCACGCCGCCGATCTCGCGTTCCGGCGCCAAGATCATCCTGTTGACCAGCGGCACCACCGGCACGCCCAAGGGCGCGCCGCGATCGGAGCCGCGTTCGCTGGAACCGCTGGGCGCGATTCTCAGCAAGGTGCCGTTCCGGACCCGCGAGGTGACCGAATGTCCGGCACCGCTGTTCCACACCCTCGGCTTCGCAATGTCGTTGCTGGCCATAGGCTTCGGCTCGACACTGGTGATCCGGCGGCGATTCGATCCGCAGCGGGTGCTCGACAGTATGGCCGAGCACGGTGCGACCACGCTGATCGTGGTGCCGGTGATGCTCGCGCGCATGGTCGAATCGGGTCCGCAGGCGGTGCGCGAGCGGGATCTGTCGGCGCTGCGCATTGTCTTCGTCGCCGGATCGCAGCTGGGCGCCGAGTTGTGCCGGCGCGTGACCGCCGCGTTCGGGCCGGTCGTCTACAACCTGTACGGATCCACCGAGGTCGCCTACGCCACCATCGCCACGCCGGAGGACTTGGCGGAGGAGCCGGGATGTGTGGGGTCACCGGTGGCGGGCGCGGTGGTCGAGATCCTCGACGAGCAGGGCGAGCCCGTACCGCCCGGGACGACCGGGCGGATCTTCGTCCGCAACGCGATTCCCTTCGACGGCTATACCGGTGGCGGCGGTAAGGAGCGGATCCGCGGCCTGATGTCCACCGGCGACGTCGGCCATTTCGATGCGGCCGGAAGGCTTTTCATCGACGGGCGCGACGACGACATGATCGTCTCCGGCGGGGAGAACGTGTTCCCGGCCGAGGTCGAGGAACTGCTCGACGCGCATCCGGACGTGCGCGAGGCCGCGGTCATCGGCGTCCCCGACGACGAATACGGCGCCCGGCTGGTCGCTTTCGTCGTCCGCACCACCGAAACCCTCGGCGCGGAGGAGATCAAGGCGCATGTGAAGGCCAACCTCGCGCGCTACAAGGTGCCTCGCGAGGTGGTGTTCATCGATGAACTGCCGCGCAACCCCACCGGCAAGGTCCTCAAACGGCGGCTGCGGGAATGGGGTGAGGGCGCCGGAGCGTAACGCCGGTTCCGGCGCCGGACACCCACGGCGCCGGAACCGTACGGTTCAGCAGTTACGCAGTTCCGGGCTCTGATTGAGCAGTTGAGCGCGGGTGGAGATGAAGGTGGAGTAGGTGTCGCCACCGACGGCCGACAGCGGGAAGGCCGCCACCCGATGGCAGTTCTGGAAGGCGAGCTTGATGCCGAAATGCCGCTCCAGGCTGCCGCGAATCGAATCCGACGCCATCGCGCGCAGCAGTTGGCCGCGGGCCGTCTCGTCCGGCGGGGGAACCTGATTGTCCGCGAATTCCGCTGTGCCGGAACGCAAGTCGGCGGCCACCCGGCTGACGACCTCGTAGGCGTAGGGCAGTGAGGTACGAACGCATTCGACGAATTCCTCGTCGCTGACCGGACCGCTTTCGGCGCGTTCGAGCAGTGCGGCTGGGACATCCAATGACATGACGCTCTCCTCGTGGGATGGCGGGTGATGTCCCACGAGTCTAAACGACAAACGTTGTCAACAAGACCTGAATGGCCGCGAAAGTGCCGATTGTAGAGCGGCTTTCGTTTCCTCCGTGAGCGTGCGCACCAGGTCGGCGGCCGGAACGGCGTCGGCGAGGGTGTGCGCCTGCCCGGCCCACAGGTTCACCGCGTCGGGGTTGTCGGCGGCGCGGGCCTGCGCGCGCAACGGTCCGGTGGCGTAATGGATTTCGGGGTAGGCCGCGGGTGCGTCGGGGTTGTCGAGCATGAATTGATTGCGCAGGCCGCGGGCCCGGCGGCCGCTGAAGGCGCGGGTCAGCATGGTGGGCGTCTCGATCGCGAGCGCATCGCGATGCAGTGCCGAGGTGCCCGCCTCCGGGCAGCGGAGGAAGGCGGTGCCAAGCTGTGCGGCCGCGGCGCCGGCGGCGAGGACCGCGGCGATACCCGCGCCGGTGGCGATGCCGCCCGCCGCGACCACGGGCGTGTCGACCGCGGCGCGCACCAGCTGCACCAGCGCGAGGGTGGTGAGGGGATCGGCGCCGTCCTCCTCGGGCCGGTCGGCGAAACCGCCGCGATGTCCGCCGCCCTCCGCGCCCTGGACGACGAGGACATCCGCGCCCGTCTCGGCGGCGACCCGCGCCTCGGGCACCGAGGTCACCGTGACCCACACCTCGGTTCCGGCGCGATGCAGGCGCTCGATCTCGGCTTCCGACGGGCAGCCGAAGGTGCACGAGACCACCGCGACCGGCTCGGCGGTGAGCAGATCGAGCTTCTCGTCCCAGGCGTCGGCGTCGAACCGCGCCTCGCCGATCGGGAAGCGGCGGCCCAGCCGGTCGAGGTAGGCCGCGAAGTGTTCCGGCGGTGTGGGCGTGCCCGGAACGAACAGATTCACCCCGAAGGGGGTCTCGGTCAGCTCGCGCAGCGCCGCGATGCGCGCGGCGGTATCGGTGGCGCTCAGATAGCCGGCGGCGAGGAATCCCAGGCCGCCCGCGTCGCCGACAGCGGCGGCGAGTTCCGGGGTGGACGGGCCGCCGGCCATCGGCGCCAGCACGATCGGGGTGCGCACGTTGTCGAGGATCACCCCCTCAGTCTGAACCCGGCTCCGGACCTCGGTAACGGTGCCCGCGGCACCAAGATCGGCCTTCCACCTGCGAATTCCGTCGCGGAGGTTGCGAAAAGGTCACGACGGAGTACAGTTTCCGTCACAACAGATGCCGAATCGTTACCGAATGTCAGGTTTCGACCGGCGTCGCCACCGAGTTGATCGACGCTAGGACGAGCCTTGCCGCAGCACCGTGAGACATCCAGTTCCGTATCCGTTCAGGACCTGCTCGGTGACATCTCCGCCGCTAGCGGCGCGGCCGAGCGTCGCACTCGCCATCGCGCCCAGCCGCGCACCGGCGACCGGATGAAGCTCGCCGCCAGCGCCGCGGTCGCGACCGGCGCGCTGATCAGCACCGCCACCCAGTTCGCGCACGCCGCGCCCCTGCTGCCGGGTGGCCACAACGACACTCCCGAACCGGTCGCGCTGAAGTCGGCCTCCGAACCCGCGCACGAGGCCGAGCAGGCCGCACCCGTCGCCGCCCCGATCGCCGCCGAGACTCCGGCCGCGCCGCAGGCCCAGCCGGTGGCCGCGCCCGCGCCCGCCCCGTTCGGCCTGCAGAATCTGCCGCCCGAGGTCGCCGGCCCGCTCTCGCACGCCGAAGAGGTGCTGAAGGGGATTCAGCAGCAGCTCGCGCCGGCCCAGGCCGTGCGGCCGGTGGCCGGGGTCGTGAGTTCCGGCTTCGGATCCCGGTGGGGCGCCATGCATTACGGTGTCGACTTCGCCGATTCGATCGGCACTCCTATTCATTCGGTGGAGAACGGCACGGTGATCGACGCCGGTCCCGCCTCGGGCTTCGGGCTGTGGGTCCGGGTGAAGCAGGACGACGGCACCACCGCGGTGTACGGCCACGTCAACGACATCCTCACCCACGTGGGTCAGCGGGTGAACGCCGGTGACGTGATCGCCACCGTCGGCAACCGCGGCAACTCCACCGGCCCGCACCTGCACCTGGAGATCTGGGATCCCAGCGACGTCAAGATCGATCCGGCTCCCTATCTGGCGAGCAAGGGCGTCGTCCTGTCCCAGCAGTCGTGGGGGGCGGGCGAATAGCGCCCGCGCTGTCGTCGGCCGCCCGGCTCGGCCGGCCGCGGGGGGTTGATGCATTGACTGGTTTGTACGAGTTGTTCGATTCCGGATCCTTGCACGGCCGCGCCTATACGGCTCTGGTGCAGCATCCGCGCTCGAGCCTGTCGGAACTGGCGCAATATCTGGAGTGCTCCCGCGAGGCCGTCGCGGCCGCGCTCGACGCACTCTGCGAGATGCAGGCCGTGGTCCGCATCGAGATCGACGACACCGTCCGCTGGGACGCCCACGCCCCCGAGGCCCTGTCGGAAGCCGAATCCCGCCGCCGCCAGGCCGAAACCGCGCGTATGCACGAGGCCGCGGCCCGGCTCGGCGAGACGTTCCGCTCCGTGCGGCGCACCACGCGCGGCGACGGCACGGTCGTCCCGATGTACGAGGCCCGCGAGGTGGTCGCCGAATTCGAGGATCTGCAGCGGGCCGCGCGCAGCCGGATCCGGATGATCGACCGGGGCCCGTATCTGTGCGAGGGAGAGCGCGCCGCGCGGCTGTTCGACCTGCGCTCGGCGCGGATGTCGGCGGGCGTGCGCTATCAGACGCTGTATCAGGACACCATCTATCAGGATCCCGATCGGCTGCGCTTCGCGCTGCAGGCCAATACCGCCGGAGCGCAGGCACGCACCCTGCCCGATCCGCCGTTCAAGGTGATCATCGCCGACGACGACCGCGCGGCGCTGATGCTGCATCACGACGAACGCCGCGGCGATCCGATGGGCCTGCGCATCGCGGCCTGCCCGACGCTGGACGCGATCGTGCACACCTTCGAGGTGTTGTGGTCGCTGGCCGCGCCGATCTCGGTGAACCCCGACCAGCCGCTGGACGAACGCGACCGGGCCATCCTGACCCTGATGGGCCTGGGCGCGACGGACGACACCATCGCCCGGCGGCTGGGCATGTCCCGGCGCACGGTGGTGCGGCGGACCGCCAGCCTGCTGGAACGCCTGGGTGCCAGTACCCGGTTCCAGGCCGGCGTGCAGGCGATCCGCCGCGGCTGGCTGTGACATGCGGCCGCTGGTGCGGCTGTGACTAGAGTCACGGAGGTCGACGCGGGGTGCAACACCGAGGCACCCTGGCAGCGATGAGAACTAGGAGAACCGGCGGGTTGCGGCCGTAGATCGGCCGTAACCCGGGGGCTCAGCCATCCTTATATGATTGCTCGGACCGCGCGAGGGGGTGTTGGACCGTGCGGACCTGCTGGACGCGAGAGGTGAAGACACTCGAATGGATACTGCCCGCCGTTCCGCTCGTGGAGGTCGTCGCCGCCGGTCGGGCAGCCCGCTTTTCGGTCAGCTGCTGACCGCTGCGGTGGAATCCGCCGCGGACGCGGTAGCGATCCGGTTCGATCCGACCGGTGAGCCGGCCGACGCGCGGCAGCTGACCTATCGAGAGTTGGACGAGGCGTCCTCGCGTCTGGCCCGGGAACTCATCGCGCGCGGTATCGGCGCGGGCGACGTGGTGGCCATCGGCATCGCGCGCTCGATCGAATCGGTGCTGGCGGTGTGGGCGATCGCCAAGGCGGGTGCCGCCTATGTGCCGGTCGACCCGGCCTATCCGCCCGACCGCATCGCGCATATCGTCGACGATTCCGGCGCCGTCCTCGGCCTGACCACGGGCGCGTATCGCGGTGCGCTGGGCAGCGGCGTGTACTGGCTCGAACTCGACGATCCGGTTGTCTCCGAGCGGATCGCCTCGCATCCGGCGCACCCGATCTCCTACACCGACCGCGTGCGCCCGCTCACCGAAGCGCATCCGGCCTACGTGATCTACACGTCCGGTTCCACCGGCCGCCCCAAGGGCGTCGTGGTGACGCACGCCGGCCTCGGCGGACTGGTCGCGGCCGAGCGTGAGCACTACGGTGTGACCGAGGGTGCCCGGGTACTCCACGTCTGCTCGCCCAACTTCGACGTCTCGGTGCTGGAACTGCTGCTGGCCTTCTCGTCGGGGGCGACCCTGGTCGTCTCGCCGCCGGATGTGTTCGGTGGTTTCGAGCTGGCGGATCTGCTGCGGCGCGAACGCGTTTCGCACATGCTGATCACGCCGGGCGCCTTGGAGTCGGTGGACCCGGCCGATCTGCCCGACCTCGAGGTCGTGGTGGTCGCGGGTGACAAGTTCGGTCCCGAGCTGGTCGGGCGCTGGGCGCGCGACGGCCGCCGCTTCTACAACGGCTACGGCCCGACCGAGGCGACGATCCTCGCCACCTCCACCGCGGAAATGGCTGCCGAACAGCCGATCACGATCGGTACGGCGATCTCCGGCATCGGGGCCTACGTTCTCGATTCGCGGCTTCGCCCCGTGCCCGCGGGCGTGGTCGGGGAGCTCTATCTGGCCGGCCCGGCGCTGGCGCAGGGCTATCTGAATCGGCCGGGCCTGACCGCCGAGCGATTCGTCGCCAGTCCGTTCGGCGCGGAGGCCGGCCGGCCCGGTGGACGGCTGTATCGCACCGGCGACCTGGTGCGCCGCAACGAATCCGACGGCACCATCGAATATCTGGGCCGCTCCGACTTCCAGGTCAAGATTCGCGGCTTCCGCATCGAGCTGGGCGAGATCGACAACGCCCTGACCGCCCATCCGGATATCGATTTCGCCGCCACCATCGGCCGCACGCTGCCCTCGGGCGCGACGGCGCTGGTGTCGTATGTGCTGCCGCGTTCCGAGGCCGCGCTCGATATCGCGAGCCTGGACGATTTCCTGGCGGAATCGTTGCCCGCGTACATGATTCCCGCGGTGATCATGACGCTGGACGAGATTCCGCTGACCCCGGTGGGCAAACTCGACCGCGCCCGGCTGCCGGAACCGACCTTCGCGGCCCGCGAATTCCGCGCTCCCGCCACCCCGGTGGAGGAGATCGTCGCCGAGGTGTTCGCGGCCCTGCTGGTCCCCGGCGAGGGGGACAATCCCGGCCGGGTCGGCGCCGACGACGACTTCTTCGAACTCGGCGGCAATTCGCTGCTGGCCGCCCAGGCGGCGGCCCGGATCGGCTCGGCGCTGGGCGCCCGCGTGCCGGTGCAGCTGCTGTTCGAGGCCTCGACCGTGGCCGCGCTCGCCGAACAGGTGGAACGCCACGCCGGAACCGGAACCGGGGAGCGGCTGCGGCCGATGACCCGTCCCGAACGTATCCCGCTGTCCTACGCGCAGCAGCGCATGTGGTTCCTCAACCGCTTCGACCCCGCCGGGGCCGTCAACAACATTCCGGTCGCGGTGCGGCTGAGCGGACGTCTCGACGTGGACGCGCTGCGGTCCGCGGTGCGGGATCTGGTGGAACGCCACGAGGTGCTGCGCACCGTCTATCCCGAACTCGACGGCGAGGGCTACCAGCAGGTGCTGCCGCTCTCGGATTCCCGTGCGGTACCGCAGATCCCGCTGGTCGAGGCGGCCGAGGACGAAGTGGCCGCCCTGGTCGCCGAGACCGTCTCCGGCGGTTTCGATGTGACGACCGCGCCGCCGGTGCGCCTGCGCGTGCTCCGGCTCGGCGAGACCGAGCACGTGCTGGTGTGCGTGATCCACCACATCGCCGGCGACGGCTTCTCGATGGGCCCGCTGACCCGCGATCTGATGACCGCCTACCTCGACCGGGCGCGCGGCGGTCACCCCGAATGGTCGCCGCTCGCGGTCCAGTACGCCGATTACGCGCTGTGGCAACGGGAAACGCTGGGCAGTGAGGACGATCCCGACTCGGTGCTCGCCGCGCAGATCGAGTTCTGGCGTCGCGAACTCGCCGCGCTGCCCGAGCAATTGGAGCTCCCGGCCGACCGCCCGCGCCCGGCGGTCGCGTCCTATCGCGGCGGCACCCACGACTTCGAGATCGACCCGGCGGTGCACGCGGCACTGAATCGCCTCGCCCACGAGCATCAGGCCACGCTGTTCATGGTCGTGCACGCCGCCCTGGCGGTCCTGCTGGCCCGCTTGTCCGGTACGCGCGACATCGCGATCGGCACTCCGATCGCGGGCCGCGGCGACGAGGCGCTCGACGAGTTGATCGGCATGTTCGTCAACACCTTGGTGCTGCGGACCGAGATCGATCCGGCGCGCAGTTTCGAACAGGTGCTCGCCGACGTGCGTGGCACCGACGTCGCCGCGTTCGGCCACGCCGATGTGCCGTTCGAGCGGTTGGTGGAGATTCTCGACCCGGCACGTTCGACCGGCCGGCATCCGCTGTTCCAGGTCATGCTGACGTTCCAGAACCTGGCCCGCACCGAACTGGAACTGCCCGGCCTCGCGGTGTCGGGAGTCGATCTGGCGATCGATTCGGCCAAATTCGACCTGCAGCTCGCCATGGCCGAGCGTGTCGACGAACACGGTGTGCCACAAGGCATCTCGGCGTCGTTCAGCTACGCGACGGATCTGTTCGACGAAGCGACGGTGCAGGACTTCGCCGATCGTTTCCTGCGCATCGTGAGCGCTGTCGCGGCCGATGCGGCCGCGGTCGTCGGCGACGTCGATGTTCTCGCCCCCGGGGAGCGGGAACTGGTTCTGCACGAATGGAATTCACCCGGAGCGCTGGTCCCGCCGGTGACGCTGGTGGATCTGATCGAGGCGCAGGCGCAGCGGCGCGCGGGCGCGGTGGCCATCCGGTTCGGCGACACCACCGTCACCTTCGGTGAGCTGCTGCGGCGTGCCAATCGTGTGGCGCGCGCGCTCATCGCGCAGGGCGTGGGCCCGGAATCCCTGGTAGCGGTGGCGGTTCCGCGCACCGAGGAGTTGCCCGTCGCGCTGCTGGGTGTCCTGCTGTCGGGCGCGGCCTACCTGCCGATCGATACCGGCTACCCCGCGCAGCGGCTGGAATTCATGCTGTCGGATGCCGAGCCGGCGTGTGTGCTCACCACGGCCGCCGTGCGGCCGGAACTGCCCGCCGCGGAACTGGCGACGGTTCTGCTGGAAGAGACCGGGAACTTCGCCGACGCCCCGATCACCGACGGCGAACGCGTGCGCGCGCTGCGCCCGGCCGATCTGGCCTACGTCATCTACACCTCGGGTTCCACCGGTGTGCCCAAGGGCGTGGGCGTCACTCATCGCAACGTGCTGGAGTTGTTCGCGAACACCCAGCTGCTGTTCGACTTCGACGAGACCGATGTGTGGACGCTGTTCCACTCCTTCGCCTTCGACTTCTCGGTGTGGGAGTTGTGGTGTTCGCTGGCCACCGGTGGTGCGGTGGTCGTGGTCGATCACCTGACCTCGCGTTCGCCGGAAGCGTTCCGCGAGTTGCTGATTCGCGAACAGGTCACGGTGCTGAATCAGACCCCGTCGGCCTTCTATCAGCTGGCCGAGGCCGATCGCGCCGCGCAGCATCACACCGGCGGGGATACCGCGGTGGCGAGTGCGGGCAAGTTCGCCCTGCGCTACATCGTCTTCGGTGGCGAGGCATTGGATCTGCGCCAGCTCGGCCGCTGGTACGAGCGGCACGGTTCGTCCGCGCCGCGACTGGTGAACATGTACGGCATCACCGAAACCACGGTGCACGTGTCGTTCCTGGCGCTCGACGAGGGGCTGGCCGATCATCCGGCCAGCGTGATCGGCCAGGCTCTGCCGGGTCTGGAAGCCTACGTTCTCGACGAACGCCTGCATCCGGCTCCCGTCGGTGTCGCCGGTGAGATGTACATCGCGGGACGCCAGCTTTCGCGCGGATACCTGGGCCGCCCGGGTCTGACCGCGACTCGGTTCGTGGCGAATCCGTTCGGGGCGCCCGGTACGCGCATGTACCGTTCGGGCGATATCGGCCGCTGGGCCGGTTTCGACGGTGAGGCCGCCCTGGAATATGCCGGACGCAGCGATCAGCAGGTACAGCTGCGCGGTTTCCGTATCGAGCTGGGTGAGGTCGAGGCCGCGCTGTTGCGCTGCCCCGGCATCAGTCAGGCCGTGGCGGTGGTCCACTCCGATCGCGACCTCGGTGACCGGCTGGTGGGTTACGTCGTCCCGGAGGCCGGGCAGGTCGCCGACCCCGGTGCGGTGCGCTCGGCGGTGGGCGAATTCCTCACCGGCTACATGGTTCCCGACGTGGTCATGGTGCTGGAGTCGCTGCCCCTGACTCCGAACGGCAAACTGGACCGGCGTGCGCTGCCCGAGCCGAAGGTGCTGGGGGAGCGCGAGTTCCGCGCACCCGTCACACCGGTCGAGGAAGCGATCGCCCGAGTGTTCGCCGATGTACTCGGCGCCGAGCGGGTCGGCCGCGACGACGACTTCTTCGCCCTGGGCGGCAACTCACTGGTCGCCACCCGGGTCGTCGCGCGGGTGAACGCCGCGCTCGGCGCGGCGGTCGCGGTCCGCGACCTGTTCGAGGCGCCGTCGGTGGAGCAGTTGGCGATTCGCGCCGAAGCAGCCGTCGCGCCCGCACAACGTCCCGCGCTGGTAGCGGGACCGCGCCCGGAGCTGGTGCCGCTGTCGCTGGCACAGCAGCGGATGTGGTTCCTCAACCAGTTCGACACCGCCTCCCCGGCCAACAACATTCCCTTCGCCGTCCGGTTGACGGGTGCGCTGGACCTGACGGCGCTGCGATCGGCCGTGGGTGACGTGGTCGCCCGGCACGAGGTGCTGCGGACCGTCTACCCCGCGGTGGACGGCGTGGGACATCAGAACGTACTGCCCTCGTCCACGGTGCCGGATCTGCCGGTCGTCGAGGTCGGCGAAAGCGCTGTCGTGGACTGGATCTCCCGCTTCGCGCTGCGCGGATTCGACGTCGCGGCCGAGGTGCCGTTGCGGATGGCGGTGCTGACGTCCGCCCCCGACGTGCACGTGGTGGTCGTGGTGACGCACCACATCGCGGCGGACGGCGCGTCGGTGGCGCCGCTGGTCCGGGACCTCATGACCGCCTACCTGGCGCGCACCTCGGGTGCGGCACCCGCGTGGGCGCCGCTGCCGGTGCAATACGCGGACTACGCGCTGTGGCAGCGGGAGCTGCTCGGCGACGAGAACGATCCCGAGTCGCCGGCCGCGCAGCAGCTGGCGTTCTGGCGCGCGGCGCTGGCCGACGCGCCGGAACGGATCGACCTGCCCGCGGACCGGCCGCGTCCGCAGACGCCCTCGGGCGTCGGCGGGGTGTATTCGTTCGCGATCCCGGCGCAGACGCATCGCGCCGTGTCGGAGATCGCTCGCGCGCACAACGCGTCGGAGTTCATGGTGGTGCACGCGGCCTTCGCGGCATTGCTGTCGCGGCTGTCGGGCAGCACGGATGTCACCCTGGGCGCTCCGGTAGCCGGGCGTGGCGAACGTGAGCTCGACGATCTCGTCGGCATGTTCGTCAACACCCTGGTGCTGCGCACCGAGGTCGAACCCGGCACGAGTTTCGTCGATCTGCTGGACCGGGTCCGCGAATCGGATCTGGCCGCGTTCTCGCACGCCGAACTGCCCTTCGAGCGGTTGGTCGAGGTCCTGGATCCGGTCCGTGCACCGTCACACCATCCGCTGTTCCAGGTGGCGCTGTTCTTCCAGAACGTCGATACCGCCCGGCTGGAACTGCCGGGACTGGCCGTCGAGGAGGTCGACTTCGACGGAGCCGTCGCGAAATTCGATCTGCAACTGACGATTTCGCCCGTCGACGGTGATCGCGAACAGCCGGCCGTCTTCACCTATGCGACGGATCTGTTCGACGAGTCGACGGTAGCCGGATTCGCGGATCGTTTCGTGCGGTTGCTGAGCGCGGTTGTCGCCGATCCCCATGTCGCT